>CAXTBJ010000012.1:0-14744 GCA_964242585.1 uncultured Bryocella sp.
TCCCGAGGCTGACAGCCCTTTGTCCTTTTGTTGTCATTCCCGGAGGGAATCTGCGGTTGTTTTTGCCTTTGCCTGTTTTCTGTACCCTTAGCTAATCCGCCCAAAAGCCCACATCAGCTGCACAGCAATTACACAAAAAAGACTAATCTGAAAATTCAAAAAAGCCGGAAGCCCTTCAGAAAGGCATGACTTGAAGAAACTCCTATTAAGACCAGCTTCACCATACTTTTATCGAACTTAACTCAAATCATTTGAAGACTTTGGGACCAAAGTAGGGGGGTAGGGTACCCCGAGACAGGCTCACCGGCTAAGCCGAGCCGCCAAAGCCTGCACAAGAGCCTCCACCTGCTCGGCCCGGCACACGCCCTGGGCCAGCTCCGCCGACCCGCCGCCCCGTGCGCCCTCGGCCGAGAGCACCTCACGCAGCAGGGTACCCGCATGGCGCGCGCCTCCGGAGGGCACGGCACAAACGACCGCACCATGGCCTGAATCTGTGACCCCGACGGCTGCTGCAGACCCCGCCCGCGCCACCGCAGCAGCGACCCGCTTGGCGAACTCCACCGGCTTGTCAGCAAAGGCAGCCTGCACCACCTGCCCTCCCCCGGCCCTCGCCAGGGAGGCTGCGGCCTGCGTCTCGGCAAGTTCGTCCAGCAGCGCGCGCCGCTGCTTCACCCCGGCTTTGGTCTCCTCCTGCAACGCCATCACCCGGCCCGGCACATCGCCCGAACCGACACTCAAGGAACCCGCCACGCCTGCCAAGACCGCGAAATCCCGCCGCGCCGCGCGTACCGCACGCAAACCGCAGAGGAACTTCACCCGAATCCCAGACTTAACCTTCTCAGTCCCGCGCAGCAGCAATCCCCCGATCGCCCCGGTAGAGGCCACATGCGTTCCACCGCAGGCGTTGAACTCCACACCCTGCATCTCCACAACGCGCATCGGCCCGGAACGCTCCGGCAGCTTGCGCAACTGCCCGCGCGCCAGCATGGCCTCGGCCTCCTCCCGCGTGTGCCAGCGCGGCGTAAGAGGACGGTCCTCGAAGATCAGCCGATTGGCCTCGTCCTCCACCCCGTCCCTCTGCTCCGGCGTGAGATCCGTCACGCCCTCCGGCAGCGCGAGGTCGATCGTCACGCTCTCCGCGCCCAGGTGGAACGACACCGTTCGCGCCCCCAGCCGCTGGAGAAATACCGCCGAAAGCAGGTGCTGCCCGGAGTGCTGCTGCCGATGATCCATGCGCCGCTCGGCATCGACGCGGCCCGTGACCGCTGTCCCTCCCTCCAGCGGCTTGCGCACCGTATGCCAAACCTCGCCCGCTTCGTCCTCCTCGACGCGCTCGACCGGGATCTCCAGTGTCGCGCCGCTGCGCGCGGTCGCGACCAGCACACCGGTATCCCACGGCTGGCCGCCGCTTTCGGGATAGAACGCCGTGCGATCGAGAGCGATCTGCCAGACATGCGCGTTAACGCCCGCTTCATCACGGCCTGCGGCGACCAGCCGGATGTCCGTCACCCGCGCCGTGAACTCAAGCACCGGCGAGTCGTAGTACAGCCTCTCCGCAACCGCGATACCCGGAGACCCAGTCGCAACCGCCATCACCCAGCCTCTTTCACCCAGTCTCTTTCACCCAACCTCTTTCACCAAGCGCTGCAACAAATCCACCTCGCGCCGGCTGCCCACCACCAGCGCGGTGCGCTCGTGAATGCCCCCAGCCTCAAGCTCCAAAATGCGCTTGGAGCCGTTCGTCGCCGCACCGCCCGCGGCTTCGGCGATCATGGCCAGCGGATTGGCCTCGTACTGCAGGCGCAGCTTGCCCTTGGGTGCTTTTTCGGTCGGCGGATACAAAAACACACCGCCCTTCAGCATCGTGCGGTGAAAATCCGCCACCAGGCTGCCGATGTAGCGCGCGCTGTACGGCTTGCCTTCCAATTCACCCCGAAGCAGCGCCGGAATGAAGCGCCGAAAGCCCTCCGGCCAGCTTTCCGCATTCGCCTCGTTCGCCGAGTAGTAGATCCCCTGCGCCGGCATTCGCATCTCCGCGGTATTTTGCACGAACCGCTCGTGGTCATCCAGCGTAAAAGCCGCCACCTCGGCCCCCACGGTAGCCACAAACACCACCGACGGACCATACAGCACGTACCCGGCAGCCACCTGCTCGAACCCCGCCCGCGTGACCGTCGATTCCAGATCGGCCGCCGTGCCCGGAATCACCTTCCGCACCCCGAAGATCGTGCCGACATTCACATTCACATCGATGTTTGACGACCCATCGAGCGGATCGAAGCTCAACATAAACCCGGGCTCTACCCCAGAGCCCCCGCCTGAGCCCGCCGAGGCGCGATCAAACACTACCGGAGCATCATCCTCCTCGCTCACCACACCGGCCACGCTTTTGCAGGCACGTAGCCGCTCAATCATCACTTCGTTCGCGAAGACATCCAGCTTCTGCTGCTGCTCGCCCTGCACATTGGTCGCCCCGGCTGCCCCATAGATGTCGTCCAGCCCCGCCAGACGGATCTTGCGCGCGATCTGCGCGGCTGCCGACGCAACCGCGCCGAAGATCTCGCCCAGTTGCGGATGCGCGGAGTTCCCTGCCCAGTCCTGCACGATGATGCCCTGCGTCGCTGCCATTTATGCTTTCCATCCTCAGCCCTCAACCCACCGCCGGGAGGGCGTGCCGTTTAGCCGAACATAGCACCCGGCCAGCCGCTACGCCAAGACACAGAGGTCGTACCAGAAGCGAATAGCTGTCGCGAGTTGCGACACGCCTACAATGACGTCCATGCCCACCCGCCGTCATTTTCTGCTCAGCGCAGCCACCGCTGCCGCGCCCGTGCTTGGCCTCCCCGGCGCAGCCCTGATCGGCCAGCGCGCTGCCCAGACGCCCCGGCAAGCGACGGCCTCTGAAGCCAACCTGCCCGCGCCGATCCTTGCCCTAACCGATCGCACGATCGGCATCAAGCCCATCCCCCCGCGCGAGCGCGAAGAGCGGCTGGACCGCGCCCGCAGCCTGATGACGGCCAACAAGATGGATGCCGTCGTCCTGACCACCGGCGCCTCACTTTATTACTTCACAGGCGCACGCTGGGGCCAGTCGGAGCGGCTCTTCGCCTATGTTCTGCCCGTCGCCGCCGCGCCCTTTGCCGTCTGTCCCGCGCTCGAACGCGACCGCTTCGCCGAGTTGCTTGCCCGCTTCCCCGAGCGCGAATCGACGGTGACCTACTTCTGGGAGGAGAACGAAAGCCCATACACCATCCTGCGCAAGGCCTTGGCCCAGGACAACATCACCACCGGCACGCTCGGCATGGAGGAGCACGTCCAGTTCGCCTTTTCCAACGGCATCGCCGAGGCCTGCCCGACCATGAAGATCGTCTCCGCCACGCCTGTGACAGCCGGCTGCCGAGCCGTTAAATCGCCGGCCGAGCTCGCGCTGTTGCACACCGCCAACACCATCACCCTGGACGTCTACCGCGCGGTATACGGGTCCTGCGGTGCTGGGGACACCAACGCCAAGGTTCAGGACCTGATTGCAAAGGCCTATGCCCGCTGCGGCGTGCGCGGCGATGCGAGTTGCAACGTCGGGCCGAACACCGCCGTGCCGCATGGCAGCGAAACGCCACAGACGATCCACGAGGGAGAGATCGTCATGGTGGACGACGGCTGTACCGTCGAAGGCTACACCTCCGACATCACCCGCTCCTGGGTCTACGGCAAGCCCTCAGACGAGCAGCGAAAGGTCTTCGACATCGTGCACCGGGCACAAACCGCCGCGCTCGCCGCGGCCAGGCCCGGCATGGCCATGCAGTCCGTCGACGAGGCCGCGCGTAAGGTGATCACCGAGGCCGGCTACGGCCCGGGCTACTCAATCTTCTACCACCGTATCGGCCACGGCATTGGGCTCGACATGCACGAGTGGCCCTACCTTGTCGGCGGCAACATCGCCACGCTACAGCCCGGCGAAACCTTCTCCGACGAGCCCGGTATCTACCTGCACGGTAGATTCGGCATTCGCCTGGAGGACTGCATGTTCTTGACGGAAAACGGTGCAGAGCTGTTCACCCCGCAAAGCCTCAGCCTGGAACAGCCCTTTGCCACGGCAGCGAAAGGCCTTGACGGCTAGAACCATCCCGCCTTGAGGCAGGCCGGCTTGCGACAATAGGAGTGTGAGTACTGCTTCAAGGGCCAGCGCAGCAACTGTAGGGATCGACTTCGGCACTACCAATAGTTCGATAGGTTTCGCGCAGGACGGAGAGGTCCGCATGGTCGAGTTCCCCTCGCAGTCGGGCCTCAGCCCCTCGTCCCGGTCACTGCTTTACCTGCAACGGGCGATGGACCGCCCCGGCAAACCGGTCTCCGGCTGGACCGGCGCCCAGGCCATCGAACACTACCTCGCCACCCACAGCGCCGGTGACTTCGACGATGCCGTGCAGGGCCGGCTCATTCAGTCGCTCAAAAGCTATCTTTCGGCGCGCGACCTGCTCGGCACCGAAATATTTGCCCGTCCCTACCGCTTTGAAGACCTCGTCGCCCGTATCCTGCGCGATCTGCGCCTGCGCGCCAGCGAGTTTCTTGGCTTCGAGGTCACGCACGCGCTCGTGGGGCGGCCCGTCGTCTTCGTCGGCGCGGACTCTGAGGCAGACAACGACTTCGCCGTGGCCCGCCTGCGCGCCTCCCTGCTCCAGGCAGGCTTTACGGACGTGCGTTTCGCCATGGAGCCTGTCGCCGCCGCCTATGCCTACGAGGCCGCCACGCGGCGCGACGAGCTTCTGCTCATCGGCGACTTCGGCGGCGGTACCACCGACTTCTCCCTGCTGCGTGTCTGTGCCTCGGCGCAGGCCTGCAGCGGGTTGTCGGTGCGCACCGCGGGCGGCCCGCAGGTCCTCGCCAATACCGGCGTGGGGATCGCGGGGGATGCCTTCGACGCCCGCCTCGTGCGCCGGCTCGTGTCCCCGGCACTGGGCTCGGAGTCGATGGGCCGCTCGCTGAGCAAACTGCTGCCCGCCCTGCCCGCGTGGATCTACACCAACCTGGAGCGCTGGCACACGCTGTCGTTCCTGCGTACGCGCGAGGTGCAAAACCTGCTTCGCAGTGCGGAACGAACCGCGCTAGAGCCCGCCAAGATCGCCGCTTTGCGCGCCGTCGTCGACAACGATTTGGGTTATCAGCTGCACCAGGCTGTCGGCAGGGTCAAGGTCGATCTTTCCGCAAGCGAGAACGCCGAATTTGTGCTCGATACCGACGTTCTGCAACTGCATACCCCGGTCACGCGGGGCGAGTTCGAAGCCTGGATCGCCCCCGAACTACGCCGCATGGAGAGCAGCCTAGACGACCTGCTGCACAGAACCGGCACGGCAGCGGCGCAGGTGGATCGCGTCTTCCTCACCGGCGGCACGTCGCTCGTCCCCGCCGTGCGCCGCGTCTTCACCTCGCGCTTCGGCGAAGACCGCGTACAAAGCGGTGAAGCCTTCACCTCCGTCGCATACGGTCTGGCGCTGATGGCAGAAAGTTCAAGCCCATAATCGACGTATAGAGCGGATGCAAGCGATGTATCGAGTCTTTGTTTTTCTGTCATTCCCGGAGGGAATCTGCTGTATGGCTCCGCATCACCTCTGGAAATCACTAAAAGCGAAATCGCTAGTTATGCATAGAACCGTCATCGTGAGCGCAGCGAAGGGTCCCCGTATCCGTTTTGATTCGCTATACACCTTCAAGGAGCTAGCTACACGGCTCTTGAATCAAGAGCGCCCGACTGTGCTGCGGATGAGTTCTGGCCACTTCTCCGCCGTCATCCGGAAAGGTGCGAGGCGTGTGCGCCAAGCTTCGTTGACAGTTAAGGTGTATAAACCATCGTCCTCCCACGATTTCGACTCTGTATGACCTTGCTCCTTGAGCAGCTTGAAAGCACCTTTGTAGGTCAGAGCATGAACGACCGCCGACGAAGGATCATGCACACCCCAGACATAAACCATAAGCAGGTTGGGCACGGATTCATATTTACGATCCAGACTGAAGCGTGCGCCTCGGTTTGCTTTGAGCTGAATCGGACAGGCAAGAAATTGCGGCGTATCTGCGATGCGATCCAGATACGCCACAAGGTCGATTCCACGGTCCCGGATGGGTTCCGCCACCTCCACACCGCCTGCCGTTAGCTGGGAGATGAGGAGATAGCGGCCACTGAGCTCCACGAGTTGCGTGTCGACAGCTTTCACTGCGGCAGCACCATCAATTCCACCCCACTCGCCGCATCCGCTTGGTGAAACACCGTCTCCGTCGCCGCCTTGAAGTCCTCCGGCTTAGCCTTCGAGACGTCCTCGAACACCTGCGGGTTGCGATCCGTCAGCGGAAACCATGAGCTTTGGATCTGCACCATGATGCGGTGGCCCTTGCGGAACGTGTGATTCACATCCTGCATCGTGAAATTGACCGCGGTCTGCTGACCCGGCACCAGCGCCTCGGGATTCTCCCAGGAATTGCGGAACTTGGCCCGGAACGGCTCGCCGCGCACCATCATCTCATAGCCTCCCAGAATCACCGGCGGCGCGCCCGTCACACGCTTGCCCTCGGACGCCGCCGCATCCGGGTCCTTGTAGTCCTCGGGGAACACGTCGATCAGTTTCACGTCGAAATCCGCATCCGTGCCCGTCGACGCTATCTTCAGCTTCGGCGAAATCGGGCCCGCCACCGTCACATCCTCGGTCAGCGGTTCGGTCTGGTACACCAGCACATCGCCGCGTGTGGTGAAGACGCGCTGATCGTCATCCATGTAGCGCTGCGGTACATCAGGCCCGGTCACATAGGACGTAAACGGTACCGGGTGCGCCGGGTCGCTCAGGTAGTCGTCCTTGCCGGCGGCTTCGGTCGGCGCGCTCCACGCCAGCCCGCCGTGCGGCTGCAGGTAAATCATGCGCGGCTTGGCCGCGGGCGGTGGCCAAGCGGTGTACTGCTTCCACACATCCGTCCCGGTCTCAAACGTGTAGGCCACCGGCAGCGGCGTCCACGGCTTGGCCTTCAACCAATGGTCGAAGAAGGGCGCTTCGATGTTGTCGCGATAAAACACCGCCGTGTCCGACCCGAAGCTGATGTCGCCCAGCCGGTTTCCCGGCCCGCGCGACCACCCACCGTGCACCCATGGCCCTTCGACCAGCGTGTCCTCGGGCGCCTCCGGGCTCAGCTTCGCCACCTGATGGAACACCTTCACGGGCCCGGACAGGTCCTCGGCGTCAAACCAGCCGCCCACCGCCATCACCGCCGCGTGCACGCCATGCAGGTGCGGGGCCAAGTTGCGGCTTTGCCAGTACTCGCTGTAGGTCGAGTGGATCACCTGATCGTGGAAGTAGGCATTCGTTCCACCGGCCGGCGAATCCAGATGCGCCAGCGTCCCCATGCCGAGGTAATACCCATACATATTCTGCATCGGGAACTCAAAGCCCGTCGGCGGCTCGACCGTCAGCGGGTTCTTCTGCGGCGCAAAGAAGGGCGCATAGAAGCTATGATTCGCGTCCAGCATGAACGCTCCGCCGTGGTAGGCATCGTCCCCCATCCAAAGATCCACGATCGGCGCCTGCGGACTCGCCGCTTTGATCGCCGGATGGCTGTCCACGATGCTCGCCGCCGTATAGAACCCCGGGTAGCTGATCCCCAGGATGCCGACCTTGCCATTGTTCGCCGGCACATGCTTCAGCAGCCAATCTATCGTGTCAGACGTGTCGGTGGACTCGTCAATGCCCTTGCCGTCTTTCGACGGTGTCATCTCCACCCACGTCCCCTGGCTATCCCAGCGCCCGCGCACATCCTGGCACACCAGGATGTAGCCCCCATCCAGCAATTTCTGATTGCCGGTCACGTGCGGCGCAATCTTGTCCGCGCCATACGGTGCACAGCTGTAGGGCGTGCGCGTCATTAGAAACGGGTACGGCCCTTTGTCCGCATATTGCGCCGCGACCGGTGTGTACACCGCCGTGTACAGCTTCACCCCGTCGCGCATAGGAATCTGGTACTCGTGCTTGGCGAAATGCGAGGAAAAGAACTCGCGCATCTGCTGCGGCGTCCTCGCCGGCGCTGGAACCGGTGCAGGCACCGAGCCTGTCGTGGTTTGCGCCCCACCTGCCGCTGCCATCAGCCACAAGGCCGCCGATCCTACCCATCCGTTCCTCATCCGCTTCCCTGTCCTTTGTATGCTGTCTCGTGAAACTGCCGTTGCCCGATTCTACGATCACGCCGTTCGCGATCTCTGCAATACTTCCGAGCATGGGCGCCCGCAACCGCCGCCACCTCGCGCCGGCACCGCGTTTCCCGCGCGGAATGCGGCGATCAATGCCCAACCCGGCACCGTTCTCTCCGATCCGACGCAAGCGCCCAAGTTGGGTGACCGCAGAATACTGTCAGAACCAAGGCAGGCTTCGCGGCTACACCCCGGCAGATCTCTCCGCCGTGCCCCGCCCGGCCAGCCGCAGCACAAGCCGTTCCAGCACCAGCCGCTTGTCCGGCGGGCTCGACCGCAGTTCCAGATCGGCCTTCGCAATAGCCCGCAGACCGCTTTCGAGCTCCGTACGATGGCGGTACCGCCGCGCCTGCGCGATCAGCGCATCGGCCGCATGCGGCGCCACGCGCATACCCGGCCAAAGCACCCCCCACATCGCCCGTTGATCCTTCACCTGCCGCTCGTTCAGAAGGATCATCTGGCGGTACGTTTTGGCCAGCGAAAACACATGCGCGATGGCCGCATCCTCACCGTCAGAGGCGTTGAGCAGACCCCCCAGCAGCGCCAGCGCACGCGACGGCTCCTTGCTGCTGATCGCGTCGGTGAGCTCATGCAGACTGCGCTGCTTGGCGGAGGGCACCATCGTCTCGACGTCGGGCACCGTGATCTCGGCGGCCCCGCGCGCGCCGACCTCCAACAACAGCTTTTCGAGCTCGCCGGCCACGCTCAGCATGTCCGTCCCTACCGCCTCAACAAGCTCGCGCGCGGCATCCTCGCCTAATGCCATCCCCCCGCGCTCCGCCTCGCCCTGCGCCCATTGCATTGCGTCCGCGTCCGTCACACGTTGCAGCTCAACGATGCCGCATGCGTCCCCAAAGGCCTCGCGAATCTTCTCTGCTTTTTCCTTCTCGGCAAAGTCCATGCGGCGCAGGTCCGCCGGCAAGCTGAGGTGATCGGCGACAAACAAAAGCAGCGCTTGCGGGTTCGGCCGCCGAAAGTACTCCGCAATGGCCGCCAACTCCTCCTTTTTCTGCCCGCGGCCAAACAGCAGCTTCAGATTGCGCACGAAGATCACCTGAAAGGGGGCCATCAAGGATGGACTTTGCGCAGTGTCCAGCACCTCGAAGATCGGGGTCTCCGACAGGTCCAGATCGTGCAGGCAAAACTGCCGCAGACCCAATGGCTCAGACGGCACCAGCGCTTCGAGCACGCCCGCGCGCGCCCGGCCGTACAGGAAAGCCTCATCGCCCAGCAGCACATAACCCGGCCGGCGCTCCACACCCGCGATTTCGGCAAGAAAGCGCTCGACCGCGAGGAAACTGCGGGGCGGCTTCTGAACACGGCTGGGCGCGAGTTGGGCGGGCGCGTTCATCGGCGGAAGCTCTCCTGCATATCACTCACCAGCGCCTGCGCGAAGTCGCGCGCCAGGCGCCGCACCGCCGGGGTGTCCTCCTGAATCGAACCTGACAGATCCTGGGTGGATTGGTACTGCTCCCGCCAACTGAAACTGTCGTTCTGATACAGCACCGTGCCATCTCGCGCGAGCAGGCGCACCGCCGCCGTAATCGTTACCAGATAGCTGGAAGTTTGTCCGCTGGAAGAATCGTAGGTCAGCGGCGTCACCGCCTCGGCCAGAATCGTCCCGCGCAGCACCGCGTCGGCGTCAACCGTGCTCGTGTCCGCATTGCCCGCCACCGCGGTCTGTATACGGTAGCGCGTGCCCATGTTCAACTCCCGCACCACCGCCTGCGTGAAGTACACCTCCGTGCGAAACCCTTGAACCCGCGTGGCAAACAGGGGCACCGCAATCGTCTGCACATTGCCTGGAATGTGCGTCGCGCCGCCAAGCTGGTGGTAACCGCAGCCCGCCACCAGCAAAGGCCATCCGAGTAAGGGCAAGGCCCGGATCATGATCTTCAGGTTCTTCATGGCTGTGACCTCGCCACGTTCACATAGTAGAGATCCGTGGCTACGTGAAAGGTCTCGGGCGCACCCTGCCAGGGCAGGCTCTGCCACGCCGCTGTCGGGTGCAGCGCCGTCCAATGCTGCGGATCGCCGGCCTGAATCGGCATCGCAAACTCCGGTTCCTCGCTGCGCCAACGGTAAAGCATCCGCGCGCTCTGGGGAACGAACTCCAACTCGAGCGCGGGTGGCTCGGCGTGCCGTAGGTATTGGTTGAAGAACGGCGTCAGCTCCATCCCGGTTCGCTCGTTCCACCACGCCACGACATCGTCCGTCAGGATCTGCTGATATTTGAAGTGCTGGTAGAAGTCATGGATGTCGGCAAACCACTTCGCATCATCCCCAATCACGCTGCGCAGGGTATTCAGCATCAGCGCACCCTTGAAATACTGGTCCTGCGGAGGCTCAGCATTGATTCCGCGCGGCGGCAGGATCGGCAGCTCATTGAGCACGCGTCCCTTTAACCCGTTGCAGTAGCGCAGGCCATCCGGCTTGCCGAATCGGTACTCCACATACAGGCATTCCATGTAGGTCGTCCAGCCCTCGTGAATCCACATATCGGCACGGTCGGCCGCGGTGACCGCGTTGCCGAACCACTCGTGCCCGCTTTCATGGATGATGATGAAATCGAACTTTGGGCTGATGCCCACGCCCGTCCAGTCGCGTCCATAGTAGCCGTTTTCGAAGTGGTTGCCGTAGGCCACCGCGGATTGATGCTCCATGCCGGCATAGGGCACCTCGATCAGCTTGTAGCCATCCTTGTCGAAGGGATATTCGCCGAAGTAGTGCTCATAGGCGTCGAGCATCTCCGGCACCTGCCCGAACTGCACCTTGGCCTTCTCCAGATCTTCCGGCAGGGCGTAGTAGTCGAGCGTCGTTTCGCCGTGCTGCGGCCCGGAGAAGTGCTGATACTCGCCTATATTCAGCGCAACATCGTAGTTGTTGATCGGGTAGTGCACTCGCCAGTGCCACTCGGTGTACCCGTCATGAAGATCTTGCGAGCTCTCAAACCGGCCATTCGATACATCCATCAAACCGTTCGGGACGGCGACATCGATCTGCATGCCCTCCTGCGGCTCGTCGCGCCACTGATCCTTATTGGGCCACCAAACGCTCGCTCCCTCCTCCTCGCACGCTGTCGTGATCCAAGGCTTGCCCTCCTTATCCTTATCAAAGGAGAAGCAGCCGAAGCGGCCCTGCTTGACGGGATGACCGGAGTACGCAAAATTGATTGTGTATTCCGTCCCTTGATGCAGCACGTGCGGAAAATCCACCCAGACGGTGCGCTGCTGCCGCGTGTACTTCAGGCTTCGGCCGTCCAGCATGATGCCGTCAATGGATAGATCCGGGGATAGCTCCAACTGCACACGCCGCCCATCCGCCAACATGCGAAACCGAATGGCATTGCTGCCCTTGAGGGTCTGTGCCACTGGGTCTACCCGCAGCTTTAAGGCATAGGAGAGCAGATCATTGTTGGCACGATATGGCCCGTACGCTCCGCGCAGCAAATCATCCGCCGTGGGCGTCTTCGGAACTCCAGTCACAAGGGGCCGAGTGCCGTTTTGAACGCTAATGGCCTTTGCAGAGACTGCTCCTGAACTGGCTGGCGAAGAACTCTGCGACCACGCGGGACACAGGATGAGTGCGCAAAAAAGCAAAGCTGCCGTAATACCCCATCCAAACCTTTGCATTCCTTTAAGTATCGCATCGGGTACCAGGACCTGGTACGGCC
Organism: uncultured Bryocella sp.; assembly: GCA_964242585.1. Classification (GTDB taxonomy): domain Bacteria; phylum Acidobacteriota; class Terriglobia; order Terriglobales; family Acidobacteriaceae; genus Granulicella. The sequence continues at coordinate 11,892 of CAXTBJ010000012.1, forward strand.
GTAGCTCCTGTACCTCGGGTCTCGGAATCGAACGATCTGCTTTGCCAGTGTTCAAAGAGGGGGATTGCCCCAAAGCAAAGGAGGCAGCCCGAAGGCTGCCTCTTTTGTGCGAAGCTGTGGGAGTCTACGCGGGGTTTGCTGCACCTTCGCCGAAGCCGGGCTTGCGACCACCTTCCGGCTTGAGGATTTTCTGAGTTTCATCCGGTCCGGACCCTGAATCAGCCTGTGCGAGCGAGGACTTCATCGGCGGTAGATCCTTGCCCGCAATGATCAGCTGAATCTCCACGGCATCCAGCGTTTCACGTTCGAGAAGGGCCTGTGACATGCGGTGCATGATCTCCTGGTTCGACTCAAGGATCGAGTACGCCGATTTATATGCCGCATCCACAAAACTCCGGACTTCGGCATCAATCTGCTGCGCCGTGTCGTCCGAGAAGTCGCGAGATTGCCCGATATCCCGACCCAGGAAGACTTCCTGCTCCTTTTTACCGAAGGTCATGGGACCGAGCTTGCTCATACCGAACTCACAAACCATGCGGCGGGCGAGGTCGGTAGCGCGTTCGATGTCGTTGCCCGCGCCCGTGGTCATCTTCTTCAGGAAGATCTCCTCGGCGCAACGGCCGCCCATCATCATTGCCAGTCGCGACTCAAGATAGTCCTTGGTCACCGTGTGCTGGTCCTCTTCCGGCAGGTACACCGTGACGCCAAGCGCCATGCCTCGGGGTATGATCGTGACCTTGTGCAACGGATCGGAGTGCTCGCGGAGCGCCGAAACCAGGGTGTGCCCAGCCTCGTGGTAGGCCGTAATCTTCAACTCATCCGGCGAACGCAACATGCTCTTGCGCTCAGCACCCATCAGCACCTTGTCCTTGGCCACCTCAAAGTCATACATATGTACGGCTTTGCGATTGAACCGGGCCGCGGTCAGCGCCGCCTCATTCACCATGTTCGCCAAGTCGGCACCGGAAAAGCCCGGTGTGCCGCGGGCAAGGATGTTCAGATTCACATCCTCGGCCATGGGAACCTTCTTGGAGTGCACCTTCAATACCTCTTCACGCCCTCGGATGTCCGGACGATCCACCACAACGCGGCGATCAAACCGGCCCGGACGCAGCAACGCCGGATCGAGCACATCGGGGCGATTCGTCGCCGCGATGAGGATGACACCATCATTCGATTCGAAGCCGTCCATCTCCACCAGCAGCTGGTTCAGGGTCTGCTCGCGTTCATCGTGTCCGCCGCCAAGTCCCGCCCCACGGTGCCTGCCCACAGCATCGATTTCATCGATAAAGATGATGCACGGAGCATTCTTTTTGCCCTGCTCGAACAGATCACGCACACGGCTGGCACCCACACCGACGAACATTTCTACGAAGTCCGAACCGGAGATCGAGAAGAACGGCACGTTGGCCTCGCCGGCCACGGCACGCGCCAGCAGGGTCTTACCCGTTCCCGGGGGCCCGACCATCAGCACGCCCTTGGGAATGCGTCCACCGAGCTTCTGGAACTTCTGCGCTTCACGCAGGAATTCGATGATCTCCTTCAACTCCTCCTTCGCCTCATTCACACCGGCGACGTCCTTGAAGGTGACCTTTTTTTGCTGCATGCTCAGCAGCCTTGCCCGGTTCTTGCCAAAGCTCAAGGCCTTATTCCCGCCGGACTGCATCTGCCGCATCATGAACAGGAAGAGCGCCAGGATGACCAGAATGGGAGCTACCTGCAACAACAGACCGAACCAGAGCCCGCCCTGTGGGTCCTTGATCGTGACATTCACACCGTGGTCGCGCAAATCCTTATAAAGGTCGGGGTAGTTGCTAGGGATGGTGGTGGTGAAGGTCTCCTTGCCATCCTTGTACTTCCCGCTGGCTTCCGTGCCGGCCACGGTTACATCCGCGATCTTGCCGGCATCCGCATCGTTCTGCAGCTCTGTCAAGCTGATGCCGCGGTTATGCCCGGCGTTCATGTTCTTCAACACGAACTGCCAGCCCACCAGCAAGCACGCGACTGCAACTACCCAGATCAATAACTGTTTGACAGTCGAGTTCAATGGATCCCTCGTTTCCTAAGCCCACGATCGGTCTGGCCTGCGTTCACTCACCAGATACAACCGATTCATCCGTTTAGACGACGGCTGCGAAAGGAAGGTGCATGGGCCCTTTCGCCCGTATCAACAGATACATTGATTCTACCCCCGCCCATCAGTAACCACCCGTCTTGTTTCACGCTTTCTCTACATCTTCGGCAGTAGAACCGGCAGAAACTGGAGCGGAACGGGAGAATCGAAGCTCCCGAGCCGACCGTTCCACCCGCAGGCCGTTCCGCAGCTCCAACCTTGCCCCCACTCGTGTCCCGGTGCGGACACGCGGCCCGGCGGCAGGCTCCAGGCCGGCTAGGGCCAGCAATTTCATCGTCTCCTCACACCCCAAACGGCAGCCTAGCCGCGCGGCCGTCGCCCTTACCAGCCGCCGGCGCACGGCCAGGGGGAGCCCTTTCAGCCGTTCCAGCTCCAACGCCAGCGATTGCTCCCCCACCGCCGTGCTCACCGCCCGGCCGCCACCGCGCACCGGCTTGCCGGGCAAGACCATCCCCGGCAGCAGCCGGGCGATCTCCCCCTGCCAGTACGCCTCCTCATCCCGCGCCAGGGTCGCGGTTCGCGCCAGCGCCTCCGCCACGGCAGGGTTTATAGTCCGCAGCAGCGGCAAAATTTCCTGCCGTATCCGGTTGCGCGTCAGCCGCAGGTCGGCATTGGAGCTGTCGTTGCGCCAAGGCTGCCCGCGCTCTTGTAGAAATGTCTCGATCTCCGCCCGGCACACGCCCAACAGGGGACGGGTAATCCGCCCCGATGCCAATCCC
>CAXTBJ010000012.1:14844-64199 GCA_964242585.1 uncultured Bryocella sp.
GGTTTAGATACAGCACCTGATACCGCAGCGGGCCCAACGCGTTCAACGCTTCCCTGCCGGACGCTTCCCTGCCGAAGGCCGGCCCCCTCCCGATCCATCCCCGCGCCCGCAGCCTCCCGGGGCTCCAATACAGGGGAAATACCCGCGAGCCCCTCGGTCCACGCACCCCGCAGCAGCTTCATTAAAACGGTCTCCGCTTGATCGTCCAGCGTATGAGCAGTCACCACCGTGTCCGCCCAACCCGATGCCAGCAGCCGCCAGAAGACCCCGTAACGCAGGTGCCGCGCGGCCTCCTCGATGCCCTCATGTGCCGCCGCCTGCCGCGCCGCGGTGTCCACGCGCTCCACGGCCAGTTCCACCCCGTGCCGGGCGCATAGATCGCGCACAAAAGCCTCATCCTCATCGGCTTCCGCCCCACGCAGCCCATGGTGGACATGTACCGCCCGCAACACGAGTCCCAGGGGCTCCTTCCCGCTGTTCGCTTCGAGCAGGGCGTGCAGCAGAGCCACAGAATCCGCCCCGCCCGAGACCGCACACCCTACCCGCTCGCCCGGCTGCAGCAGCGCCGTATTCAATCCATCCAATCGCAAATCACCCACCCTGGCTTCCCTGTCCCTTGCCGCTAATCCGAAACCCATGCCTCCTGAGCGTCCAGGGCTGCCCGTTCCGCGATCCTTTTCCCTTTAGCTGTCCGTTCCCTCTAACTGGGAGACCCGGTTTCTGCGTCCTGATCCCGATTCCCTCATCCCTATCCCGTCTTCCTGCTCTCCTTGTGCGCTCTAAAACGGTATACTCGGCTTCCCATGGCTGTCTTTGTGATCCTTCCCGCGGCCGGACTCGGCACGCGTATGGCCGCGGCCTCCGGCGGCGCCCCCAAGCAGTTTCTCTCGCTCGGTGGCGTGCCGCTGCTGGTGCATTCCCTGCGCGCATTTCTCGCCGTCCCGCGCGTGACGGGCATCTACATCGCCGTCCGCGAGCCCGAGGCGGAGCGCCTGCGTGAACTCCTCGCCGAATACGCCCTCACCGATCGCGTCCATGTCGTTGCCGGCGGCGACATGCGGCAGGACTCGGTCGCCAATGCGCTCGCCGCCCTGCCCTCGGCCGAAGGTGCTGCGCGCGACATTGTGCTCGTCCACGATGCCGTCCGCCCGCTCATCGATCCCGCCACCATTGAGCGTACCCTCGATGCCATCGAGCGGCACGGGGCCGCCATCGTCGGCATGCCCGCCATCGATACCATCAAACAGGTCGAACGCACCGCGGACGGCGCGCTGGTCATCGCCACTATCCCCCGTGAACTGATCGTGCACGCCCAAACCCCGCAGGGCGCGCTCGTCCCCCTCATGCGCCGCGCCTTTGCAGCGGCTCAGGCCGACGAATTCCAGGGCACCGATGAGGCCAGCCTCCTCGAACGCGCCGGCATTCCTGTCCATGTCGTTCCGGGTAGCGCAAGGAATTTAAAGGTCACGCAGCCCGGGGATCTTGAGGTGGCGGAATTTTACCTTGCGGGGTAGCCGTACGAAGGTCGGTACCTTTCTGGCATAGGAGTTGCATTTCCAACTCACATGGACGACGATGCCGAACGGACGTCGGAGAAGCAGACCGATCATGTACGTATCGGTCATGTACGTATGGTTGGATGAGGAACGATCTCCATGTACTGGTCATCGGCGATCCATAAGCCGAAATAGACCTACTTCGGTAGAATCTTATCCATGTCCATGTCCATGCGCATCGGCCTCGGTTTCGATTCCCACGCCTTTCACCCCGGCGTCCCGCTCGTTCTCGGCGGGCTCAAGATCGATCATCCCGAAGGTCTGGCCGGCCACTCCGACGGCGACCTGCTTCTCCACGCCGTCACCGACGCCCTGCTCGGCGCAGTCTGTGCCGGCGATATCGGCACCTTCTTCCCGCCCTCCGACCCACGCTGGAAGGGGGCCGACTCCACCGTCTTTCTCCAGACCGCGCTGGAGGAGATCGCGCTCGCCGGCTACAAAATCGTCAATATCGACTGCGTGCTCGTCCTGCACCGTCCCAAGATCGTGCCCATCGCCGGCGAGATGCGCGAGCGGCTGGCCGATCTGCTCTCGCTCGACATGAACTGCGTTTCCATCAAGGGCAAGACGCCCGAGGGACTCGCCCAGGACGGCACGGCCGTGGCGCACGTGGTCGCGCTGCTGGAGACCATCAAGCTGCCCAACGAGCATAAAAAGCTGGCCGTCGCCGACGAAGTTCCGGCCGAAGAGGAGATCGACGGTGTCGTCAGTAGCCTGCTGGCCGACTCTCGCGATATCAGCGCGCTGGGCCGCAAGCTCCCCACCTTCGACTCCGACGATCTTACCTAGCTGTACAAAGCCGGACGCCTCCGGCGGGCCTCGGCGGCCCCTCGCTTGCGTTGCAGCCATATTTTCCGAACCCTATTTTCTGAACCCTGCGGCATTTCCTGGACCCTGCGGCCGATCTTCGCTACAGTGGCTGCACCGCAGGAGGTCTCCATGGATCAACAGCAGCAACAGGCAGCCAGTCTTCTGGCCGGCATGGGTTTCGGTGCCGTGCTCTTCGTTCTGGTGTTCACCTTGGCCGTCGTCGTTTTCTTTGTCTACCTGTTCTGGCGCATCTTTGCCAAGGCCGGCCTCTCCGGTCCACTTGGGCTGCTGTGCCTGATTCCCGGCGTCGGTTGGCTGGTTGCGCTGCTCGTGCTTGCCTTCAGCGAGTGGAAGGTCGTTCCGGCTTCTACGCTCTATGCCTCCGGGCTGCCCGCGTATCCGCCTCCGACCTATCCCCCATCGTCTTATCCGCCGAGCACTCCGCCGCAGCTCTAACCATGTCAGCGCCCCAATGAACACCCTCTGCTAGCATGGGCTGAGTTATGGCATCCGCTTCACCCGCATCCCCTACCACCCGTGTTCGCATCGCCCCTTCGCCCACCGGCGACCCCCACGTCGGCACCGCCTATATCGGCCTGCTGAACTATCTCTTTGCCAGCCAGCGAGGAGGGCAGTTCGTTCTGCGCATTGAGGACACCGATCGCACGCGCTTCGTGCCCACCTCCGAAGCCATGATCTTCGACGCCCTGCGCTGGGTTGGCCTTACCTGGAACGAGGGCCCCGACATCGGCGGCCCGTACGGACCGTACCGCCAGTCCGAACGCACCGGGATCTATCGCGAATACGCTGAAAAGCTGCTCGCCTCAGGCCATGCCTACCGTGCTTTCGAGACACCGGAGGAGCTCGAAGCAGAGCGCAAGGCGCAGCTCGCCGCCAAGCAGCCGCCCAAGTACAACGGCCGCTCCCGCACGCTCTCCGAGGCCGAAATTACCGAGAACTTGTCCGCCGGCAAGCCGTTCACCGTGCGCCTCAAGGTCCCCGGCGAAGGCTCCACGACCTTTCGCGACGAACTCCGCGGCGAGGTCACCTTCGAGCACACCAACGTGGACGACCAAGTGTTGATGAAGTCCGACGGCTTTCCCACCTATCACCTCGCCAATGTCGTCGACGATCACCTGATGGGCATCACCGACGTGATTCGCGCCGAGGAGTGGATCAGCTCCACACCGAAACATGTTCTTCTCTACCAAGCCTTCGACTGGCAGGTGCCGAAGTTCTGGCACATGCCGCTGTTGCGGAATGCCGACAGGAGCAAGATCTCCAAGCGCAAAAACCCCGTCTCGCTGAACTACTATCGCGATGCCGGCTTCCTGCCCGCAGCCCTGCTTAACTATCTCGGTTTGATGGGTGGCGGCATGGCGCAGCCCACCGAGGAAGAGATTGTCAGCAAAGGTCTCGACATGAAGTTGAGCGATATGTTCTCGCTTGACGACATGCGCGCTCGCTATGACTTCGCCCGCATCTCCCTCGGCGGTCCGGTGTTCGACCTCGTCAAGCTGCGCTGGCTCAACGGCGAGTACCTCCGCAAACAAACTCCCGAGGAGTTCTTCGCGGCCCTGCGCTCCACTGTTTTCTCCGACCGCTATCTCAGCGCCATTGCCCCGCTCGTGCAAACCCGCGTCGACACCCTGGGCGCTGTCGGCGACATGGCCGGCTTCTTCTTCCGCGACGAGCTCCCCGTCCCCGAAGCAGCCTGGCTGCCCAAAAAGCGCACGGCGGAGGAGACCCTCGCCTTTGCCGCCGATCTTCTCACCGCGCTCGAAGCCGCGCCTTGGGAACCACCCGCGATCGAGGCCGCGATGAAACAGCTAGGCGAAGGCAAAGGCTGGAGCGTCAAGGAAAATTTCATGCTGCTGCGCGCCATCCTGACCGGCAGCACGCAATCGCCGCCGCTGATGGAATCGCTCGTGGTCTTCGGTAAAGCACGCTCCCTCGACCGCGTTCGCCGATTTCTCGCAGCCCAGAGAAAAAGCCGGTGAACCTACCGAACGCAAAGACAAGCCGTGCTGAAAGCCGCGAACATCCGCGTTCAGACACCGCTACCCGCGAAGCGCAAAGCGCTCTTTGAATTGTGAGTGCAGCCACAGAACCAGGGTGTGGCTGCACGTCACACGACGTGATCAGGCGGAGACTGCCCGTGCCTGCAACGAGCTCTTGCCAATGGCAGCCGCTGCGTCCGTCACCGGCTTAAGCCATGCCGTCAGCTCTTCGGCGATCCGCGGGTCAGCGGTCCTAGGGTGTCCGGAGTGGAACGGAGGCTGCGGGTCATATTCCATGATGAGTTGAACGCGCTTTGCGGCATCCTCACCGCATAGCTTTGCCAGCAGCACCAATCCGAAGTCGATACCTGCCGTAACGCCGCCGCCCGATACCCTGTTCCGATCAATGACGACGCGTTCGCGGCCTGTCTCGATATCCATCGCTTCCAGCGTCTGATAGTAGGCCCAGTGCGTGGCGGCCTTGTAGCCATCCAGAAGTCCAGCCGCACCCAGAACCGTAGATCCGGTGCAGACAGAGGTGACGTAGTCCGCACTCGCCCCGCGGGTCTTCAGGAAGTCAAGTGTCTGTTGGTCCTCCATGGCGCTATTGCTGCCGATCCCGCCTGGAACAAGAAGGATATCCAGATGTTCCGGGCAGTCCGCGAAGGCGGTCGTTGGCATCACAGAAAAACTTGTATCGGTGGGAACCGGATCGAGCGTCTTTGAGAGCAGGTGCGTGGTGCAGGCCATGCTTAAGACCATGAGTGGTCCGACAAAGTCCAAAGCCGTCACATACGGGTAGAGGACGATGCCCAGCACCAGGGGCTTGGCGGCACGTTCAGAACCTACGATTGCTGCGGATTGATTTTCCATAATAGTTTCCCTTTTCACAAATTCAGTTGCGTAAACAGTGACAAAAACATACACCGACCGGCAGCCGGCAATCCCGTGCGGAATGGACTCCGGGAAGAGCAATCCATCATCAGCTGCTGGTTATTTGAAGGGAGCAGCGTACCGATTTGCAAGGGTTCCCTGGAAAGAAAGGTGGGCTAAGGTCACGTTTTATTTTCGCACGACCGGTCGTACATGATAGGATTCTGGTCATGCCATCCTTCCCTTTTGCGGCTACGAGCCGGCGCAGCTTCATGACTGGATTCCTGCTGATTGGCACCCATGCCGCCTTGGCGTCGGAAGACAGATCGGACAAGCGCTTCCGTAGAGTGGGCGGCGAGCTCATCTGCTGTTGTGGCTGCGGGGACGGATTGCTGAGTTGCAACCATGTCGGCTGCCAAGAGGACGCGCGGATGATTCGAGAGCTGCGCGAACAGCTGACCGTAGAATCGAGTGACCTTCGTGTGCTGCAATGGTTTGCGAAAAAGTATGGAGCGACAGTTCTGGCAGCGCCGCTTCGAGGCGGCTTCGATAGAGTCGCCTGGGTGGTGCCCCCTCTGCTGGGAGGCTCGAGTATCGTCGGGATATTCATGCTGCTCACCCACTGGAGGAGGCGATCCCGGGCAGCGCTCCCCAGGAGCGCTGCGGAGGTAGTCTCAGCTGACCTCCTGCTTCGTGTTCGGCAAGAAACCCTGCTCTGAACAGGGCACCCGGTAGGGCACTGCATTTTGTGTCTGTATACGACATACGAAAGGATTTAGGAGGCTTGTGAAAGACACCAAGGAACGCATCCTGAGCGAGGGACTTGGGCTGATGGCGCGCCACGGCCTGGCTGGCGTAACGCTTGGAGTGCTGGCCCAGCAGACCGGCATCTCAAAAAGCGGCTTGTTCGCCCACTTCGGGTCAAAGGAGGACGTGCAACTGGGTCTACTGACAGAAACAGCACGCGTGGCGACCTCCACCTTTGTGAAGGCCGCGATGGCGAAGCCGGTCGGCCTGCCGCGTCTGAAGAGACTGTTCGACGGGTGGCTGGGCTGGAGTGAGAAGGTGGGACTGCAAGGGGGCTGCCCCATTGCCGCAGGTATGTTTGAGCTCGACGATGCCGACCTGAAGGACTTGGTGCGTCAATGCCTTTTGACGATGGAGGAGGAGTGGCGCGAGTTTCTCGTAGAGCTGACCATGGAGGCCGTCGCAAATAACGATCTCAGCCCAGATCTCGATGCGGAACAGTTTGTCTGGGAGCTATGTGGGATCTACCTTGCCCACCACACATCCTATCGGTTCATTCGTGATCCTCTTGCAACGCATCGCGCGATGACGGCCTTCAACGCGCTGCTGCTGCGTTCGTCCGTTCACAAGAAGTCTTTGAAGAAAGCCGCGAAGCGGCGAGTCCGTTAGCCGTCGAGATTGCAGCCATCTCCAAAAGGAATTCTCATATGAGAACAGTTTTCCTTACAGCCATTGCCGCTTTTGTCGCGCTCGTGGTTGACTTGGCCATTGGAGCGGCGGCATCTCGCCTCACCGGAGTTCCGCGAGATTTTCCACCATTCACGTTTTATCCCTTGTTATCCGGTACCGTCGGCGGAACGATCCTGGCCTCGGTTGTGTATGCAACGATCAGAGCATCGGCGCAAAACCCGGACCGCATCTTCTTCTTTGTTTCGCTGGGTGTGTTCGCCTTGGCATTAGGTTTGCCCCTGCGATTGTCCTTCACCCGTTCCGTTCGCTTTGCCGGCGTTACGCCATCGGCGCAAATGGTTCTTGTGCTGATGCACGCGGTCGTCGCAACTGTCAGCTTCGTAATCTTGACGAATAGGTCTGCACGATAGCCGACATCGTCCATAGACGACATGGTCCATAGACGTCTTCAAGCGATGCCGCCGAAGGCCTCTTGCAAGAAGTGGAGTTCGGTGCTCGAATGGTGAAACGTGCACCGGTTGATCTCCATACTGTTATTGGCTGTGTTCAGCCTACCCTCTCTTGCTCCGGCCTTTGGCCTGGCGCAGGGCGCGGAGGCAGGACTGCCGGCCTGCTGTCGGCGGGATGGAGCTCACCATTGCAGGATGTCCATGGCGGAACGCAGCTTGCTGACCGCAAGTGACAGCCAAACTCCACGCTGGCAGGCTCCGGTTGAATTATGCCCATACTGCCCGGCATCGCTGCCCGGTTACTTCCATCAAGAGCTGCTGAACATGCCGGTGGCCCAGGCCATCTTTTCTGACATCGTCAGCCATCCCTCAGGCACTGTGCAAACGGAGTCGAGGCGGCGTATCTCGCGGGATCGTTCCCGCCAGAAGCGCGGCCCCCCTGTGCAGTTTCGCGCCTAATCTGTCGATACCGAGAGCGCAGTTGGCAAAGGTATGCCGTGCCAGTTCAGCCCGGCCGCGTATTGCTAGCTCTAAGCTCGGGAATATTTCTCCGAGTAATGCTGCCTTCTCACAGGGTATCGAACCCTCATGCTGAGGTTCGCTGTGCGCCCGCATAGCTATGCCTTCTCTCCGAGATGAGATAAGAGGAAACGATGGATCGACGTTCGTTTGCCAAGCAGTTCAGCGTGGCCCTTGCCGCATCCGCCGTTATTGGCCGCGCCCAGCAACAGGTTTATCACGCAACAAGCCCTTCAACTTCAATGGATACGGTTCACTCCCCCGTACCGACGGGACCGCTCCAGCAGATTGGCATGTTGATGTACCCAGGCATGACTCCGCTGGACCTTGTGGGACCGCATGCCTTTTTGTCCGGGTTGATGAATGTCGAGGTACACCTGCTCTGGAAGTCGAAGGAGCCTGTGCTGGCCGCTCGCTCCAACCTATCTTTCAACCCGACAACTACGCTTGAGCAATGCCCGCGAAACCTCGATGTGCTTTTCGTTCCCGGAGGCACGCCCGGCACCAATGCGTTGCTGCAAGATGACGTCGTCCTCGACTTTCTTGCCGACCGTGGATCGCGCGCGCGTTATGTGACAAGTGTCTGCACAGGATCACTGATTCTGGGAGCGGCGGGGCTGCTCAAGGGCTTTCGTGTCACCTCGCATTGGGCCACGCGCGATCTTCTGCCTGTCTTTGGAGCCATTCCCGTGGAACAGCGGGTTGTCGAGGATCGCAACCGAGTCACCGGCGCGGGCGTTACCTCCGGCATCGACTTCGGGCTCCTGCTTGCCGCACGCATGCGGGACGTACGCTTCGCCAAGATGTTGCAGCTGGCGAACGAGTACGATCCGCAGCCGCCGTTTCAGGCAGGAACACCGGCACAGGCCGGACCGGAGTTGACCCAACATCTGGAGCGCATGATGGCTCCGGGTCACGATGCCTCTCGTCAAGCGGCACTCGACGCGGTAAAGCGGCGCAATCTGGCCTGATGTGCCACGCGCCTCGCGCAAGTAGGGCGTAGCATTCTCGACTCCGGCAATCACGCGCCTGTGTGCGAATGCACGCCCGCGTTTTCTCTGCTGACCGCTCCACAAGCACCGCGCTCGTTTAGCCGAAGCGCTCAACCCTGTGCACTCCAGCACTGAGAGGTCTCGTGCCCCTGAAAATTCTCCTACTTCCCTTTATATTCACGGTGACTGCTGCCGCGACGGCGGCGCAGGATACGTTAACCACGGCCTCGGTTACAGGGCGGGTGCTTGACCCGAGCGGTGCTGCCGTAGCCAGGGCCGTGGTGACCTCAACACAGGTGGAGACGGGCCAGACTCGCTCTGCGGTGACGGACAGCTACGGGCGTTTTCGGTTTCCGTTTCTGCCTGTTGGCCGGTACAGATTCCATACGCAACCTGCCGGATTCGCGGCAACGGATCGAGCCCTGCAACTCACGGTGGGTGCCGCCTTTGATTTGCCCTTGTCGCTCGTTCTGGAACAGATCCGCAGCACCGTCGATGTTACCGCACAGCCTTTAGTGATCGAAGGAAACCGCAGCCAGATCTCCGAAACCATCCTGCCCGTGGAGATCAACAATCTGCCCTATAACGGGCGGAATTATCTGGACCTGGCACTGCTTGCGCCGGGCGTTTCGCCCACCAATACCAACAGCGTACAGACCTTCGCGGAGACCTCTCCGATCGTCGGTCAAGGCTACTCCGTCAATAGCCAGCGCAACTTCTCCAACAGCTTCGTTGTGGATGGTCTGTCTGCCAACGACGACGCTGCCGGACTCGCCGGAAACTCTTACGCGCTCGACGTGGTCCGCGAGTTTCAGGTAGTCACTTCCGGTGGTCAGGCGGAGTTTGGCCGCGCGCTCGGCGGCTACTTGAATATCGTCACGCGCTCAGGAACAAACGACCTGCACGGCACGATTTACGGTTTTTTACGCAATCAGCGGCTCGATGCGAACAATGCGCTCTCGCGCGGCAAACTGCCCGAGACGCAGGGTCAGTTCGGGGTGAGTGTTTCCGGGCCGCTGCGCCGGGACCATACATTCTTCTTTGCAAACTATGAAGGGCGCCGCCTGAATACGGATGGCATTGTCACCATCACGCCGTTCAATGCCGCCGTCATCAATGCCCATCTCGCAGTCGTCGGCTATAAGGCTCCGCTACTCGCCGTCGGCACAGGCCCGACGACCCTATTTCCCACCACAGTGCATACGGACAATGGCTTTGCGCGGCTGGATCACGAGTTCAACAGCAAGGATCAGCTCACCGTGCGTTACAGCTACTACGGCCTGAACAGCATCAATGCGCGAGGCGCCGGCGGTCTGGCTGCGGTCAGCTACGGCACCGCCGAGTTGGATACGAACCACACCATAGCCATCAGCAACGTCGCTACGCTCTCCCCGCATTTTTTTAACGAGACACGTGGCCAGTTCACCTCCGACAACCTCAACGCACCTCCCAATGACGAAATCGGTCCGCAGGTGACCATCGCCGGTATCGCCACCTTCGGCCGCCTGTCTGCTTCGCCGACGGCGCGCCAGAACTACCTTTATGAGGCCGTCGACAACCTCGTCGCGGAGCATGGCGCGCACACAATTAAGACGGGCGCCGTCTTCCTCTTCAACAACGACACCATTACCTTTCCGCAATCTCTGCGTGGGGCATACACGTTCTCTTCGCTCGCAACGTTCCTTGCCGGTGCCTACAACATCCAAGGGTATACCCAGAGCTTCGGAACGTCTTCGGTCGAGCAGCAGAATCCAAACGTCGGCATCTATGCGCAGGATGAGTGGAAGGCCTCACCGAAATTGACTTTAAACGCCGGCATCCGTTACGACTTGCAGTTCCTGCGCTCCATTGCAACGGACACCCACAATGTGTCGCCGCGTATCGGCTTCGCTTGGTCGCCCTATGCGAAACAGAGAACCGTTCTGCGCGGCAGCTATGGCCTGTTCTACGATCGCCTTCCGCTGCGGGCGCTTGCCAATGCGCTGCTCTCCGCGAACAACACCACCAACCCCGCGCAGGCAGCCCTGCTGAGCTACACCTTCTCGCCCGGGCAGACTGGCGCGCCAGTCTTCCCCTTCGTCGCTGCAACCCCACCCAGCGGTGCGCTGCTGAACTACACCCTGATGGACCCGCATATCCAGAATGCGGAGTCGCAACAGGCAAGCGTCGAGTTGGAGCAACAATTCGCCGCGAGCAACACGCTTGCGATCAGCTACCAGCATGTGCGAGGCCTTCACCTGATCACGTCCATCAACTCAAACATCGAATCGGATGGCAGCCATGCAAATCCTGCTTATGCAAACAGCCGCGGCTATCAATCCAAAGCAGATTCGCAATACGATGGCCTGGCGGTCTCGTTTGTGCAGCGTCCTGTGCCCTGGGGATCGATGCGGTTGTCGTATACCTGGTCCAAAGCCATCGACGATGTGGGCCAATTTTACTTCAGCTCCCCCCTCAACAACTTCGATCCCGGTGAAGACCGCAGCCGCTCCGACAACGACCAGAGGCACCGCGTGGTGTATGACGCCAGCGTGACCTCGCCGACGCGACCGGCAAGCGATCTTGCTGCTCATCTAACGCAGAGCTGGCGACTCAGCGGCATTCTTCAGTATTATTCAAGGCTCCCGTTTAACATCGTTACGGGAACCACGAGCAAACAGGGTACGACGCTGCGGCCCTGCGCGCCGGGTTACAGCCTGACCGCGAACGGCGGAACGAATCCCTGCACAGAGGCGCTCCCCGGCGCTGTCATCGGCCGCAATGCTGGCGTTGGCTTTGCCTTGTTCACGTTGAATGTCCGCCTCGGCCGCTCCTTCGCGCTCACCGAGCGCCTCAAGCTCGAGGGCATCGCGGAAGCATTCAACGCACTCAATCATCGCAACGACATGATCCCGAACGGCACGTGGGGCACAGGTGCTTACCCCTCATCGGCAGCGACCAGCTTCGGCCAAGCAACCGCCGTGGGTGACCCACGTGGTGTACAACTGGCTGCTAGGCTTAACTTCTGATCCAGTAGAGCAGTTCTCCTGAGGGCGGTATCAGGAGAACTGCTCTAAACCTCCACAAGCTGAGGGAAAGCATGGATTCCGATCGCGTCTTCCTACCGTTGGTCATCGCTGCTGTAGCCGTTCTCGTGCTGGTGTTGTCCGGCTTTCGCGTTCATTCCCTTTCTCATAAAAATTACAGTACGTTGCGCAGGCGTATGGGAACGTCGAGCTATGTTGTCTTGGGCCTGTTTGCTGCATTCCTGCTTTTCTCCACGGCTTGGAACGCGGTCGCTCTCCACCGCTTCTGGAATGCACATCCACCGGCCGGCTTGCTGCTCATGGTTGGCGGCCGCAAGATGCACCTCGTGTGCACGGGCACAGGCCAGCCGACGCTTGTGCTGGAATCCGGATTGGGAGATGATTCGCTGATCTGGGCGGGGGTGCAACCTGCCCTATCACGTACCACACAGGTCTGCTCTTACGATCGTGCCGGCCTGGGCTGGAGCGCCAATCGTTCCGATCCAAGAGATGCGGATCGCATTGCAGCACAGCTGCACGAACTGCTGGCACAAGCGAAGGTGTCGGCACCGGTTGTGCTGATGGGCCATTCGATTGGCGGCCTTTATATTCGTGCCTATCGCAATCACTATCCGGGTCAGGTTGCGGGCATGATTCTGGTCGACACGACTTCCCCCTACCTTGACAAGGACCCAGCATTCGCATCCGAGATCTCCCTTCCGCCCGGTTGGATGATTCGCTTCGCAATCGCGGCAGGGCTGCCCCGTGTGATCGGCATGTGCTCCAAAGACGCTCAAGGTGTCGAACCGCAGTTCAGAAAGGCACAGGCAGAGGATCTATGCCGGTTGCACTATGGCGAGGTTGCCGCAGAGTTGGCGAGCTTTGACCGATCCAGCGAGGAGGTCGCCCGCTTCGGGATCTATGGACACCTGCCCGTTCTGATAATGTCCCAAGATCCGGTAAGAGTTCAAGCAAGCGGCCAAGCTAAGCCTAAAGACCTTGCTGCCGCCGCCGAGTGGAACCGTCTACAGGAGAGCCTGAAGACACTCTCCACCGCAAGTCAGAGAGTCATCGTGCCGGGGAGCACGCACTATGTCATGCTTCGTCGTCCCGATCTTGTCGAGATGGAGGTAAATCATTTCATCAACCAGTTCAGAAAAGAAGGCACCCAAGAGAAGGCTTCAAGGCCTCAATAAACCGGGTCGTCGCGTTTTACGAGCTGCTGGTGTCGCGGCGAACATGGAAAGAATCATGGATTCGTCATCCCTGCTGGCTATAGTCCCGCGTTCCTCGATGTTCTTTATGTGTCATTTACGATCGCTTGGTAGAGTCGGAGTGGTTAGGAGCAGAAGCTAAAAAAGAACGGTCCAGTTCAACAAGCAAACGCGAGTTGCGTCATGTGCTGCCCTGCAAGGCAGTTCTCCTAATACCGAGACGTTGAGAACCGTACAAGATGTCTTCTCTTGAAGAACGGCAAGCCAGCCTTGCTTCGTTATAGGGCCTCAGCAGAACTGCTCCCGTCATCACGAATCATCCGCAAGTCGTGAGCAACGCGAAGAAAGTTGGCGAGCAACGGATCGGCCTTCGTAGAACGGAGAACTGCTGTACCCATCTCCGACGGCGGCCACTGCCCGGCGAGCGGCCTAATGCTAAGTCCAGTGGGGCCGAGCGATCCCGCAGATAGAGGCAGAAGCGAGATCCCTATTCCGGCGGCGATCAGACTCAATATCGTCTGCATCTCGCTCGCCTCCTGTACGGCGTTAGGACTGAAGCCGGAATCGAGGCAGATCTTCAGGATGCGGTCGCAAAACCCGGGTGCCTGGCGCCGTTCATAGAGGATGAACGGTTCACCGCGAAGGCATTCCGGAGGTATCGCCTCCATCTGTGTGAGCGGGTGAGCGTTGGGCAGAAAGCATACGAATGCTTCCTGGTGCACCGGCTCAATCGAAAGTTCCTTTGTCTCAAGGGGAAGACGGAGAAATCCAATATCGATCTCCTTTCGCAGCAGAGCACCGACCTGCTCCATGGTGGGCAGGTTTCGAAGGTGGATTTCAACTCCGGGAAAGTGCAATTTGTAATGCCGGATGACCCGGGGGAGAAATCCGAAGGTGGCTGCATTCACGAACGCTACTCTCAAGTAACCGGCTTCGCCACTCTGTGCACGACGAGCATTTCGCTGTGCCGCAGCAATCTCCCTAAGCAGCTTCTCTGCATCCTGCTTCAAGCTCTGGCCGGCACGGGTCAGGATTACTGTGCGGCGATCCCTCACGAAGAGCTGAGCTTGGATGCTCTGCTCAAGCCGTTTGATTTGGACGCTCAGTGCGGATTGGCTGAGATGGAGTTGCACAGCGGCTCGACCGAAGTGCAGCGTCTCAGCCAGAACGCAGAAGGATCGAAGCCAAGCCAACTCCATGGCCGATGTGATGCATGAATGAGATCACAGGGCAGCGGAAGATTCGTTGGACGACACTTCATTGTTCTGTTTAGATCATTTGAGAAAGTCCGTTGAGTGCTAAGGCCGAAACGGTTATGTCTAACTTCTCTCTTTGTATGCGTTCTCAGCACAAGATTTAACTTGGCTCCGCTGTACGACCGTCCCTACCGCAGATTGCATCCCAAGTTTCAGCAAAGCAAGGGTTCGGAACCTGTACGACAATTTCCATTGTTGTTCCCGCGAGAGTGCACGTTCCTCGTAAACTCCCATCTGTCACAAGCAATCTTAGGACTTGCCCTATGCCACAGCAGAGCCTGCGCGACTCGATCGCCGACATGGAAAAAGCCGGCCTCATCACTCGGTACAAAGAACAGAAGCGCGTCGACGAACTTCCAATGCTCATGGAAGCGAACCCGGATACGGCCATCTTCGTGGAGCAGGTGAAAGACTGCGCTTTTCCTTTTTTCGCAAATGGGTATGGCGCCAGGCCGATGTATTCCCTGGCCCTGAACTGTGATCCCAAACAGGTCGGGCTTGAGATCGCCCGCCGCTTTGAGGTCAGCTTCAAGCCGGAGATGGTCGACAGCGCGCCTTGCCAAGAGGTGATCTACAAGGGCGAGGATGTCGATCTCACCATGTTCCCATTGTTCCAATACCATCCCAAGGATGGCAACGCTTACCTCAACGATACGAATGTGGTAAGCCGGAACCCGGAAAACGGCCTTATCGATCAGGGTATCTACCGCTTCATGTATCGATCGAAGAACGAGACCAACATCGACATGCGGAACGCCACGCATCGCGCCCGCATCGCGGCGGAATATTACACAAAGCAGGGCAAGGACATGCCGATCGCCGTCCTTATCGGCGGCCCGACACTCGATAAAGTCGCGTCGATGATGAGTAACCCCGATAGCGATGACTGGGAGGTTTTGGGTGGGTATTATGGAGCGCCCGCCAAACTCGTGAAGTGCATTATGACTGACCTGACGATCCCAGCCAATGCCGAGATCGTGCTTGAAGGCCGCATCATCACGTCTGAAGGCTGGATTCACGACGAAGGACCCTACGGTGAATACACCGGCACCTACGGCGGCGGTCTGCCGCATAACAACCGCTTCGTGGTGGACTGCATTACGCACCGCAAAAATGCCATCTACCAGTACGCGACCATTGGAGGTCTGCATCCGGGTAGAACCGACATGTCTGCCTTTCAACCCGCGATTGAAGGTGATCTTTACAACGCGCTCACCAAGGCAGGCGTTCTCGTGCAAAATGTCTATCTGCCACCGGGCGGATGTTCCAACATCGGCTATGCCAGCATCAAATCCCGCTCTGGAGGCGATGCCAAGCAGACGCTCGCGATCATGCTGGCCGGCTCCAGGCAATGGATGCCGAAGACCGCGTATGTCTTCGATGAAGACATCGATATTTACAACGACGAGCGTGTGAAGTGGGCGCAGGCCTGGCGCTTCAATCCCGAGACGGGAATTGTCCTACTGCAAGGGCAGAATATGCTTCCACTCGATCCGAGTCTGAACACCGATAAACCGCCGAATGCCGTCACCAAGGTTGGCTTCGACTGCACGATTCCTTTAATTGGAAAGGTGGACCCTTTCTCTTATGCAGCGGCAGTAGTGGCCGAACCGTTGAAGGTGGACTCCCATGCCAAACAACTGTCCGAGGATGAAATTGCGGCAGAGATGGAAAAAATGATCCGCGAGAAGCCGAGGAGCTGGCAGGAGATCTTAGCCTGCTTTGCCAGTCAGCCCTACCCCGCGCTCTATCGTGCCTTTGGCAGGCTGAGACCCAAGCTGGGTCGCATGGCCGACCAGCGCCCTGACTATCCCTACACCTTCTCCGACACCGACTTCGTTCCGTCGAAGCCGAACTCCTGAAGGGGCTAGCCATGAGACTGGGCGCATTTCTGATGCCTTCGCATCCGCCGGAGCGGAGCATCAGCGAAGGTATCGCGTTGGACCTCGAAGAGTTGGAGCGGCTCGATGCGCTTGGCTTTTCAGAGGCTTGGGTGGGGGAACACTTTACCTCTACGTGGGAGCCGTGTCCGGCGCCGGACCTCCTGATCGCTCAAGCGCTCCAAAGAACTAGGTCGATTCGGCTCGGTTCGCTCGGTCATCTGCTGCCCTATCACCACCCTGTCGAGCTGGCACATCGGGTGGCCTATCTCGACCATATGGCAGAGGGCCGATATGCCGTTGGCGTGGGTATCAGCGCGTTGCCGACGGATCATCAACTCTTCGGGCTCGATACTTCCGGTGGACGCAACCGCCGCATGACGTTCGAAGCTCTGGACATCATGACTCGCCTTTGGACAGGGGGCGCTCAGGATTTTCAAGGCGAGTTCTGGAAGATGGGATCGACAGCATCGCAGTTTGACACGCTGGGGTATCACCTTCGGCCTTTTCAGAGTCCACATCCGCCCATCGCCATCGCGGCACTGACCCCGGGATCGGAAAACCATAAACTTGCCGGCGCGAAAGGTTATATCCCAGTCAGTCTCAGCATCGGCCCTGACGCTTTTACCACTGCAAGGCACTGGGATGCAGTAGAGCAAGGGGCACGGTCTACCGGACGAAAGCCGGAACGATCGGACTGGAGAATCATTCGCGATGTCTACGTTGCGCCGTCTGACGCGGAGGCAAGGCATTGCGCCATGCACGGGATGATGGGGCGTTGCTGGATGCAATTCCTTTTACCGCTTTATCTCAAGCTCGGGCTTGGCCCCCTTCTCAAAATCGACCCTGCCATGCCCGACGAGGCGATCACTCTTGAATATCTTTGCGACCACATCTGGTTTGTCGGTTCACCCCATACGGTCGCGCAGCGCATCCACGACTTCAACACAGAGGTGGGTGGCTTTGGGACCTTGCTCGCCGTTTCGTACGACGTTGCCGAGGAACGCGCGGCTTGGGAACGCAGCTTGCAGCTGTTGACACGCGAGGTTCTCCCCCTTTGCATGGTGGACGACACCTTGGCGGTGGCCGCCGGGGAGTCCCGATGAGTTACATCGCGTTGGCAACCGATGCCTTTGAAGAGGTGACTCGCTTTTATGGAGAGACGCTTGGATTCCCTGTCGTCGAAGCCTGGGATCGTCGAAACGGACGAGGACGGCGCTTCCAACTGGGCGGAGGGCTGCGGCTGGAAATCCTCGACAATGTCCGAGAGCGCACACCCTTGCTCCTGGACCGTAGTGAACGTGTCCACGTGGTCATCGAAGTAGAAGACATCGATGTTTCATGGAACAACCTCAAGTTAGAGGCCCCCTGCCCTCGAAAGACCTCCTGGGGCGCCTCCCTATTTCAAATCAGGGACCCCGATGGGGTACCCGTCACATTTCTACAATGGTTGCCGGTCACGACGGAGGGCCAATGAAAAGAATTATCGTCGGGATTTCGGGAGCGAGTGGTGCGATCTACGGAGTCAGGATGCTGGAGGTCCTGCGTACCGTCGCCGATGTAGAAACACACCTCGTCATGACACCCGCGGCGCGACGTACGCTCGCACTCGAAACGGACCTTTCCATAGAACATGTGGAAGGCCTGGCTGACCGGATCTACCGGCCCGCTGATATTGCCGCATCTATCTCATCCGGATCGTTTCGCGCGACTGCTATGGCGGTCGCTCCCTGTTCCATGAAGACCGTTTCAGGTATAGCAACGTCGTACTCCGACAACCTACTGCTAAGAGCTGCGGATGTAATGCTGAAGGATCGTCGCCGGCTCGTTCTGCTGGTACGCGAGACGCCGCTGCATCTCGGACATCTACGTTTGCTGGTCCAGGTTGCCGAAATGGGGGCCATTGTGATGCCTCCCACTCCTGCCTTTTATCATCGCCCTGCATCGCTTGAGGCGGTCGTGGATCAGACCGTAAATCGTGCCCTGGATATGCTCGAGATCGAGCTTGCGCAGGATCTTTTTCCCCGCTGGAAGGGTTCCGATACGCGCCACACTGTCCATACTGACGCCACGGCTATCGTCCCTGCGCCGGTTCCTGTATAGCACCTTTGGGCTGATTGCACGACCAGCCTTACCAAGGCTGCACGTCCCGATTACGTGACGGCAGTCATTCCTTCAACCGGCAAAAGGAGAAAATATCATGGCTTCTTCTACTCACAGAATTCGCATCCACGCTAATCGGAACACCGTCTTTCAGGCTCTCTCCACTGAGACTGGCCTGAAAGGCTGGTATACCGCGAATCTCGACGGCCCCGTTGCGCAGGGAGAGACGGCCACCTTTCACTTTCCCAAGGACGAGACCTTTCGTTGGAAGTTCACAGAGGTAAAGCCTGACTCCAAGATCATTTGGGAATGCGAGGACGGACCGGGGGCAGCCAAAGGCACCAAAGCCGTCTTCCAGCTCAGCGATGACGGTGGCCAGGAGACGGTGCTTACATGTGAGCACATGGGCTGGCCTGAAGGCCATGAGGCGCTGGCCACGTGCAATACCCTTTGGGGAATTTTGATGGGTCATCTACGTGACTACGCCGAGAGTCGTCAGCCTGCGCCGACCTTCAAATAATTTTGGGATTAGCCGGTAGCCCCGGTCCTATGGCTGGACCGAAGCATCGCCTGGATGGAGGACACCCATGTCGGACACACAAGACACAGCACTTGAAAACGGCAACTACTCGCCTGGAACGCTTCTGGAGGATGGCCAATGGCGGATAGAAATAGACTCGATGGGACAGGTGAAGGTTCCAGCTGACCGGCTCTGGGGCGCGCAAACCCAACGCTCTCTGATCCATTTCTCCATAGGCAACGATCACATGCCGTTGGAGGTTTATCACGCCTATGGGTATGTCAAGAAAGCTGCGGCGATTGTAAATGCGCGATCCGGCCGACTCCCGCAGGAGAAGGCCGATCTCATCATCAGATCCGCTGATGAGGTAATCAGCGGCAAGCTGGACGACAATTTCCCGCTCTATGTGTGGCAGACCGGGAGCGGCACCCAAAGTAATATGAACATCAATGAAGTACTCTCCAACCGCTCGATTCAGTTGGCAGGCGGAATACTAGGCAGCCAGGAACCGGTTCACCCGAACGATCACGTGAATATGTCACAGTCGTCCAATGACACCTTCCCGACTGCCATGCACATTGCCGCGGTGAAGGAACTTCGGGAGACGCTGCTTCCCAAGGTCGGTGCACTCGCAACCGCTATCGAAAACAAGAGCAATCAGTGGCAGGACATCGTAAAGATCGGACGTACGCATCTTGAGGATGCGGTCCCCCTGACGGTCGGCCAGGAGTGGTCCGGGTACGCCGCCCAGGTGCGGAGTGCGCTGGCGCGTATTGAGCAATCCCTCACGGGCCTATATCAGCTTGCGGCCGGCGGCACCGCGGTCGGCACGGGGCTTAACTCCCCCGAACACTTCGATGTGGACATTGCGAAGGAGCTCGCGGACTTAACGACGTACCCTTTCGTTACGGCACCGAACAAGTTTGAAGCGCAGGGTTCGCTCGACGCGATGGTCGCCGCACACGCTGCCTTACGTGGGCTTGCCGTCTCGCTGATGAAGATCGCAAACGACATGCGCTGGCTCGCCTCCGGTCCGCGCTGCGGGATCAACGAATTGATTTTGCCTGCCAATGAGCCGGGCTCCTCAATCATGCCCGGCAAGGTCAACCCCACGCAGTGCGAGGCGATCGTGATGATCTGTATCCAGGTAATCGGCGATGACACGGCAGTCGCCTTCGCCGGGTCCCAAGGCAACTTCGAGCTCAATGCCATGCGCCCCATCATCATCAATAATTTTCTCCATTCAGCAAGAATCCTTGCCGATGGTTGCGAGAAGTTCCGCATGTACTCCGTGGAAGGTACACAGGTCAACGAAACGCGCATCGCCGCGTATGTCAAAAACTCGCTCATGCTCGTCACCGCTCTCAGTCCTGTGATCGGTTATGAGAAGTCCTCGGAGATTGCGCACACAGCGCAGCGCGAAGGGAGCACCCTGCGCGACGCGGCCGTGAAGAGCGGCTACATCGATGAGAAAAAGTTTGACGAGGTAGCGGACCCCAAGAAGATGGTCACCAACAGACAGAGCTGACCACCTGTTCACTGGTCAGTGAACGAACGCTAGAGACGCTACGCGAAGCAACATTCAAGGAGACACAGATGGGACAAGTATCGGAAAGAGGCGTCGATCTGTTGAGAGATGCAGGTCAGAATCGTTCGACTGCATTCTCGCAGGCAGAAAGAGAGCAGAAGGGGCTCGTAGGCCTGCTGCCACCCGGTGTGGAAACGTTGCAGCACCAAGTCGACCGTTGTCTGCAACAACTTAACAGGAAGCCGAGCGACATTGAACAGTATATTTATCTCGCGCAGCTGGCCGACGACAATCAAACCCTCTTCTATGCTGTTCTTGCCACCGATCCGGCGCGGTTTCTCAAGATCGTCTATGACCCCACAGTGGGAACAGCCTGTATGGAGTTCGGACATCTTTACCGTAAGCCCAACGGGCTATACGTCTCAATCGATCAGCGCGGCAAGGTGAAGGATGTGCTGAAAAACTGGCCCGTGAAGGATGTGCGGGTCCTCTGCGTGAGCACCGGCGGCCGAATCCTCGGCCTGGGAGACCTGGGCGCCAACGGCATGGGCATCCCGATAGGCAAACTGCAGCTGTACACCGCGTGCGCCGCGGTTCCTCCTCAGATCCTGCTCCCGGTCCTTCTCGATTGCGGAACCGACAACCAGGACCTGCTGGACGATCCCCTTTATCTCGGCCTGCGGCAACGGCGACCTGACACCGCGGAGCTGGATGAGTTTGTGCAGGAGTTTGTCGATGCCGTGCAGGAACTCTACCCTAGGTGCTGCATCCACTTCGAGGACTGGAAGGGGGCGGACGCTCTCCGTTTGCTCGCAAAGTATGTTGACAAAATCAGCTGTTACAACGATGACATCCAGGGCACCGGCAGTGTCACGGTGGCTGGTCTCTATAACGCGCTCAAGATCACCGAGGGCGCTCTCAAAGAGCAGCGGGTTCTCTTCCTAGGTGCCGGCTCGGCAGGCATCGGCATCGCGAATATGATTGTTTCTGCAATGAAGCTGGAGGGGCTTTCCGCAGAGCAGGCACAGGGCCGAATTTCGCTTTTCGATGTGGGCGGCCTGCTCACCCCGCAGACCAAGGATCTCTCTCCAGAACAGAAGAAGTATGCGCATCCGCATGATTCTACGACGGATTTGGTTGATGCAATCAGTACCCTGAAGCCGACGATCCTGATTGGCGTGAGCACGGTCAGGGGCACGTTCACCAAGCAGGTAATCGAGGCCATGACGAAGCTGAATGAGCGGCCCATCATCTTTGCGCTCTCCAATCCTACCGATCACGCCGAGTGCACAGCACAGGAGGCTTACCAGTACTCCGAAGGCAAGGCCATCTATGCAGCCGGTGTTCAGT
Source organism: uncultured Bryocella sp. (assembly GCA_964242585.1). GTDB lineage: Bacteria > Acidobacteriota > Terriglobia > Terriglobales > Acidobacteriaceae > Granulicella. The sequence goes on from CAXTBJ010000012.1 coordinate 36,337, forward strand.
TCGATTCGGTAGAAATCAAAGGCAAGACCTATGAACCGAGCCAGGCGAACAACTTCTACATCTTTCCGGCAGTAGGGCTTGCCATCATCGCAACGGAGGCCAAGCATGTACCGGACGAGATCTTCGTTGAAGCCGCACGCGCGCTGGCCGATCAGGTCACGCCCGAGCAGTTGAAGAAGGGGATGCTGTTCCCACCGCAACGCGACATCCTGACCTCTTCCATCACAACCGCAATTAAGGCCGTTGAAAAAATCTTTGCTCTTGGATTAGCACGAGTCGACAAGCCGGTATCGAACTATGACCTCGTACATGCTCTTCTGTACAAACCCGAGTATCCTTCGACCAGCGCTTAGGAGTGTATTCCGATATGCGTTTGCTCTCGAACTCGCCCTCCGGCACCGGCAAGCCGAATGCGATGCTCATTGACTTCGCGCTTGCCTCGGCAGGCGGCTATGCCGATGCCGCCAGCTATTTGCTTGCTGGCAGCTTCACCGGCCACCTCACCGGTAACACCGTTCTATCGGCGATAGCTCTTGGAGGTGGAAATTTACATAAACTCTTCCTTCCGGTTTTAGCCGTCACCCTGTTTGTGTGCGGTACGGCAATGGGTTTAGCGTTGGGACGACTTGATAGCCAAGGGCTCAAGCCGCTCATGATCGCTCTTTCCTTTGAGACCATCCTAGTCGCCTGCGCTGCGATGAGCGGAACCCTGCATGCACTCAACCCAAAAACAATTCTTGTGACATGCCTTTGCCTGGCGCTTGGAATTCAAAATGGAGTCTTCCGTAAGACGGACGGTGTGTCGGTCCATGCTACCTATGTCACAGGCGATGTCACGTCTCTTATTGCGTCGCTCTTCCCAACAAACCCCGCAAAAGCATCCCGCAGCCAAGCTGGGAAGGGCCATCAGGAGAAAGGGACGACATTGAAGGTTCTCGGCTCTACCTGGCTAAGTTTCAGTGGCGGAGCTCTAGTATCCGTTCTCATGGTTCGCCGTTTTGGGACGGGTGCGCTGTGGTTGCTGGAGCTTCCCATCATCGTGGCTATCGTTTCATCTTGGAAATCTTCTGTCGGCGTATACACGTTGGCGCTGGACGATCAGAGTTCCTGATCCAAAGAGTACGCGCCCTCGATCAACCACATCCGGAACGATCTCGCCTGAGGTATACCTCAAAGCACACCACATGGAGTCCTATATGTCATCACTCACCTTCTTGCTCGACCAGAATCTTGGACTACCCACGGACAAGAAACCCTGGAGTGACATCCTGTCTGACATGGGGATCAAAGCCATCAACTCCACCGATCTTGTGAAGATTGACGAGATGGTGGCAAAGCACGAACCGGACATCGCGTTCATCCCTTCCGGCGACTACCATCGGCTCTTCGCAAAAGGCGATCGTCATTATCAGGGTCTTGCTATTTCGTCGTCCAAGTTCACCGGAGAGACGACCTTGAAGAGTCTTCTGATCGTTCGCAAGGACGATCCAGCCGACTGCCTCAGCGATCTCCAAGGGGAAAAATACGGCTACATTAACAAGTCCTGTTCCTCCACCTATTTTCCGCCGGCAATCTTATTGCAGCGAAAAGGCAAAAAGCTGGAAGATTTTTTGAAGATCACACCCGTGAAGCCGGGACCGACCTGGGAGGGCTTGGCCGATGCCGTCGTTGAGGGCAAGGTCCGCGCCACAATGATTCTGGAAGATGTGTGGAAGACCTTTCCGAAAAATGCCGACACCACCAAGGTCATCGCGGAGTACACCGGCAGCAAAGGGTCGGTCATACTGGTACGCGAAGACTTGGACCGTGGTATTCGCGAAAAGCTCCTAAGCGCGCTTCTCGCGTGGGCTCCGGAATGGAAGGCCGTCTATGGCGGTTTCAAGCCTTACTACTATGCCGACGTACACCACTGGTTCCATGACCTCGATCAACTTCCAGCAGGGGTCTAGTCATCACAACCGGCTCTCCCTCGAGCATCCGAGTGCGCGAAACCGGAAGGAGGGATTTCGATCTAGTAGACCGTTCATGCTCTTGTGTACATCTTGTGAAAGAGTACTTCTAGAGGTGCATGATGAACGGTCCTTTGCAGGTTGGCATCATCGGCGCAAGCGCTAAAAGAGGATGGGCCCGTATCTCGCATGTTCCAGCCATCCAGAAGCTCCAAGGATTGGAGCTGGGAGCCGTGGTTTCGGGCAATCAGGCCAGTGCCGACGCCGCGGCAAGGGCCTTTGGCGCGAGCATCGCCTACGGGCGAGCAGCCGACCTATTTCAAGATCCAACTATCAGTATCATCAGCGTTACCGTCAAGGTTCCCGATCATCGAGACTTGGTTCTGGGAGCCTTAGCGGCCGGCAAGCACATCTATTGCGAGTGGCCCCTCGGACGAAATCTCGAAGAGACGGAAGAGCTTGCGCAGGCCGCGAAATCGGCTGGGGTGCATTGCGCCATTGGACTGCAAACGAGACTGAATCCCGTTCTTCAGCAGGCTAAATCTTTGATCTTGTCTGGCACGATTGGGCGCGTTCTCAGCGCACAAATTCTTTCTTCCACGATGGCATTCGGAGGGAGTGTCGAAACGGCCATGGCGTTTGCCGAGGACAGTGCAAACGGGGTCACCCTTCTCACAGTACAAGGCGCTCACACGATTGACTTCGGAATCGCCCTTCTGGGGAAGTTTGAGGATCTATCGGCGCTCGCAACCACTCAGTTCCCCGACGTGCATATCGGCGATGCAGCAATTTCGCAAAAACGCTTGATACCAGACCACCTCTTCCTGCACTCCCGGCTGGCGTCACGAGGGGCTCTCGGCATCGAGGTTGCAGGCGGCAGGCCAGCGACCAGCACGCCTTTCCGATTCCAGATCGTTGGAGACAAAGGGGAACTCGTGCTCAACGGGGGTGCACCCCGGGGGTTTCAGTCCGGCGAGTTGCAGTTGCTGCTTAACGGACAGGTGCAAAAGGTTGACATGGGAGAATTAACGGCAATTCCTGAGAATGCCTTCAATGTTGCAGGTGTCTATGCAGCGCTCCGCAACGATATTCTTTCCGGTTCGCAGACGGTTTCCGACTTCACTCACGCTGTCCGATTAACTCGTCTGGTCGACGATGCGCTGGCCTCCTCACGAGAAGGCACTCGCAAGCTCTTCGCAGGTTGGCCGGAGGACTGATGTGTCTACCGGCCAACATTGTGCTGTCATATGCCAGCGGTTGCCAGAGGACGGCTCAGCAATCTACCTGCTTCTCTCCTCGGGCAAAGAACCTATGTAAAGAACAGCAAGGTTGCAGGTGTTCGCACACCTGCAACCTTTGTCCGCGCAGCGACGCGCCGTCAGGAGCTCGCACCGATTCAAGCAACGGAAAAGGCAACTGAAAGCTGCTCCAGCGACCTCGACGTCCATAGATCGGACTGGAACTCAAGATCGTTCCTCATCGTGATTCGGCTCAGCTTGCGTGCTGCTGCAATCAAAGCAGTTTGAGCTCAAACTTTTGGTGACCAGACAGTACGAGCTGACCTTTTTGGTTGTAAATGACAATGGCCATCAACACATGCCCCTTGCCGCCCTCTTTCTTGAGTTCCTGAATCTCCAGTGCGGGGTACATGGTGTCGCCAACATAGGTATCCTGACCGAATTCACAAGAAACCCCTTTCAGGCCGGCAATCGACTCGCCCACGTAATGGGTGAAAAGCGAAGCACCCGGTGCGGTCATACTGAGCAGTTGGAAGGGTTGGATCAACATCGTTGGCATGCCGTGAGCCTGCGCGTAGGGTGCGTTGTAATGCCGTGGGTGCGTATCTGTGGAAACAGCCTGAAACGCGGAGGTGTGCGCGTCGGTAAGAGTCCGGCTTGGACACCGAAAGACATCACCCACCTTGAGATCATCGAAGGTTTTAGCCGGCACGATGAGCCATTTCGCTGGATCGAAATGGTCGCCGCCGAACACATTATTCGTCCCTTCCGGCACCGGTGGAGTTGCAGAAGTCGCTACCGAATTCTCCTTTGAAGTGCCTGTTCCACTAGTGTTGTCTGCCGCCTCTTCCAATGGACGATTCTCAGCTGCTGCCACGTTCGCCGCAAGTGCCGCGGTGCCCGCGACAAGAACGCTTTGTTGCAAGAAATTTCTGCGAGTGCTGCTCATTCTGTTTGCCTCTACTCTCGTTTTAGTATCTGAAACTTTACTGTGATTCGACGAATCCGTGTTGCAAGGGGCACTTCAATATGTCCGAACTGATCAAGTCGGGTGGTTGCTGCTGAAGCTCAACATACAGGACACCGGCGACTCTTCGCACCGATCATCCCCTTCAGTCACATACCGACCCTTGTTTAGGATCGCAATTGATCAAACACGATCATCACCTTTGATGATGCCTAGGCGCAGACTTACTGCTGTGCTCCGCACAAATTTCGATTCACTTTGCAAGCTGAGATCTTTGCATCTCACCACAGCGGTTGATGAGCTTTTCAAGCAGCAGCATGAGGCTAGGTGGAATGCGAATGTGCACCACGGGTACTAAGCAGCAAAGCGCAAGCACTCGGCTATCAGAATACCCGGTAAGTTTTGCCTTCAGCCATATGCTTTTCCGGCATTCGATTTTGCGGCCAGCGCCTGCTCACCAAACCTCCACAACGAGGATGATCGGGGGACCTGCAATTCCATTCACCACATCCGTACGGAGCACCGCCTCAAAGTCGCGGTTGCGGAAATCGCTGCCTACCCTGAGCTGCAGTTGCTTAGCGAGCTGTGGGTTCGTAAGCATCTCACTGGCCGCCACGGTGCCGCTCATGCCGAGACCCGCCACGACGATCTGCGGCTGCCCCGTCTGCTCATTGTGCACGCGGGCAAGGATTGCATAATCCTGGTTGACGGCGTTATAGGGCTTTTTTAGATCGAGCAGCCACGACCGGCTCAGTGGGTTCTTTCTATCGCTGATCCAACACTCGTAATTCTGATCGGCGTCGAAGTGGTATCGCAGCGGAGCCACGACCCGCAAGGTCCATGCATTGTCCAGTCCGCCGATCAAAACGCTGGGACCTTGCCGAAGATCGTCCAACGTGGTCTCACCGCTCAAACGAATCCGATAATCTCGATGATTTTGGGCCAGTACATCGACGCCTTTGGTCATAGCGAGCGCGTCGGCTAGAACAATATTCTGGTCCAAAACCATGTGATTGAGAAAGGTCGGGGGCGCCTCATGGGCCTCCCCGTCCGAGGCGCCCACGGTCCCCTTACTGCCGGTTTGCTCGCTTGGGCTATCCAGCAGAGCCCTTATAGCTGCATTGTCGTGTGCCTTCGGACCGCCTGGAACGGAGATCACCAGGGGAGTTTTGCTCTCCAACAGAGGCCCCCACAACTGAGCTACCGAGTTCGGATGAATCCAGGACCAGATCAGCATGGCCATACCGGCAAACAACAGAGCCGACGCAAATGCGAATATCCAGCGCCCCCATCCAACACTTAGCCCCGAGTTGGATAAAGGATTGAGCGCGACCGCAGTCACCCCAGGAAGCGGACTCTTACGTTTCAGCGTGGGGCTCGGCTGGACCGTTGCATCGGCTGGACCGGTTAGAGCCGCTTCGCGCGGCGGCGGTGCATCCTCCAGGTAGCGCCAGGGCCGCGACGGAAGCGCCTCCTTACCGACACGGAATTCGGGCTGATAGCGCCCCGGCTGCAGGTCAATGCGCAGCTCGAACTCGTGTACTTCCTCGTGATAATACTGCGCAATCCGTTTGCGGATCTCCGCCACGCTGACCCGGACGGTGGGGTCAACAGCCGTGTCATAGTCCGTCGGCCGGCCGAAGACCTTCACCCCAAGCAGTCGCTCCTTCAAGAACTCGCCCCGGCCCGCCAGGGTCTCTTCCACCATGAAACGGAATAGCGCCGGGTAGCGACGGCTGTTCTTGAAGTGGCTCGTCTCCAGCAGACGATTCATCTGCTGCCGAACTCTCTCCTTGTCCTCGTCCGTTTCCGGCATCCAGGTTGTGTCTTCAAGCAAAATACGCACGTCTTTGGACCCACTGCTGCGGAGTATAGGCCAAGCGAGAAAGGGCTGACAATCACCCGTTACAGGTCATTACTCCCTCATAACAACCGGCATATTTGGGCGGAAATCCTCGTTACCTCCCGGCTATACCAGAACACGCCTATACGGGCGTGTGTACCGATCCCTAAGATTCGGCCGAAGTCGAGATTCGTCTCGACCCCATCTATATTCCACGGCTTTGCCGCTGTACATACAGCTCCGACCAACCCGCACCAGGGCGGCAGCCAAGGGTTGAGTCGTTCAGGAGATCAGCATGTCCGACCAGAACAGATATACCGCGGGTACAAATCGTGCCCCGCGCCTTCCTTACCGAGGTTGCCAGGCCGGCCGTGTCCTTCACCTTCTTTTTAAAAGCACTTTGCTGCTGATGGGTGTTGCCTCCGCCTCCCAGGCGCAGTCGGCCACGCAGCCGCCGCCGGTGGTCGCCAGCTCCACCACCGTGATTGCTACCGGGTTCAACCAGCCCCACGCCGTGGGACGCAACAGCGCCGGGGATTTATTTATCGCGAACTCGAATACCGCGACCCTGGTCGAGGTGCCCCACGGGGGCGGGGCGCAGTTTGTAGTCGCTACCGTCGGTTCTTATCCGGAGGGCGTCGCTATTGATCCTTCCGACAATGTCTTCACCACGGACTTCAACGGCGAGCTCTGGAAGGTACCGGCAGGCGGCGGCGCCAATAGCGGAGTGAAATTCACGAGTGGATCGTCGTGCCCGGACTTTGCCGCAGTCGGCTATTACCTGGGCTTCGACGACGTCTCCACGGACGGTGCGGGCAACGTCTATGCCGCGACGAACAACGTCGCCTACCTTTATAAATTCGACCCGACCGGCACCGTCTGTACCGAGTTGCTGACGCCTGCAACCCTTGGCGGCGCCGGTGTACGCATCGGCAACATCGCCGCCGATGCGGCGGGTGACGTTTATCTTTCAGAAGGTACCTCCTTATTCGTACTCAAGGCGGGCAGCACGACGCCCACGCCCATCGCCGGCACATTTGCCGCGATCGCCGGCCTGCGCGTTGATGCGGCGGGCAATCTTTTCATTACCGACAAGATGTCGCTGGACGAGATTCCCTTTGCGAACGGGGCGCTGGCCTCGACTGTGAGCTACATCGCCTCATTCGGCCCGGCAGATTCGGTCGCGATCGACCCTGCCGGGAACATCTATGCCGCGGAGTTTGCCGCGGCGACGGTTTCGCGCACCACGGTCGGCAGTCTTACCTTGCCCGCCGCTACGGTCGGCACCGCAGGCACCGCCGGCGTGCTCACCTATATGTTCAATGCGGCCATTTCGCCGTCTAGTTTCACCTTTACCCATGCCGGTACAGCCTCTGGCGAGTTTTCGACCGTGCCGCCCACCACCGTGACGACCCCGGGCACCACCTGCGCCGCCGGAACGGCGTATGCGGCCAGCACCTCGGCCGTGCCCAGCTTCTGCACACTGAACGTGGCGCTCACACCCTCCGGACCCGGCAAAAGGACAGCGGTAGCGGTTTTGACCGCCGCCGGCGCTCCAGTCACCCAGAGCAACCTGACAGGCATCGGCACGGGAAGCGGGATCTCGGTCGATCCAGGCACCCAGACCGCGCTGGTTGGCACCTACAGCACCCCTTCCGCAATAGGAGCGGACGGCGCGGGCAATACCTTCGTCGCCGACAGCGCACGGTCGAGCGTGACGGAGATTCCGGCCGGTGGCGGGCAGCCGATCGCGATCGGCTCCGGCCTCAACAGGCCGACTGCGCTGGCAATTGATCCGGTAGGGGACCTCTTCATCGCCGACTCCGGCAACAGCCGCATCGTCGAGGTACCCAATACCGCAGCCGGGCTGAACACCGCCGGTCAACTGCTGATCGCCTCCGGCATTACGTCGCCGGCAGGGCTTTCCTTCGATCTTCAGGGCAATCTGCTGGTGGCCGCACCAGGAGGGAGCCTTATCGAGATCCCCGGCCAGGGTGGTGTCTTCGGCGGCGAGCCTACCTTCCATGTCGGCACCGGCTTCACCAACCCATCCGCAGTAACGGTGGACGCATCCGGGAATGATTACGTCGCCGATGCGACGCTCGGCACGATCACCGAGATCACTCCAGTCGGTACGCAGAGCAGTATTGTAAGCAATCTGGCCGGTATCAGCGGTATCGCCATCGACGCCGCTGGAGACCTCTTCGTCACGCAGGCGGCCAGCGCCAACATCACGCGTATCCCGTTCAGCAACGGAGCCTACAACGCCAACGCCGTGAACACGCTGGGGACCGGCTTGCAGGAACCATCGGCCGTGGCGCTTGACAGCAGCGGCAACCTGTACGTCGCGGACGGTATGGGATCGGCGGCCTACAGCATCCAGCGCACCTTGGGCGCGCTCGCCTTTGGCAGCGTCAATCTTGGTACGACGAGCGTCGCGCAGAGCCTCTCTGTCTCTAACACCGGCAATGCCGCACTCGCGTTCTCGACCCCCATCTTAACCAGCACGGGCAACACCGGCGACTTCAACGTTGCTGCTTCCAGCGGCAACGGCTGCTCTGGGGCGCTAGCCACAGGCGCAACCTGCGGAGTCACGATCTCGTTTGCGCCAACGGCCATCGGTCCACGCTCAGAGCAGGTCCTTTTCCAGAGTAATGCCACAAACGGCTCGGCTCTGGGCGCAAACCTGAGCGGCAGTGGTGCCAATCTGGCTCCGACCACGCTGACCCTGTCGCAGACGGCACCCGCACCAGGCGCCGCCGTCTCGTTCGGCCAGACCGTCACCGTGTCGGCCACCGTCGCCACCACGACAGGTACCGGGGTGCCGAGCGGAACCGTTCAGTTTTTTGTCAACGGCGTCCCGTCCGGAGCGGCGGTCACCCTGGTCAACGGCATCGCCTCGCAGAGCTTCACGAGGCTGTCGCCGGGTACGGAGGTCATCAACGCAAGCTATGGCGGTGCGGCGGCCTTCGCCAGCTCGGGAGCGACCACAGCGATCACGCTGAACATCGCACTCGCGTCCACTGCCACCACGCTGACATCCAGCATCAATGGCACTACCGCGGTCGCGACGGGCAGCTCGGCCGTCTTTACCGCCACCGTGATGGGCAGCACCGCACTGGCCAACCCAACCGGAACGGTAACCTTCACAGCGAATGCCCCGTCCGGTGCGGTGGCGCTTGGCTCGGTGGCGCTCAGCACCAATGGTCAAGCCGTACTGACGACGGCCACCCTGCCGAACGGCATGTACACGGTCATCGCCCAGTACAGTGGCGACACAACCTTCCTGGGCTCGTCCTCAACGGGCTACAGCGTATACGTGCACGCCCCCAGCTACCTCGTCACCAATCCATTGACCAGCCTCAGTGTGCCGGTAGCGGGAACAGGGTCCGGTACCTTTACCGTTTCGCCGATCGCGGGTTACCAGGGCGCGGTCGATCTCGCCTGCACGGGCTTACCGAACTACGCCACGTGCACATTTAACCCGGTCTCGGTGGATTTGACACAGAACTCCGCACCGCAGGTCATTACCGTCACGGTGCACACGGCCGTGCAATCGCCGCCGGCCTCGGTCGCGCTGCTCTTTCCCGGGCTGCTGGGACTGGCGGCGGCGGGTGCGTTGCGTAAACACAAACGGCTCAGCCGCAGTCTGCTCGCGGGGGTCATGCTGATCCTGCTGGGTAGCGGTGCGCTCTCGGGTTGCGGTGGCGGCACCAACTTCACCACACCGACAGGCACCTCCACGGTCGCGGTCGTGCTGACAGGAACGCCCAACATCCCAACCGGGACGGTGCCGCCCACCACCGGCGCAAACAACATCACCCAAAGTTTTACCTTCAGCCTACAGATTCAATAGAGCGGGCAGACGCAGCGGGCGACGCGTCACGGTACGGCGCGCCCGCCCTACGCCCGGCGAACCAATATTTCGTTCAGACCTATTTGCACAAGAGTGCGCACCACGCGGAGGCATCAAGCCCATGGCTACATCCAAAGGCTCCAACAGCAGGTTCATCAAACTCAAGAAAATCAGTTCCGGGGGGCGCTTCTTTTCCACGCCGCTCGCTCTCGCCCTCGGCGCCGGCAGCACCGCTCTGCTTGGCGGCATACCTCCAGCGGCCTACGCACAGGTCACTACCGCGGCCCTCGAAGGCACGGCGGCCGACCCGACCGGCGCCGCCATCCCGCACGCGGGTGTTACGCTGCGCAACGAAGCCAGCGGTACGACCCGGACTACCACGTCGAACGGGGTCGGCCTGTTCAATTTTTCCGCGGTGCCCACCGGCACATACACGATCACGATCGTGGCTCCGGGCTTTGACACGCTGAACCAGAAGGGCGTGCACCTCGATCCGGAGGACCATCGGCAGCTTGGTCTGCTAAAGCTCGCGCCCGGCCGCGAAGACACCACCGTGACCGTGGAATCCAGCAGTACGACCACGCCTGTGCAGCAGTCGGAGGTGTCGAATCTGATCAGTGCGCAGGATATCGAGAAACTCTCGGTCGAAGGCCGCGATGTGACGGAGTTGGAGAAGATTCTGCCTGGCTTCGCCATTGCGCAAAACAGTGCCGGCATCACAAACAGCGCCTTTGATCCGTCTCAGGTGTCAATCACCGGTGCATTGGGCAGCTACGCGGCCAACGGCAGCCCGACCAACGGGGTGGCTCTGCTGTCGGATGGCGCTAATCTGACCGATCCCGGCAGTTATGGTGCCGCGACCCAGAACGTCAACTACGATTTCACCGAAGAGGTAAAGGTGCAAACCTCGAACTTCGGCGCCGACGTAGCGAATGGCCCCATCGTCATCAACGCGGTGGGCAAGGCCGGCGGGGATCATTTTCACGGTTCGCTCTATGCCTACGGCCGCAGCGGCAAATTCAACTCAGTCGATCCGCTCGCGGCTTCCTTCGGCAAACCGCCCAGCCACGAGACCTATCTCGGCGGCACCCTGGGTGGCCCGCTGCGCATCCCCGGTACCGACTTCAATCATTCAAATAAGGCGACCTTCTTCATCGGCGGCGAAGATTATGTACAGCGGAGCGAATACGCCTACGGCAGCGCGAGCTCGGCGATCTACCGCGCGCTCGTTCCCACGGCCAATATGCGTGCCGGCAACTTCACCCAGCCGGAGCTGATGACCTATCTGGGCAATGAGTTCACCAACAGCTCCTATGCCAACCTGGCCGCGGTACCGAGCTTTGCCAAGGATGGTACGGCGATCCAGGGCCAGATTCCGTCGGCACAGCTCGACTCTGGCTCGGCGGCCATCTTCGGCTCGCTGCCGCTGCCCAATCAAACCAGCGCAAACGGATACAACTTCACCGGGCAGGACCTGATCAACAACGATCTTTATCAGGTACGCGGCCGCACGGATATTGCCATCAATAAGAACAACCGCTTCTTCGCGGTGTATAACGTCGAGCGCGGCAGTCAGGGCAATCCGCAGAGCCTTTACTTCGCACCCTCCACCGAGGCGGTTCCGCTGGGCGGGGTCAACACACCCGGTGGCTTGATCCAGAACATCAACTCACAGACCGCCAGCGCCGATTTAACCACGATCCTCGGCACCTCACGCACCAATGAGCTCTTTGGCGACCTGACCTACCTGGACGATGCCTTCACCAGCGGCAATATAAATGCGCTTGAAGCGGCCTACCCTTACCACGGCATCTACAACAACGGCACCAAGGCGCTGCCGCAACTGAGCGACTATGGGTACGACGGCCTGCCGCTTGAGCAGTCGCCCGACGTCTCGCTTGGCCCGATTTACGCTCACAAGTTCACGCCGTCGTTCGGCGATAACTTCACCCAGGTGATACGCACTCACACCCTGAAGATCGGCACGTTTGTGCAACGCGTGGAGAACAACCAGGTGCAGCCCAATATCGGCGGCAGTTGCGTTGCGTGCACCAATGGGCAGATCGGCTTGTACTACTACCCGGCTGCCGGCGGCACGTTCGCGCAGGCTACGGGCACCACGCCCACCTTTACGACCTCCGGCAACTACCTGGCCAACTTCGCCGAAGGCGCCGTACAGCAGTACACGCAGATCAATGAGCTGCCGGCACAGGATCTCTACTTCTGGAATATCGACGGCTATGTCACCGACCAATGGAAGCTCACCAAGCGCCTTCAACTCGACTTGGGCGTCCGCTTCGAACATCTGGGCCAGTGGAACGACGCGCATCATTTAGGCGCGGCTGTCTTTGATCCCACACAGCTGAACAACGCGGCGTTGAGCGTTCCGGGCTTTCAGTGGAACGGGATCGACTCTTCTGTCTCGAACGGCGGCAATCCGACCCGCGCCGCGTTCATCGAGCCGCGCGGAGGCTTCGCGCTTGATCTGTACGGCAACGGGAAAACCGTGCTGCGAGGCGGTTTCGGCGAGTATCGCGCACACGATAACTGGAACGATATCTCCCCCGCCTTTGCGACCTCGCAGGGCGTGCGTTCCTCGACCGTGGGCACCAACCCGGACATCACCCTGTCCGACATTAACGCTTTAGACAATCTGCCGCCGACCACGAAGGGCGGGCTTTCAAGCACCGTGGCCGGCCTGCCCGGCAACGATGACGAGGAGCCTCTGGTCAGCACCTACAGCTTCGGCGTTTCGCAGGCGTTGGGTAAATCGGTGCTGCTGATCAGCTACGTCGGCAACAACTCGGATCACCTGCTCGCCGATGATTCCAATGGACCGGCGGACGCGGGCAATCTCGAAAATATCAATTACATCCCCATCGGCGGGCTCTACAAGCCCAATCCCGTGACCGGGGTGGTCACGCCCCTTTCGCAACTGGAGCTGATCGGCACCGCGGCCATCAACCAATATCGGCCCTATCCGCAATATTCCGAGATCGACATCCCGCGTCATATCCTCTCGGCAAACTACAACGGCCTGCAGGTCGATTGGGAAAAGCGCACGGGCAAGTTGAACTTCGGGATCAACTACACCTGGTCGCGCTCGCTCGGCTATCGCGGCGGTTATTACAACGGCAACGCGATTGACCCGACCAACCTGCGTAATAACTACGGCATTTTGTCCTACGACCGCACAAATGTCTTCAATTCGTCTTACAGCTATGACTTCGGCAAGGTGACCGAGCGTCACTACCTGAGACAGATCGCCAATGGATGGCGGCTCTCCGGCGTTACCACCGTGCAAAGCGGTCCGGATCTGTCGTCCATCTCCGGCACCGCCGGTTTCAGCACGACCATCATCACCGGCGTCGGCAGCGGCGCCTCCACGACGGAGACCAACCTGACGCGGCTCGGCACGCCCGACGTGGTTATTGTGCCGAACATTACCTGCAACCCCGCCGCCCATACCGCCGCCCGGCAGTACGTCAACGCCGCCTGCTTCCAGTTGCCGCAGGTCGGCACCAACGGCCCGTCGCAATATCCTTACATCCACGGACCGGGCTTTCTCGATACCGACATCACCGCCACCAAGGACTTCCGCTTCGGTGAGCACCAATCGGTGCAGGTGCGTGCAGCCGGCTTCAACTTCATCAATCACCCGCTGGATACCTTCGTCGGCGGAGCCACCGCGGCCACGCTTACCTTCAATTCGCCAAGCACCAATCCTCAGACCGTCGCGTCGACGGCAAATGTCGGGCAGGGTTTCGGTGTTGTCACCCAGGAGACCGGACGCAGAGTGCTTGAGTTCTCGGTGAAATACAACTTCTAACCGAAGGGAGCAGCCGGGGGCTGGAAGGCCGCGTCGCCTTCCAGCCCACTTTTCCAAAGCCTGCACTACTATCTGCATCCCAACGACCCCATTGTTTGTTCATCGAGAGACATCATGAAACGACGCAGCTTCCTGGAACGGTCCAGCCTGGCCTTCGGCGCCGGTTTTGTAGTGCCCTTTTCCAGCCGCCTGGCGCAAGCGGCGGCGGTAACACCGGCAGCGAAGGATGCTGCCGCGACATTTCCCCCGGATTTCCTGTGGGGCTCGGCTACCGCCGCCTACCAGGTGGAGGGAGCGGTTCACGAGGGCGGTCGCGGTCCCAGCATCTGGGACACGTTTTCGCACATGCCGGGCAAAATCGCCAACGGTGATTCGGGGGACGTTGCCGACGATTTCTATCACCTGTATCCGCAAGATATCGAGTTAATGAAGCGTATCGGCCTAAAAACCTTCCGCTTTTCCGTCGCTTGGTCCCGCATTTTTCCGAACGGCACGGGTCGCCCGAATGCGGCGGGAATCGACTTTTACAATCGGCTTGTCGATGCACTGCTGGCCGCCGGTATTCAGCCGTACTGCACTCTGTACCATTGGGATCTGCCGCAGACGCTGCAAGACCAGGGCGGCTGGGAGAACCGCGACACCGCCAAAGCCTTCGCCGAGTATGCCGGCTTCACGGCAGGCTTGCTTTCGGATCGCGTTAGGCATTTTGTAACCATGAACGAGATGCGTACGTTCGTCGAACTCGGCTACAGCCAGGGAACCCATGCACCGGGGTTGACGCTGGATGCGAAACGCGTTGCGCAACTGAATCATTATGTCGTTCTGGGCCACGGCATGGCGGTGCGCTCCATTCGCGCTCACGCCAAAGCAGGCACGGAGGTCGGCCTCGCCGATAACATCCACGCCACGTGTCCGGTCATCGAATCTGCCGAACACATCGCGGCGGCACACAGGGCGATACGTGAGGAAAACGCTTCCTTCCTGACCGTTGTGACCGAGGGCCGCTACATGGATTCCTATCTGAAGCGGCTCGGCGCAGACGCTCCGCATTTTACGGCGGAGGAGATGGACATCATCAAGAGCCCTATAGACTTCGTCGGCCTCAACATCTATCAGCCGACCTACGTGCGCGCGGATGAGTCTCCCCAGGGGTATGCGGTTGTTGAGCCGCCGCTCTCCTTTCCGCACATGTACAGCCCATGGCTTTACGTCGGGCCGGAGGCGCTCTATTGGGGACCGAAACTGGTTGCCGACGTCTGGAAGGTAAGGCAGCTCTATATCACCGAAAACGGCGCTTCCTCCACCGATCGCCTGACCGCGGACGGGCATGTCTATGACAGCGATCGCGTGATGTACCTGCGCAATTACCTGGGCAAGCTGCATCGAGCCCTTGCCGAAGGCGTGCCGATAAAGGGGTATTTCCTTTGGAGTCTGCTGGACAACTATGAGTGGGCCGACGGTTACGAGAAGCGTTTCGGCATCGTCTACGTCGACTTTGCCACTCAGAAACGAACACTCAAGTTGAGCGCCGACTTCTACCGGCAGGTAATACGTGACAATCGAATTTTGTAATTGCCTGGACGCAGAAGCAGGTGATCTTGGCTAAAGCGTCACGCCGGTTTGTCATTAGATCCTTGGGCGCGGCGGCAGGGGGTGCAGCGCTGGCGGCTTGCGTGCCACGGCCTTTGCAGGTTGCCGCGCAGGAATCCTCAGCTCCAGCGCATGGAGCAGGTAAATCCAAACGAACCAAGCCCAAACAGACATCGATCCGCAACATATTCTGCAACCAGATCGGCTATTTGCCCCAGGCTGAAAAGATCGCTACGGTGGTGCTTGCAACCGGCGTGACGGGTGAAGCGCCTGCCGTGCCGGAGAACTGCCGCTTCGATGTCTACGCCTTCGGCTCAACGCGAACGGTGTTCACGGGCGTGCTCACATCGGCGGCTTTTGACGCAGCCTCTGGCGACCACATCTGCCACGCCGATTTTTCCAAGCTGATTGTGCCGGGCCGGTATCGGATCGAGGTTCTCGGCATACCCGGAGATTGGTTCACGATCAACGCAGGGATCTATGACGACGCCCTGCGGCTCGCGATGCGCTTCTTCTACGGCCAGCGATGCGGATGCAAGGTCGATCTGGGCGCCGGCTACAGGCACGACAGCTGTCACCCGAATAACGAGTACAACGCCTCCGCGGGACGCACTGGCCAGCTTTCAAACTTCGGCGGCTGGCATGATGCGGGGGATTACGGCCGTTACACTGTCAACTCCGCTATTACCTGCGGCACACTGCTCTGGGCCTGGGAGCTCTTTCCCGAAGCTCTGCATACCCTTTTTCTGAATTTGCCGGAGTCAGGCGGAACGCTGCCGGATCTGCTCGCCGAGGTTCGATGGACGCTTGGCTGGATGCTCAGCATGCAGGACCCTGCCGACGGCGGCGCGTGGCACAAGCAGACAAGCACGCATTTCTGCGGCTTCGTGATGCCAGAAAAGGATTCCCTGCCGAGCGAGATCATCGGAACCGGTTCCGAACCCTTCAAAAGCACGGGCGCCACGGCGGGGCTGGCGGCCATCATGGCCATCGCTGCACGCATTTACTCGCCCTTCGACCCTGCATTTGCAGCGGGGTGCCTGGCCGCCGCGCGCCGGGCATTTGCCTGGTGTACCGCGCACCCCGGTGTTCTGTTCAAGAACCCTACGGGCATCACCACAGGCGAGTACGGCGATCAGGCTGTAAGCGGTGCGATCCTCTGGGCTGCCGCCGAACTGTTCCGCACCACGCGCGAGCCGGCCTACCAACAGGCTGCGCTCACAACGATTCACTCCTTGTTGCCGGCACTGATCATCCAGGCGCCCTCTTGGATGGATGTAACTTCTCTTGGTCTCTGGGCGTATGCGCTTGCTTCCTCGGCAAAGCCTACACCGGCAACCTTCGCCATCGAGCAGGCGACACAACGTGCCGCCACCGAACTTACCGCGCGCGGTCAGGCAAACGGGTACGGCAATACGCTGGCCGAAGCGGAGTATCGCTGGGGTTCGAACGGCGACGCAGGAAACCAATCTTTACTGCTCTTGATCGCAAACCGTTTTGCGCCTAATCGCGCGGGGGTTGATGCGGCGCTGGGCAACCTGCACTATCTGCTTGGACGAAACTGCTTCGGTGCCTGCTGGGTGACAAACCTGGGGGTGCGGCCATACCAGCACCCGCATCACCGGCCCAGCATAGCGGATGAGATCGTGGCGCCTTGGTCGGGTATGCTCTCAGGCGGCCCGAACAGCTCCGGGGGCGATCCCATTGCCGACCAGCTACCGCGAGCAGCTCCCATGCGCGTGTGGGTGGATGACGACCGCGCGTACTCCGTGAATGAGGTCGCCATCAATTGGAATGCATCCCTCGTCTTCCTTTTAGCCGCGGCTATTACAAATCAATCGAAGGGTAAGATATGCGCAGTGTCTCATACCGCCGTTCGCAGGCCTACCCCGGTTAGGCGGACGGTATGGGGAGCAGCGTGTAAGGACAGAATGCAACACTCTTAAGCGGAGGTCGCATCACGTCCTCGCCATATCCATGAGTTCTTCGATTTCAGCTGTGAGTGTAGTGGGACCTCAAGGGCCGAACATCCTGGGAAGCGAGAGCAAGAAGAAGCTCGCAATCACGAAGAGGCGTTACGGCATGAATAAATAATCTTGACCTGCATTGGGCGACATTTGCGACAACAGGACAATCCGATGGCAACCTGTATAGCCGGGCGGGCATCTTCTGAACGAA
This sequence comes from uncultured Bryocella sp., assembly GCA_964242585.1. GTDB lineage: Bacteria > Acidobacteriota > Terriglobia > Terriglobales > Acidobacteriaceae > Granulicella. Next base: position 53,787 of record CAXTBJ010000012.1, read on the forward strand.
GCAAAGGAACCTCGATGCCTCAGTAAAACTCGTGAGCATCGATCACGAAAATAGAGTAGGGCCAGTCTCATCACATTCATCTTCATGGGAGATACGGGGACTGATTATTGTTCGCAAGATAGAAGACCATCCAGATACGCCCATTCTCGTAAAGAAGATGAAGGATTGTAAATTTTCGTTCTTCGCAAGCGGGTACGGCGTAAGAGCTCAATAGGCTCTGCCCCTTGACTGCGATGTGATGAAGGTAAGACTTGAGGTCGAGAACGATCGCAGTCAGCTTTCAGCCGAGATGGCGGACAGCCCACCCCACCGGAAAGCCGCCTACAGAGGCGATGAGATCGATCTGACAATCTTTTCTTGTTCCAGCATTCACAGAAGCTGCGTTCTCCATAATATTCCATCTGCTCCTATGCAGTATGTCGGATGGGTAGGTTCTCTGCTTGGATGAGTTTTCTTCTTCACTCCTCCTGATTTGGGGCCGCAGCACGCGCGTGTAGCCTACGTTCACTCAAAGTAGATGTGCTTGCTCACGGCTCCATGAGCGTTCCTATAAAGATGCCCTCATAAGCTGATTACTTTCAATAGACGTATGCACGCAAGCGAGTAAGCAAGTTATTCGTTTTCAACCGGTCTCAGGAGCTTTCGCATGCCGCAGGATCAAAAACCAAAGCCAACCAGTGTCACTACGATCAACCCTGCCACGGGTCAGGCCATTCACATCTACCCTTTTCAGGACGCAGCCAGCCTGAATGCTTCGCTTAATCGTGCAGCAAAGGGCTTCCAGGTGTGGCGAGACACTTCCGCCGAAGAACGGGCCGCTCTGCTCGCCAGACTCGCTAAGGTGTTTCGTCAACAGGCCGACGAACTTGCACAGCTGATTACCCTCGAGATGGGCAAATCCCTTAAGCAGTCGTATGGAGAGATCGAAAAGTGCGCGGGGTTGGCTGAGTGGTATGCCGCGAACGGACCGCGTCTGGTAGCCGACGAACCGACCACGGTGGAAGACAACAAAGCCTATGTGTCGTATCTGCCGCTCGGCACGGTTCTTGCCGTGCAGCCTTGGAATTTTCCATTCTGGCAGGCACTGCGCGCCGCGGTGCCTATCATGATGGCGGGCAACGGTATCGTCCTGAGCCACTCAAAGAACGTGACCGGATGCGCCTATGCGATCGGAGAAGCTTTTAAAAAAGCGGGTGCTCCGGAAGGTGCGTTTGAGGTGATCCTGGTCGCGACCGAGGACCTCGTGAACGTCATCAACGACAGTCGCATTGCGGCGGTGACCCTCACCGGCAGCGTTCGTGCCGGGATTGCCATCGCGTCGGAGGCTGGAAAGGTGCTCAAGAAGTGCGTGCTGGAACTCGGCGGATCGGACCCGTTCATCGTCCTTGCCGATGCGGACATGGACGCCTGTGTAGAGGCCGCGATCAAGGCGCGATACATGAACAGCGGCCAGATCTGCATCTGTGCCAAACGCTTCATCCTGGAGGCCCCCATCGCGGAAGCGTTCACCAGTAAGTTTGTCGAAGCAGCCTCCAAGCTCGTCATGGGAGACCCCATGGACGCGGCCAGTTTTCTGGGGCCCATGGCTCGCGTCGATCTGCGCGACTCGCTTCACAAGCAGGTAGAAAACACCATCAAGGACGGTGCAAGGCTCTTACTCGGCGGGAAGGTCCCTGATGGACCCGGAGCCTACTATCCCGCGACCATCCTCGCCGATGTGAAGCCGGGCATGGCAGCTTTCGACGAAGAGACCTTCGGTCCTGTTGCGGCCATCACCATCGCGCGGGATGCGGAGGAAGCCGTAGAGCTTGCCAATGCGAGCCAGTTCGGCTTGAGCGGCAATCTTTGGACCAGCGACGTGGAGCGTGGCAAGGCTCTAGCGCGGCGTATCGTTACGGGTGCAGTTTACCTCAACGGTTACTCCGCCTCCGATCCCCGCACACCCATCGGCGGCGTCAAGAACAGCGGCTATGGACGAGAGCTCTCACACTTCGGCATTCACGAATTTGTCAACGTACAGCTTGTCTGGCAAGACAAGCGCACGTAAGCGTTCAGGAAGTGCTCGGATCTGTTAACCCAGTTTTATAGCAACGCAGACAGTCAGGAGTTCATTATGGAAGAGCAATATCAGAAGGGTTTAGACGTGCGCCGTGCGGTGCTGGGCGATGAGTATGTCGATCGTTCCCTCAACGCCATCACCGAATTCAACAAGCCCATGGACGCCCTGACCACGGAATGGTGTTGGGGAGAGATCTGGACACGCCCGGGGCTTGACCGCAAGACGCGCAGCATCATCAATCTTTCCATGTTGACCGCGCTCAACCGGCACGCGGAGCTAAAGGCCCATGTCCGCGGTGCACTCAATAACGGGTTGACGATGGAAGAGATCCGAGAGGTTTTCCTCCAAACCGCTATTTACTGTGGCGTTCCTGCGGCAATTGAAAGCTTCAAGATCGCATCTGAGGTCCTTGAGGAAATGGGTCGCTCATAGACTGCGCCCCTCTTCGGTTCAGACCGGATCTCAATCCTTCACCGCCCCACCAAGGAGTTCCTCATGCTCGACTGCGCGATCCTCGACGACTACCAAAACTGTGCACTGGGTTTTGCTGACTGGACGGCCCTTCAAGGGGTCAACGTAAAGAACTTCACTGAGTACATACAACCGGACGAGGCCGCGAATCAACTTGCCGGCTTTGCGATCATTGTCGCCATGCGCGAGCGAACGGTGTTCGATGCAAAACTGCTTGCCGCACTTCCGAATCTCAAACTCCTGGTCACCACGGGCATGAAGAACAGCGCCATCGATATGGACGCAGCCAAGCAGCATGGCATCACGGTCTGCGGCACCAGGAGCCTGCCCTATCCCGCGCCGGAGCTGGCCTGGGCTCTCCTGCTCGCCATCTTCCGGCACATCCCTGTCGAGGCGGCATCCCTTCGCGCGGGAGGGTGGCAGACCGAGGTTGGCGTGGGTCTGAACGGAAAGACGCTCGGCATTGTCGGCCTTGGCAAGATCGGTAAAAGAATGGCGAAGGTCGCGCTGGCCTTTGAGATGAACGTTCTCGCCTGGGCACCCAGAATCACAGTAGAGGAGTGCAAGGACGCAGGCGTGGAGTGCGCGGCGAGTCTGGAAGATTTGATGAAGCGCTCCGATGCGGTGACCGTCCACATGGTGCTGGCTCCATCGACGCGCGGCATGATCGGTGCTGCGCAGCTCTCGCTGATGAAGCCGACGAGTTATCTCGTGAACACAGCCCGCGGTCCGCTCGTCGATGAGGAAGCCCTGCTCGAAGCTCTTCGCGAGAAACGCATCGCCGGGGCGGCTCTGGATGTCTTTGACACCGAACCGCTTCCCCACGACCACCCCTTCCGCGCTCTCCCCAACGTGCTCGCCGTCCCACACCTGGGCTACGTGACCCAGGAGAACTACAGCATTTTCTTCGGCGATGCGGTTGAGGACATTCAGCAATGGATGCAGAAAGCTCCCGTTCGCGTGTTGCCGGAAGAGAAGTGAAAAGGTCCATGTCTTCTGCCCTTGACTGCTGAACAAATACACCGGTCACCACACCTGTACTGCATCAGGAGATGATGGTATGAAGTCTGGCTTTCTCGCAATCGCAATCTTTGCCGGTGTCCTGAATCCTTTTCTGGGCGGCATGAATACAACGCTCAGCAAGAAAGTGCATCAGCCGCTTTGGGCTGTTGCCGCCACGTTCGGCATGGCCATGATCGCGACACTGATACTTGCCTTGGCCACACGCGAGCCCTTTCCAACCAATGTCGCGATGGCCAACGCTCCGTGGTGGAGCTGGCTAGGCGGTCTATTTGCTGCCGGCTTCGTTCTTTCGCTCACTCTGGTTGCGGAAAAGCTGGGAGCTTCTGTCTTCACCGGTGTCACCGTGACCGTGGCTATGCTGGTCTCGGTGGTTCTCGATCACTATGGAATCGTGGGTTACGAAGTTCATCATTTATCCATGCTGAGAGTCGCTGGAGGTCTTGTGATGATAGGGGGCCTCGCCCTCATCCTGAAGAGTTGAAACAGGTCTGAGGTAAGAGGTCATTTCGTTCTTTGAAGGTGTTTGCATTTGCGAAGGCTGGTACCGACGGCGATTACATTGCGGAAGACGTGACAGTAAAGGAATTCCTAGACGGTTCTTCGTAAACGTTTAATGCTCATTCACTTCTGCCGTTTCAACCTGGGATGGTGATGAGTGGTCGGGTCCCACCCGAATGAAACAGGTCTCACAACAGACTTTTAAGGAGGGATTGAAGAATGAGTATCGATGTCCAACAAACCGAGGCGAAGACACATCAACAGGGTCAATCAAGTGAACAGATCGCCACTCCCATGGTCTTCTATCGTGGTGGTACGAGCAAGGCCGTCATTGTTGACCGGCGTCACCTGCCCATTCAGAATGAGGATGAGTTCGCGGCTTGGATTTTAGCTGCCTATGGCTCTCCGGATGCCAGACAGATCGACGGTATGGGCGGGGCGGACCCCCTAACCAGCAAGTTCGCCGTGGTAGGCCCACCCACGCGGCCCAATGCCGATCTCGATTACACCTTCTATCAGGTGGCCATCAAAGCGCCGCTTGCAAGCCGCGATGCGAACTGCGGCAACATCTCTTCGGCCATGGGACCGTATGCGATCGAAGAGGGCTTTGTGAAGGCTACCGGAGATGAAACGACAGTCCGCGTTCATGCCACAAATTTCAACGAGATCATCTATGTCAAAGTGCTCACAAAAGATGGAAGGCCGCGGGTGATCGGCGATCAGCAGATCTCCGGTGTCCCTGGGACCGGCTCAAGGCTCACTTTAGATCTTCATAGACTGGTCGGAACCCATGGCAAGGGACTGTTGCCCACTGGGAATGCCTGCGACACGATCAACTTCGAGGGCAAAGCGGTGGACTATTCCACGGTCGATCTCGCCAACTACATCGTCTTTGCAAAGGCGGAATCCTTCGGTCTTAAAGGTACTGAGAATCCGGATGCCATGACCGACAACACGGAGTTGATGAAGAAGCTTGAAGACTTTCGGCTATCGGTCGGCATCAAGCACGGCTTCGCAAAGACCATGGAAGAGGCCAAGATCGTTTGCTCCAACTCACCATTTTTGGCGCTCATCTCCAAGCCGCAGGACTGGACCGAGTACAGCGGCGGCAAGCAGCATAAAGCGGCGGAGTCCGATTTCCATGCGTTCTCCGTGCTTGACGGAATGATTCACAAGTCCTACCAGGTTACCGGGAGCAGTTGTGTTGCGGTCGCCGCCTTCATACCCGGTTCCATTGTGCAACAACTTTCCGGTAAAACCGGTCAGGGCGGGTCGATTCGCATCGGGCATCCTTCCGGCATCATGGACGTAACAGTCCAGACGGAGCAGAAGGACGGCAAGATTGAGGTCGTTGAAGCCTCACTGATCCGCACCGCCCGGCGCCTCGCCGAGGGTCAGGTGTTCACCGCTGTCGACAGACTTCCGTGGCGAGCCGAATCGAAAGGAAGAATTCATATGACGAGTATTCAGCCCGAGGACCAGAAGCAGCTGCGAAACGAAACGTTCTACGCTCTATAAGAGTGAGCCTGTGCAGGGGTCGATCCACCAGCTATGGAAGTGCGCGTATCCACAGCGCCCGGTCCACTCTGCGCAGAAATGACGGCCGTCGGCCTACTCCGACGGCGTTCGCGGAACCTGATCACCATGCGACACATGGCTCCCGACCCGTCAGTGCCGAGGAGGGCTTCGGCCTTAAGCTGGAATGAAAGCGAGACCTCTACCGCTCGCAAAACCTGTCCTCCTGAGTGATGCCGTCACTTACGAACCAACGTATTGAACAGAGGGACCATTGGGGCCGTAAAGGTAGGTGTAGATTCTCCCCCAAGGAGCACACATCGCATGAAGGCACATGAGGCTCGATCTTACGCGCGCGTCGCGGGGTTTCTGCTACTTGTCTCCCTTGTCGCAGGCGGCTTCGGTGAGTCCTATGTACCTGGGAAGCTGATCGCTCCCAGCGACGTCGTTGAGACAGCACGCAGAGTAGGGGCTTCGATCGGTCTGTTTCGCGCCAGCTTTGCTTCTTACCTCGTCGAAGCCGCATGCGACCTCGCGCTGACGGCGATCTTCTACGTATTGCTGGAGCCGGTCAACCGAACCTTATCGCTCATTGCCGCCTGTTTTGGAGTGTTCTCCACCGCGACATTTGCCGTCGGCGAGATCTTTTACTTTATCGCGGGCTTATCCGTGACCGACGCGGACATCATCCGAGCACTGAACCCGGATGCACATGCCTCATTCACTTTTCTCTGCCTCCTTGTGTATCGAGATGTCTTCGCGATCTTTGCCGCATTCTATGGCGTTGCGGTTCTCCTGCGGGGTTACCTCACCCTCCGCTCCGGCTATCTTCCCCGCCTTCTAGGTGGCCTCGTTCTGCTGGGCGGGACCGGTTTGTGCTCAAGAATTTCTTTGCGGTGCTGGCGCCCCAATACGACTCCATCATGTTCGTAGTGCCCATGCTCATCGCAATGGCGAGCCTGGCGATATGGCTGCTCGTGAAAAGGATCGACGATGCTCGCTGGGAGCAGGCGGCAAATGCCTTAGCAGAGAACCGAGATTGAGCGTAAGGGGAATGATCCGTATCTGTCCGGCCCAGCGCCTCGGTGGGTCGCCCGGCCCGATGTAAACCGAAAGGCATGGTCTCCGTTACTGAGCCACTGCTATCCGATTGCTGAATGGGTGCGACGGAGCGCCTTAAACATCACGACCGCAGATAGCCCCAAACAGCTCCTTCGATTCGCCGCACGAGCGCGCTTGAGTCGCCTTCTCCCCGCTCGCCGGCTGCATCGACGAGACTGCGAATGACCGCAAGCAGATCCGCCGCCGCAAGACTCCTGTTCGGCACCTTCGGCGCATGGGGACGTGTCAGAATGTTTTCCATGACGGCCTGCAGGCGCGAGGCCGTTCCCGATACCTGGCCGTCGAAGACCTCACGCTTCTCAGCCACGTCAATGAGCCTTGCCAACTGGGGACGCTTCATCTGGTGCCGAATGGAGGCGCGGATATAGATCCCAAGAGCAGTTTCACAACTCTGGATCGGTGCGAGTTCTTCGCCGATCGCAAGCAGCGGCGCAACTTCCCGCTCGAGAAGTCCGCTGAGCAGCGCATCCTTGCCTCGGAAATATTGATAAAGAGAACCGATGCTCACCCCTGCGCGCTCAGCAACAGCATTTGTGTTGAAGCCTTCGAAGCCATGCAGCTCCAAAACGCGAGCAGCCGCTTCCAGAAGCACGGCCACGGTTTCTGCGGAACGCTTCTGCTGAGGCGTCTTGCGTGCGATAAGGCTTTTGGAAGAGGCACATTTACGTGGCATAGAAACGCGAGTACCCAGAGTGAGCGAAAGCTCATATTCTTTTGATAAGGAGACTACACGATGACTACCGATGAAAAAGCACCAGATCCGCAAAAGGACGACCTCACCGTCTTCATGATGGTAAAAACCATGCCGGAGTGGCTGGGATTGCCCATCGAAGAGCGGTTTGCACACTTCAAGCGCTGCATGAATCCGATCCTGAAGAAGTACCGGGATGAAGTGCGTTGCCGAATCTTCGACACGGAGTTCTTTTCCACTCGCGTGACGGACATTTGGATGTGGGAGGCAAAATCGCGGCACGCCTATGAGATGGTCGTTGAAGAGCTGCGAGAAACGCCCCTGTGGGATCGTTTCTTCTCAATCGTCGAGATCCTTGCAGGGGTCGAAAACGCCTATGCTCACAACTACGACCGAGACGCGGTCTCATCCTGAGATCTGCAAAGGGAGAATTTATGAAGATTGCGGGAAACACCATTCTGCTGACCGGGGGAGGTTCCGGCATCGGACGAAGCTTGGCCGAAGCGTTTCACAGCCTTGGCAATCAGGTGATTATCGTCGGAAGGCGAGAGAGCGTGCTACAGCAGGTTGTTGCGGCGAATGCCGGTATGGAGTACCTGCTGTTTGATCAGGACAGCGCTGAAGGGGCACACAGGCTTTCCAACACCATGCAGGAGCGCTTTCCAAAACTGAATGTACTCGTCAACAATGCTGGAATTCAGAGGGTTGAGGACCTGACCTCTGGAGATGTCGCCGATGCGGAGGCTACGATCAACACGAACCTGCTCGGTCCCATACGGCTGACGGCAGCACTGATCCGGCAGATCATCGCTCAGCCCCAGGGTGCCATTCTGAATGTCTCTTCCGTGCTTGCGATGGTGCCTGCTGCCATGATGCCGTCCTACTGTGCCAGCAAGGCGGCGCTGCATTCCTATACGCAGTCTCTGCGTTATCAGCTCAGGCAGTCTTCCGTTCAGGTTATCGAGCTCATTCCACCATGGGTGCAGACTGAGTTGCAAGGCGATCGGGGATTGAATCCGAAAGCGATGCCGCTGAAGGAGTACATCGCCGAGACAATGGCCTCCTTGAAGAATATGCCGGATGCTGGCGAGATCGTTTCGGAGCGCGGGAAAGCCATGCGTTTCGCAGAGCGAGGCGACTATGACGCGTTATACCAAAGGTATAACGAGGGATGGCTCGCCTCGCAGGAGCGTTAAGCCGTTCTTCTAAAGGTCTATACGGAAGGCTGCCATGGCGGATTTGCAATCAGGTCAGCTCGCTGCTAAACATTCAGTGAATAACAGCCAAGGACGGCAGGCGGTGGCACGTCCTTGGCTCCAGCAACTCGGCCCGAACCCACTCCGATCAGGTTAGCTTCTGCGTTCGGGCGCGAGTCTTCAAGGGCGCGAACTCCTCCTCGCTGACCTTGGTTCCGACTGATTTTGTACGGAGCGGCGGCTTCATAGAACACCGCCTGGGAGACTGATCCGGGCTAGGGCCGCACGATCTCTCGATGTCGCTCGAAGGACAACAGGGGCCGAAGGCAGGCTAAGGGGCTGTGGCTCATATAGTTCCCCTGCAGCAACGTGCGCTTGCCCTCTAGGATAGCCGTTTCAGAGCTTTTTTCTCTTAGTCGCCTGTTCTTATAGTTCCCGCACAGTAACCCAAGGTTACCCCGCAGCTCCCGTTCCGGGGTGACATGTCCCTATCCTGCCGCTGCATAGCAGCGTGGTTTTTCTCGTGGTCGGCACAGATGCCAATGAGCAGAGATACTGGAAGTGTGTTCCGACTATTCAGGCCGAGCGAAGACGAGAAGCTGAAGCTTCTGACTACCGCTCGTGAGACCCCGGTCTCCAGCCCTCATCTGCTGACTTTGGCAGACGGCGCGCTCGGAACTCCACCCAAGGGCTTTATGCATGATCTTTCCCGTACTGAGGTTGGGAGAGGTTTGCAGGCTTTCGGGGCCGCCCGCGACGCGTTCCTCCGATGGCAGCAGTTCGATTTGGGCTGGGTTCAAGTTCTAAACCCAAGCGCTGAGATCACTCCGGGACAGCTCGTCGGCGTGGAGGTTCATACCGCCTGCCTCTGGTCGGTGAGCCTCAACCGTCTCGTTGAGACTGTGTATAGCTCAATTCGTTTCGGCTTTATGTGCGCCACCACAGCCCTCCATATCGAGCAGGGACAGAGCGGTTCGTCATCGAGTTTGATCCATCGAGCGATGCGGTGTTCTACCTGATCGAAGCGGTATCCGTCCTAGGCACCCACTCGCACGCCTTGCGTACCCATTCTCACGAGCCATGCAGCGTCGATTTGCAAGGGACTCCCACGCGCGGCTGAAGCATTATGTTGGCCGTGCTGCTAGCTCGCGGAGCGAAGTCGAAGGCTGGGTACCTAAGCTCCACGTTTCACTACTGAGCCGTCCATCGAAAACTTCAGCACGACATTGCCGGAATCCTGGAGAGATCCAGCGATCCAGGTTGTCGTACCGGACAGGGTGATCGAGGAAAAAGTCTTCGCACCCGGGTTGAAGGCAAGCAGGGCCTGCTGCTCTAAGTGAATAAGAACTGTTTGTGCTGCCAAGATGGGCAGCGCTGTGAGTAGAAGCGGCCAACTTAGGCAGAGCAGGAAAGACCTCACTAGGTCTAAGCGGGCGCAAAGGAGTCTAAGCAGCTGCACAACGATCTCTTTACCATTCTTGGTTGCAATATGACCATCCGACAAAGAGGTGTCGACGATACAATGACCCTGATGCAAAGCTCGAATCGCTCTGATTTAGAAGCTATGTTCTAAACATCTTTAGCGTTTTCATTAGATTGTAATCCGGTCAGTTGTCAATATGGGGCATAGGTGCGCTACGGAGGAAAGGCTTCAACGGCATAAGGCTCAACTTCCTGGAAATTGATTCATTCTGAACGGACAGGATGTATGGTTTGAGAGTACGGACCTAAAAGTCGCAGGACGAATGAAACTTGTCAACAACTTTCTGAACACCTCATATGGATATTTAGGGCGGGTGGCCTCCAAGGCTTCCGAGAAGCGGGTTAACAGAACTCAC
>CAXTBJ010000013.1:0-42955 GCA_964242585.1 uncultured Bryocella sp.
TGCGGATGCGGTGTCTGGCTCGGAAGACCGTCCTGCACGGCAAGTAGCAGCCACTGCGTCGCCCGTCAAAACGGTCGTGCTGTGTAAGCCTCTTCTGCCCAGATGGCAGGTTGCACACCATCTCACGCAAAGACGTACTCTTGTCTTTAAGGAAGATTTTGGGCTCGGCCAAGCACTCCTGCCCTGAAAACACTTCGGAGTAGATCAAGCCTGTGGGCCAGCTCTGCAACTCCCCCGGGTGCAGGGCAGGTCCGGACTTAACCTGTTTCCCTGGTAGACTTTGGCACCGAAGTACCCAGGGGGGAGATCAGGCCGCAGTACCGCCGCAGTACCATAGCTGACATGACGCAGGATGAAGCCAAACTGCTCGCCGCGAAACGTGCCGCTGCGTTCATCCAGGACGGCATGGCGGTCGGCCTCGGCACCGGCACCACCGCCACGCTGTTCATCCAGGAACTGGGTAAGCGGGTGCGGAGCGAGGGACTGCGGGTCCGCGCGATCGCCACCTCCGAGGCGAGCCGTCTGCTGGCCGAGCAACTCGGCATTCCCGTTACAAACTTCGCGGACACGCCCGTGCTCGACGTGGACGTTGACGGCGCGGACGAGCTCATGCGGGACCCCCTTTTGGGCCTCGTGCTGATCAAAGGCGGCGGAGGGGCGCACCTGCGCGAAAAGATCGTCGCCTCGGCGGCCACGCAGTTCCTCGTCGTCGCCGATGCCAGCAAGGTCGTTGCCCAATTGGGCAAGTTCCCCTTGCCGGTGGAGGTGATCCAGCTCGCGCTGCCCCTGGTCGAGCGTCGGTTGACCGCGCTCGGCCTCCATCCCAAACTCCGGCCCGCGCGTGGGGCCGCCCCGGGCCCCTGGATCACCGATGAGGGCAATGTCATTCTGGACTGCCATTGTGGGGCCATCCCCGATCCGGTGCGTACCGCGGCCGAGATCCGGGCGATTGTCGGCGTGGTGGAGCATGGCCTTTTTCTAAACATGGCCACGCTGGCGCTCGTGGCCGGTGAACACGGCGTCGAAGAGCTGCGGCCCTGACGCCCGCTAATTACGCCCATCCATGCCAAGCCCCGTGGTCGCACCCGAAGCCGCATTACCCCGAGAGGCGAAGCCGGCCGCGGCTTGCCGCCGCTGCCGGCTGAGACGAGTCGCGGGTTGCCTGCTCGCGCTTGGCCTCGGCGCCATGCAGGCCCGACCGCAGCAGGGCTCCGCCGAACCCCGATCGCCGCAGGACACGTTTACCCTCCATGTCGGTACACAGATCGTCCTCGACGACGCCTCGGTCGAGCTGAAGCGCACGGGCGCCGCCATCGAAGGCCTCACCCCGGCGGACTTCGTGCTAACCGAGGACGGCGTGCCGCAGACGGTCACAACCCTCAGCGAAGACTGGCTCCCGCTCTCGATCGTGCTGCTCTTCGACCTCACCGACACCGTACATCCCGTGCTGCTGCACCTGTCCGGCGGGGCCGCGGCCGTGCTGCGTCACCTGCGCCCGGGCGATGAGGTCGCCGTGATGACCTTTTCCTCGCATGCCACGCTCGTGCAGTCGTTCACGCGCGACCGCATGAGCGCCGTCGAGGGTATCGACGCGGCCTCGGCCAGCTACGACCGCGGCGAGCCGACCTTTCTCTTCGAAGATCTTTGGGAGGCGGTCGCACAATCCATTCAAACCCGCTTGCCTGCGGCGCGGCGCGTCCAGATCTGGCTCACGGACGGCTCCGCCAACGACCAGGACGCACAGCGCAGCCTGGCCTCGCACGCCCCCGCCGTCCTGCACGATGAGGCCGCCGCCACCGCCGGCCTGCTGCGCTCCGGCGTTACGGTCAGCATGCTGCTTGAGCGCGGCAGCCTGCCGGGCAATATGTCCCATTCCGGTCGTTTCGGCGATCTCGAGCGCCTCGCCGCGCTCACCGGTGGGCCCGTGCTGCATGCCACGGCGGATGATAGCGAAACGCGCTTGGCGGCGCTGCTCGACACCCTGCGCCGGCGCTACACGTTGGCGTACCGCCCCAGCACGCCGCGGCCCGACGGCACGGTCTGTCACCTGCAGCTCGCGCTCAGCGCCGCGTTCTTTGCCGCGCACCCCGGCCTGCGCGCCCGGGACCTGGCCATCCAGTCGCGGAGTCAGTACATTCGCCTCGCACCCGCGCCGTAAGATGGTCCGCCCAGTTCCCGCTAGCATCGCCACGCGCAGATTTGCCATCCCATGTCGCATGGCTATGGAGACAACGGCAGGGAACGACATGCGGCGCGGCAATACTTGGTTCATTACGGGTGCTTCCAGCGGCTTCGGCCGCCTGTTGGCGGAGTATCTGTTGCAGCGCGGCGCGACCGTGGTGGCGACCGCCCGGCAGGTGGAGCAACTCGAGGATCTCGTGACCCGCTATCCCGGTGGCGCGACCGTTCTTCCGCTCGACGTGACGGACAGAGACTCGATCAACCATGCGGTGCAGGACGCCATCGCGCGCGTGGGTCACATCGACGTGCTGGTCAACAATGCCGGGTACGGGGTCTGCGGCGCGGTGGAAGAGGTGACGGAAGACGAGTACATGCCGATGTTTCAGACCAACGTCTTCGGTGTCATCCAGCTCACGAAGGCATTTTTGCCCATGTTTCGCGAGCGCCGCTCGGGAGCCATCATCAATCTGTCGTCCATTGGCGGTCTGATCGGTTCGCCGGGCTGGGGCTACTACAACGCCACGAAGTTCGCGCTTGAAGGCCTCAGCGGAGCGCTCTATGGTGAGCTTGCTCCCCTGGGCGTTCACGTCATGCTGGTCGAGCCCGGACCGTTCCGCACGGAATTTCTCGGCCGCTCCGGTAAGCAGGCCTATCGCCGCATCTCGGATTACGAGACAACGGTCGGCAAAACGCGGGACTACTTTGAAAATCAGTCCGGCAAGCAGGCCGGCGACCCGCAGCGCGCGGTGGAGGCCATGGTCGAGGCCGTCAACGCGCCTGAGCCGCCCAGACATCTGCTGCTGGGCAAGATCGCTCTGCAGCGTCTCCGTGCGCACATCGCGGAGTGGTCGCAGGAGCTGGACAAATGGCAGATTCTGACCGACGGGGCTGACTTTCCCGCCAGCGAGCAACCGGCCGAGCCCGCCACGCCCTATGCAAGCCGCTGACGGCTGCAGGATGCTGAACCGCTGGAGAATGTAGAAAAGAGTTTCTGATCGAAGCAAAGCCGGCCGCTGTCGTAGGCTGGGGTTGGGCAGCAGTTGAAAGCAGTGGTGCAGGTTACAAGGAATCGGCCGCGCGGGGTAAGTGACGCGCGCGGTGTCATACGGAAGTGGCGCACAACGCGCAAAAGGACAGGCACATGGAACTCGGAATGATCGGTCTCGGCAAGATGGGCGGCAACATGGCGGAGCGCCTCCACAAGGCGGGGCACAAGGTGGTCGGCTTTGATTTCTCAGCCCAGGCCGTACAGAAGCTCACCGATGCCGGCTCGGTCGGCGCCAACACGCTTGAAGACATGGTGAAGAATCTCACCGAGTCGCCGCGCGCCATCTGGATCATGGTGCCCGCCGGCGATCCCGTCGATCAGACGATCGACAAGCTGAAGCCGCTGATGAATAAAGGCGATATCTTCATCGACGGCGGCAACTCGAACTACAAGGATTCGCAGCGCCGTCACGACGAGCTCAAGAAAGAGGGCTATGAGTTCGTCGACGTCGGCACCTCGGGCGGGGTCTGGGGCATCACGGAGGGCTACTCCATGATGGTCGGTGGCGACGAGCCGGTGGTCGATCATCTGAAGCCGATCTTCGAGACGCTTGCCCCCGCGCCCGATAAGGGCTGGGGCCGCACGGGCCCGGCCGGCGCCGGTCATTTCGTCAAGATGATTCATAACGGCATCGAGTACGGCATGATGCAGGCCTATGCGGAGGGTTTTTCCATCATGGCCGCCAAGGAGCCGCTCAGCCTGAATCTCGCACAGATCTCCGAGATTTGGCGCTACGGCTCGGTGGTCCGTTCCTGGCTGCTCGACCTGACCGCCGATGCGCTGCAGCATAACCCGAATATCGAAGGCATCGCGCCGTTTGTGCCCGACTCCGGCGAGGGCCGCTGGACCGTCTTCGAGGCCATCGACCTGAACATCTCCGCGCCGGTCATCACCGAATCGCTGATTCGCCGCATTCGCTCCCGCGAGGACAACAACCTAACCGACCGCATGCTTTCGGTGATGCGCAACGCCTTCGGCGGCCACGCGATGAAGAAGGAATAGCCGCGGGTTGCGGCAGCCTCCACGAGACAGGGGGGAGGACGAGTTCCTGAAACGAGGAACTCGTCTCCCGCATCGAACTTGCGGCAAGCGGTTTCTATCAAAACGCGCCGGGCCCACATGCGGCTCGGGCAAGGAGAAGGTATGGCAGCAGCGGCAGAGGTGGGTCAATCCATGACGGATAGGAATGTGGCCGGTGAGATGTCACAGAATGAGCGGGTTCCCGATCCGTGTATCGTCGTGATCTTCGGCGCGTCGGGCGACCTGACTAAGCGCAAGCTGCTGCCGGCGCTGTACCACCTGGAACAGCAGGGTCTGCTGCCGAAGGACTTCGCCGTCGTCGGCGTGGCGCGCCGCGACCTTTCCGCCACCTTCGCGCCCGACATGCAGGACGGCATCTTGAAGGGCGGCGGCGTGGACGCGGGCGACTCCAAGCTGAAGCCCTTCGTGGACCGCATTCGCTACTTCGCCACCAACTTTGACGACGACGCAGGCTTCGAGAAGCTCAAGGGCTTTCTTGCCGAGCTCGACGGCCAGCTCGGCACAAAGGGCAACCGCCTGTTCTACCTTGCTGTCGCGCCGGAGTTCTTCGCCGATATCGCGGGACGCCTGAGCCGGCACGGCATGACCGCGGCGCCCGAGGGAAGCTGGGTGCACGTCATCATCGAAAAGCCCTTTGGCGTCGATCTTGAGAGTGCCAGGACGCTGAACACGGAGCTCAATAAGGTTCTCAGCGAGGACCAGATCTTCCGCATCGACCACTATCTGGGCAAGGAGACGGTGCAGAATATCCTCGTCTTCCGTTTCGGCAATGGTATTTTCGAGCCCGTGTGGAATCGCAACTACGTGGATCACGTAGAGATCACGGCCGCCGAGTCGATCGGCATCGAGGGCCGTGGACCGTTCTACGAGACCGCCGGCGCTTTGCGCGACGTATTGCAGAATCACGTGATGGAGGTGTTGAGCTTTGTCGCTCTCGAACCACCGGACAGCTTCGAGTCCGCTGCCGTGCGCACGGAAAAGCTGAAGGTGTGGAAGGCTATTGAGCCGATTGCGGTCGAGGACACAGCGCGCGGCCAATACGGTCCGGGCACAATCGACGGCAAGGCGGTGATCGGCTATCGGCAGGAGGATCGTGTGAATCCGGAGTCGACCACCGAGACCTTCGCCGCCATGAAGCTCTCCATCGAAAACTGGCGCTGGGCCGGTGTGCCGTTCTATATACGCGCGGGCAAGCGTCTGGCCGATCGTGTCACCGAGGTCACCGTCACCTTTAAGCAGCCGCCGCTGCACCTGTTCAAGTCCAACGACACCGATTCGCAGGTGTGCCCCAACGTGTTGAAGATGCGCATCCAGCCCGATGAGGGCATCACGCTGATCTTCGGTGCCAAGATCCCGGGGCCGACCACCAACGTCAAGCCCGTGCAGATGCACTTCAGCTACGCGGACGCCTTTGGCAAGAGCTCGGCTAACGGCTACGAGCGCCTGCTGCTCGACGCCATGCTGGGGGACGGTACGCTCTTTGCCGAGCGGGAGGGCGTGGAGGCGACCTGGGCGCTGATGACGCCGATTCTGCAGGCATGGAAGGCCAATCCGCCCAAGGACTTGCCGAACTACGCCGCAGGCAGTGAAGGCCCGGCGTGCGCCGACGACCTGCTGGCCAGGGACGGTCGCAGCTGGTCGAAGTTGTAATTACAAATGGTAAATACCGGATACAGCGCGCAGACCGCAGACCGAGAAACCCTGGAGCCCGGCGATGAACGAGCCGTATCGAACGATGTACTTCAGCCTGATGGAGAATGGCTGGTCCGCCTGGGGCCAGTGGCGTTATCACGTGAAGGCAACCGACGGGGCCATCTACATTGGGTCCGACGAAACGCACATCACTGTTCTGCGGGACCACGATGGGTATCACAAGACGGTGCAACGCATGGGCCGCGGGCAGCGCGGCGCATGCCGAACGGTCGCGGCGGTCGCGGCGGATCTGCTTTCGCCCGGCCAGAGGTGGGATACGACGGCGGACATGCTGACGGCCTTGGAATGGTTTAGAACGCATCCGTCCAGAATGTAATTTCCGATCTAATTCCAGATGTAGTTCGCGAGGAAGGAAAGAACAATATTGCCGAAGTCTGTCGTTGTCACCTATCTTGTCTGGCCCACGGTCGCGGAGCTTGCCCTGGCTTCGGCGCGCAACATCGCGGAGCGCGTTCGGGGCGCCGTGGCGCGTCGCGGCGTAGCGCGGGTGGCCATCTCCGGCGGCTCTACCCCCCAGGCCGCGTTTAAGCTGCTGGCCGATCCGGCACACCCATTCGCAAATACCATTCCCTGGGACAAGCTGCAGCTGTTCTGGGTGGATGAGCGCTGCGTTCCGCCGGAGCATCCCGATTCCAACTATGGCGTCTGCAAGAGGTTGCTGCTCGATCACGTCGCGATTCCCGCGGCCAACGTGCATCGGATGGAGGGCGAACTCGATCCGGAGCAGGCCGCCTCACGCTACGAGAGCGTGCTGCGAAACACCCTGAAGCTTGAAGGGGCCGAAGCGCCGGCGTTCGATCTGCTGCTGTTGGGCATGGGTGACGATGGCCATACCGCCTCGCTTTTTCCGCACACGGAGGCTCTGACCGAGTTTGGGCGTCTGTGCATTGCCAACCACGTGCCGCAAAAGGGCACCTGGCGTCTGACGCTGACCTCGCCCGTGATCAATCAAGCTGTGGAGGTTGTCTTTGAGATCGGCGGGACCGCGAAAACGGCAATCGTCGCGGAGGTGTTCACCGGCCCGCGCGACCCGGAACGTCTACCCTCGCAGATGATTCGGCCCGGCAATGGCCGTTTGCTGGTGCAGCTGGACGAGCTCGCGGCCGCCAAGCTACCGGCCGCGAGTGAGATCGCCGCCCCCGGCGGCGGTCATCGAGTGGGCACGCTTGAACTCTAAATCTAACGTAATGTAGGCAGGACGGCAGTTCAGGAGCAACAGCAGGCAATGATTCTCGCGGGCGATGTCGGCGGTACCAAGGTTCATCTGGCTTTGTATAACTTTTCCGAGGGCAAGCTCGTAAAACTGCGCGAGGAAAAGTTTCCCGCAGCCGAGTATGCCTGCCTCGATGACGTGGTGAAGGCGTTTCTGACGCAGGGCACCGAGTCGCCGGGCGAGATCGCGGCCTCGTGTTTCGGCTGTCCGGGCCCGGTTCGCGATGGCCGCTTGAAGCTGACCAACCTGCCTTGGACGCTGGATGCCCGCAATCTGCAGCGTACGCTCGACATCGAGCACATCTTTCTGATCAACGACCTTGAGGCGAACGGCTTCGGCATCCCCGAGCTCGCGCCCGACAAGATCCATACGCTGCATGAGGGCGACTCGGCCGCGGTCGGTCATCGGGGTCTGGTCTCCGCCGGCACCGGCCTGGGGGAGTGTCTGCTGATTTGGGACAGCAAGCTCGGCCGCCACACGCCCATTCCCTCCGAGGGCGGTCACACGGACTTCGGGCCGCGTGACGATCGCGATATTGCCCTTCTGCAGTATCTGCGCCGTACCCTGAACGGCCGCGTCAGCTTCGAGCGTGTCGTGTCGGGCATCGGGATCAAAAACGTCTATGCCTTTCTGCGCGACGATCAGAAGATGGAGGAGCCGGGCTGGTTGAAGGATCGACTGGCCTCTGAGGACCCCAATGCGGTGATTGGAACGCTCGCCGAGGCCGGTGAGTCGGAGATCTGCTCTGAGACGATGCGCCTCTTCAGCGCGGCGTTTGGCGCGGAGGCCGGCAATGTCGCGCTCAAGGTGCTCGCGCACGGCGGTATATACCTGGGCGGCGGCATCGCGCCCAAGGTCATCAAAACCATGTCCGCGGGGCCCTTTACGGATGCATTTCTGGATAAAGGCCGCATGCGGCCGATCCTCGAAAGTATTCCGGTCCGCATCATTCTGGACGACACCTGTGCCCTGCTCGGGGCAGCGGCCTACGCGGAAAATCGCGCCGCCGACCTGTCCGGCCGCTCGGAACGGATGGCTTCTCTAAACTAGAGCGATTGCCCTCAGCTTGCGCCCCTGAATGACCCAAGAGTGCTGTTAAACAGCGCATCTCGCCGGGTTTTGGCGATCATGCTGGGCGCACTTGGCTTCGGCCCAGGGACCGGTGTGAAATCACCAGCTTCAGGCCGGGATCGTCGTTGGCCTGAAAGCTCGCGTGATTGAAGCTGATCACGCCCTTGGTCGGATGGTGCAGGATTTTTCGGCCGGAGCGGGCTGGCGGACATCGTGACGGTCCCACCAGGCGCCGAACTCCGCGCAACTGTCCCGCAAGCGCCGCCGAAATAAGCTCAATGAAATTGACGGGATCTGTCAGTTCGGAACCGCTATCGACGAAAAGCTGCAACAGGGAAGCTCACAGATACGTGAAGATCGCTTCAGGGCGCCGTTGTTTGACTCCTGCGAACCACTTGCAAAGCGGATAAAGAAGGCACACCGCGACGATCCATATCGTATACACGACGAAGATGTTATACCCGCAGTGTGCCGAAAGCGGGAAAGGCATCTGGTGTGCAGCTATTTCCGCGCAGACTGCCGAGGTGTCTCCATAGAGCGCGAAAGAGAACAAAATCGCAAGACTATGGAGCAGCGGCAGGTGCAAAAGATAGTAGAACAGGGGGACACGGCCGAAGGTGCGCAGGCGGTCCAAAAGCCAATAGGTCTTTCCATCGAGGAGTGCCATGGCGATTAGCGCTGGACCTAACGTCATAAGCAGAAACAGCAGCGAAGGAGGGTATTTGGAACACCTCAGGAAAGACATGAGAGACCTGAGCATCCCCTTTTGCATGGACCATGGCGATGGGTCGCCGTACAGGTTCCAGGTGCGTAGGACAATGAAAAGAGCGCTCATGCATCCGCCCAGTAGAAGGAGCGTGCGGCGACGGCGGTCCTTCGCAAAGGTCATGCATTCACCAGCGGCAAAGCCTGCCATCATCACGCCTGTCCAGGGGATCAGAGGATAAAACGACAGAATGGCGTGATGTGGTCCGAGGTGCAAGGTGGTCGTCTGGTGCAACAGATGCCAGGAATCTGCGCCGGCTCCAGGCCACGCCGCATGTCCGTCGGAGAGATCGTGAAGCAAGATCATCGCAAGCCCCACGACACCGATGGCTCGCGAAGTGAGCACGCGGACCATGCCACCGAGCACGATCATGGAAACGCCAATCGCCCAGATCACTTGAAGATGTGTCAGCCCAAAACTGAAGCTGAACTCCCAGCCAAGCGGAGAGATGACGAAAATCTCCAGAAAGATAAGCCATAGGCCACGACTTGCTAGAAATCGCGACAGTTGCGCCGGCGTCTTGCCTCGGGAAAGTGAGAGATACGCTCCTGAGCCTGCGAGAAAGACGAATACCGGCGCGCAGAAGTGAGTGATCCAGCGAGTGAAGAAGAAGACCGGTGTCGTCTGTGCGAGGTCGGTCGGCTCGAACAGGGCTGCTTCGTGCGAAAAGAAATGCCGTGTGTGATCGAGCGCCATGATGACCATGGCAGCGCCGCGGACCACATCGACACTTGCCATTCGTGGCGATCGAGCCGTGGAATTAACACTTGCCGTGCGTGTTCGTGCTTGGGAGAAGCTCATTGCACTCTTCCTGAAGAGGTACTCAAAACTTGAGCTCAAGATTGAGCTGCATGCGACGTGCGGGCTGAGCGGCGATGGGGCGATCGAAGAAGGGTGAGCTTAGAACGCCCACGTAAGTCAGATCATTCTGGTGATTGATGACGTTGAATGCGTCAATCGACAGATTACCGACCGGCCCCTTCTTTCTATCGCGCGTCAGCATAAAGTCGTGAGCGAGGTTGAGGTCTAAATCCAGGTAGCCTGGGCCATGAAGTGAATTGCGAGCGACACCCGCGGGACGGTCAAGCGCCATGCCATCGTTATTTGCGTCATTGCCCGTCGTGATGTTGACCGGCGGCCCGGAGTAGGCAGAAACTGCCGTTCCGAAGGCGAACCAGTTCCTTGCCGAAAAGGTCCCAAGCAGATTGAAGCGATGCCGACGGTCGTTGTCCGAGCGCGCCCAATCCTTGTCGGGTGCGAAGCTGTCGGCGGGGAAATACGCGATGCCGCTGGTGTTGTTATAGGTTTTGCTTAAGGTGTACTGGGCCTGCCCGGTAAAGTAGGGAACGGGTTTCCCCCGGAAGGTTACCTCGAGGGAGTTGCCCTTCAAATAACCTTCCGACTGGATCTCTCGTACCTGGCCCAGGGCGGCATTTGGCCGTAAGCCAAAGCTCGGCGGCAAGGGGGCGTTTCGATCGATGGAGCGGAAGAGATCGGTGCCGCGCGTGCCGACATAATTGATTGCCGCCGAACTCTTCTCTGTGATCTGCTGCTCCACGCCGATCCCATACTGAAGGGTATAGGGGATGCGGGCATGGGGATCGAGCGAAACGACGCTGGTAGGTACTGCCTCGATCTCCGCCGCGGTCGCCGGATAAGTTGGGTTAAGGACGAGATAACGTTTTAGGAGTATACCGTCGAAATGCAGCAGGTCGGAGATGGGTGAAGGACCGGTGCGATCGAAGAAGATACCCGTTCCGCCGCGAACTACCGTGCCACCCTTCCGCGTGGGTGCGAAGGCGAAGCTGAGGCGCGGTGCAACGTCGTGCGCGATATCGTGAAAATAGTTCTGCCAGTAATACCGCACGCCCATCGCGAGGGACAGCTTCGGAGAAACACGAACGGCATCTTCAAAGATGCCGGCAACGGTTTTCTCAACAAAGGCGACGTGTGCCTGGCCGATTTGAACCAGGTAGCTGAACGGAACATTTTGTGTGTAGTCGCCTAGACTCGCAAATGAATATGTGCCGAGCTGATTGGTGTTGTCGTCTCGTCCACGACGACTTATGTCCGGAACATCGATCCCGAACTTGAGTTCATGTTTGCCTGCTGTAAGCGTGATGATATCGGTGCCGTCGAAGTGGTATTCAGTTCGCACAGTATCTGCCTGGCTCCGCCACCTGTGAATGAACCCGATACGTTTATCTGTGGAGCGGCCGTGAGGCTGCGAACCTGATTCTTATTCTCCCCAACCAGGAAGTGAAGCTGGTTCAGCAGCCTAGATGAGTAGGCGTAGGTGTCGCCGACATTGATCTCGTTTTCGAAAAACAGCGTATCGGTTCCTGCCTCAGGAAGAACGATTCCACCTACCCCCTGGTTGGTTACAGTCTGGTGTTCAAAAGAGTAGCCCACCCACAACTGATTGCCGGGGCTGTAATCGTGGAAATACCTGCCCGACAGAAACTCATGATGCATGGGATTGGCAATGTTCTCATCGAGTTGACCGGTCGGCAGAGCGGCGACCACAATCGCTTCCTGATTGTCGTTGTCGCGGTCCAGCGAGAGCAGAAACGTATCTTTCCTGCTTTTGGAGAGCGGTCCCGTCAATGAGCCTTCGTAGTAGGTTCGCTGCTCTCCCGGCTTCACGATTGCAAAGGGATTTCGTGCGTCGAACAGCGAGTCTCGATAAAGGAAGTTTGCTGTTCCATGCAGCTGAGGCGTTCCGCTTTCTGTCGTGAGCTCGATGCGCGCCCGACCGGGCCTGGAGAAGAGGGCTGAGTAGGGATTCTGATTGATCTTGACGCTGGTGATCGCGGAGGGCGTCACACCGGGACCGTTTGCCTCCACTCCGTTCACGACCAGCGTGACGCCGTTCGTTCCTGTTGCGTCCGGGTCCAGAAAACGGGACAGGGTAGTAAGGTAGTCCCCATCAAACACTGGGAGCCGGTCGAGCGCATCGCGGCTGAAAGCATTGCTGTTCTGATTGTTCTCAATGCTGTTACTCACGCGCGCGGAAGTCCTGTCCCCATCGACGGTGATGGTTTCGTCCGCTCCGGCCACGATCAACGAAATATGCAACACAGGAACCAGTTCGGACCCTACATAGATTTTCTGCTTGCTCTCGTGAAAGCCCGCTTCAGTTACATCAACGAAGTAGGTTCCTTTCGTGATGCCTGGGAAGCGAAACAGGCCCGCTACGTCCGTTGTTGCATGACGAAGGATTCGACCTTTCTCCGTGAGCAGGTCTATCTCTGCACCGTCAATCATCGCGCCAGTTGAATCCTGAACCATGCCTTGAAGCGGGCCGGAACTCTGTGCCTCCATGCCGGCGGTCAGCATGAGTAGAAGCAGTTGCGTATACAAAGCAGCCTTCATTGATTCCTCGGGACACGTCCTTCGGCTGCGGATGCACTTCATCGATATACCCAGGTGTAGAGCATCCCGCTACGATGACCTTACCCACCGAAGCTGAAGATCTCCTGTAGACCACGCCTCATCGCGTCGTCTGGACAGCTTATCGATGAACTAGGCTGGATAGCGAGGTGTTCCTGCCGTGCATGTACTGATCGTCGAAGACAGGAAGAGCTTGGCCCTGATGCTCCAGAAGGGTCTGGAAGAAAAAGGACACTCCGCGGTGGTCGCCTTCGATGGCCTAAGCGGGCTTATGCAAGCAAGAAGTGGCGAATTTGACGTTCTTCTTCTGGACCTGATGCTGCCTGGCATTGATGGATTTGAGGTTGTCCGCAGATTGCGTTCAGCCAAGATCGGGCTGCCTGTGCTTGTCTTGACGGCACGGGACACGGTATCGGACGTGGTGGCAACCCTTGACCTGGGAGTCGATGACTACCTGACCAAACCCTTTGCCATGGCCGAGCTGATGGCACGTCTGCGGGCCGTCGCTCGTCGCAGATCGGCAACGCTCGAACTGCGGGTCGAAGTAGCCGACTTGGTTCTGGACCCAATCACGGGTGAGATTACGCGAGGAGGAACCCTTCTGCCGCTGACACGTAAAGAGTATCTTTTGCTGGAATACCTTATGCGCCGTGTCAATCATGTTCTCAGCCGCGATGCGATCTTGGAGCGTATCTGGGGCGCAGGCGCAGGGATCGAAGGCAATACACTCGAAGTTTTTATCAAGAATCTGCGGGCAAAGATAGATAGTGAACGCGAGACAAGCCTGATTCAGACTGTTCGCGGCGTAGGATACCGGCTTCGCACGGGTGCACAGTGATGAAGGCGCTGCCCATAAGAATCCGTCTTACCGGCACCTACCTTGCCGTGATCTTTTCGACTTTTCTTATCTTTTCCTTTGGAATGTACTTCGGTGTACGGAATGCAATCGAAGATGTCGTGGACCGTCAACTTTCTGAACGAGTGGAAAACATACGGCCTTTGCTGAGTCAGTTGCCTAGTGTCCAGCAACGAGGCAAGCTTCCATCACCGAGCAAGACTCCCGGCCCGCAAACGCTCGATGAGCTTTGCCAGATATCGGACACGATGGGGCATCTTCTCTATCAAACGCCTGCCATGAAGGGGATTGAAGTTCCGATAGACCCCCTGACATCTCGCCGGCACCACCGCGATCGAGGCAACTACACGACAATCTCTCGCCGGCACAGCGACATCAGAGTTTTGTCTTCGACTGCCGAAGATGGGGGAGAGCACTATCTCATTCAGGTAGCGGCTTC
Source organism: uncultured Bryocella sp. (assembly GCA_964242585.1). GTDB lineage: Bacteria > Acidobacteriota > Terriglobia > Terriglobales > Acidobacteriaceae > Granulicella. The sequence continues at coordinate 13,722 of CAXTBJ010000013.1, forward strand.
CATCAGTCCGCTGTACACGGTTCTTTACGAATTTAAGACAGTCGCGCAGATCAGCATCCCTCTGTTGCTGCTTGCAGCCGGGATCGCAGGTTACTGGCTCAGCGGCCGTGCCATGAGACCTGTGCATGATCTTGTCGGCTCCGCCCGGGGCATTTCGCAGCAGAACCTGTCGCAACGGCTACAAGTCCCCGATGCACAGGATGAACTGCGGGAACTAGCCGAAACACTGAACGCCATGCTGACCCGCCTGGATGCCGCGTTTAGAAGGGTGACGCAGTTCACGGCGGATGCTTCCCATGAACTGAGAACGCCCCTAACCGTCATTCGCACGACTGCCGAGGTGCTCCTCCAAAAGCACCGCACAACAGAGGAATACATCGAAATGGTGAGCCAGATCCTTCTAGAGTCTGAGGCCACCACGGTTCTTGTGGACAATCTTTTGACCCTGGCCAGGGCAGACACGAATCCTGCCCCGCTGCAGCTTGAACCCATGGATGCTCGTGCTCTTGTTCGGGAGCTCGAGGCCGGATGCCAAGCCCTGGCGGTGCTGCATGAGCTAGGGTTCTCTGTTGATACCCCTGCCATTGCGGTTACGGTACTTGCGGACAAACACTCCTTGCGGCGCTTACTCCTGATCCTGATCGACAATGCAATCAAATACACCATCGAGGGAGGGATGGTGAAGATGATGCTTCGCGTCGAGCATGGGAAAGCGATCTTCGACGTGAGCGATTCAGGAATCGGCATCACGGCTGAGGATCGACCGCATATCTTCGAACGGTTCTATCGAGCTCAGAATGCCCGCTACCTCAACAGCGATGGGGCCGGTCTGGGTCTTTCCATTGCCCAATGGATCACTGCGGCTCATCATGGAACCATTGAAGTCGCCAGCTCATTACACGAAGAGACTGTGTTTCGTGTAACACTGCCCCTACCCTAGGGTATACACATCAGATGTGCCCTGAAAGTCTTCACGTGTGTCACACCATCGAGGTTTCTGACCAGCACCTGGGCGGCATTGAAGGACGGGGCTCCTCAGCTTGGGGTATCTGTAACGTGTGCGCTGATAGCGGTGTGTCCCGGAAGCTGATCGTGGCGTGACAAGGAGTTGATGAGCTCTTCTTCTTGCGTGCCGCCCAAGTACTCATAAGCCAAGCGCATGAGGGACTCTGCCTGGCGAACATCGGCCTCCGTGCGCATGCGGTAAAGTACCCACTCCTCGCAACCGGCAAAGGGAAATCGTAGTGCCAGCCCGGCCTTGATGAGGGCGCGGGCGAGCGTGGGCGACGTTGCAAGATGAAGGTCGCCGTCCAGATGAATGTGACCCAACTCTTCACTATCACGATAAAAATCGGCACCATCCACTTGTCCATTTCGCGACAGGTGCCAGTGGGTAGACGCGATGATGCCGGGCCAGGACTGGACCTGTTCCGACAATTGCTGGAAGGGTGCCTTGAGCACCGGCGGCGGCAGACGGCGGCCTTTTGCAGAAAGCTTCATTCGCATGGTTCTCTCCTTGACATGTAGCAGGTCTAGATTCCTTGATGAATCACTTACATTGGTGCGACAGATGCAGGTCAACGTAGATGTCGTGATGAGGAGCCGTTCACACTGCCGACGAAAGCGGCGAGGCCCCTCAAAGCTATGAGGAGCCCCTGGAGCTAAAACTTTCCGTTCTGATTTTTCGCTTCATCCAGCGAAGGGATATTTTCGATCACATCCCAATGCTCAGCAATCTTGTTGTTTTCAACACGGAACAGGTCATAGTAGGCGACCGGCTTGTCGGCGATGGAACCGGAAGCAGCAACCAGGACGAAGTTGCCTTGGCCGAGCACCAAATTAATTTTGCCGACGCTCATCACCACTCCCTGCTTGGCCTGCTCCTGCATGAGCGCACCCAGCGCTGACAATCCATCCCCGCCACGAGCGTCGTGACGAACGAACTTGTCGCCGTCGAAATACTGTGGCATCTGATCGAATTGACCTTTGAGAAAGATTGCCTCGTAGAAATTCCTGACCAACTGCTTGTTTTTCTCAGTGTCCTTGAGATCTGTCGCCTGCGTGGGGCCGTCGACCGGGGTATGACCACTCGCGTTCGCGGGCGTTATAGCCGTGAGATTGTCCCAGTGCTCGACAATCAAACCGTTCTCGAAGCGATAGATGTCGAAGAAGACCTGCTGGCCGTACAGGTCGCCTTCAGACTGCGTGAAGACGTAGGGTCCGTCCTGAAACGCGCGCACAACCTTTAGAGAGCTTTTTCCCTGAGGAAGATGACTGATGAAACCCTTGATTCCATCCACCCCGTCATATGCCATCGGGTTATGGTTTTTGAAGTGTTGCGGGTCGATGTACCTGGTAGCCAGCGATGGGTCCCGGTCGCCGATTCCCTGGGAGACGGTCAGAGCCTTCTGTATCTCGCTCGGTTTACTGCCGGCGGCCGTAGCAGCCAGGGAACTGATGGATAAGGCCATCGCGGCAAGCATCGTTCTTCGTGCATTGATCTTCATAGAAATAACCTCTATCGAGCTTCGTTAAATTGCGTGACTTGCCCGGCGACTCCGGTTAGCGGAGAACTGCAGGTTTCAGCACTTCTTCCGCCCACTGGCGAAAGCCGGTCGACGTCGTGTTTTCAGAGGTGCGTAGCTCGGCGTTGTCCATGCCCTCGTTCTTGGCTGTCATCATGTCGACATAGGCCTGCGACATGGCCTCGGACGTTCCGAAGCTGGCCAGCCTGGCCTTGAACGCCTCCATGGGCATCTGCTGAAACTTCACCGGCTTGCCCAGCACATCTGACAAAATCTGCGCCATCTCGTTGAACGACAGATCTTCGGGGCCAAGCACCGCGAGATGTCCCGTCCCGCTCCAGGTTGTATCCAGCAGCAGTTTGGTCGCGGAGGTGGCGATATCGCGGGTGCTGCAGGTAGGAAACTTGCGGTCACCGACTAAAGGAGAGAAGAACATTCCCTGATTCTTGAGCGCGCCCGCCTGATTGATGAGATTTTCCATAAACGAGGGGTTGGCCAGCGCGCGGTAGCTCACGCCTGTGCTGGCAATAAGATCGTCCATGGCGAGTGACGCCGAAACCAGCCCGGCATGCTTCGGCCAACCGCGTCCGAGCGCGGAAACTCCAACCACCCGCTTCACTCCCCGGCTCTTGAAGGCTTCGGCCGCCGGCCTTGTAAAGTTCACATAGGCAGCTGTGACGTCCTTGGTCTGCATATCCGGCGGGACGACCCAGAATACGGTGTCAGCGCCTTGGAACGCCCGGTTGACCACGTCCATATCGCCGTGGGAGCCCTCGATCACTTCAATGCGTTGGCCGATGTCCGCCGGGAGCTTGGACGCGTCGCGTACGATCACGCGCACTGCTTCGCCGCTTTGGAGCAGATCCGCAAGGACCTGTTTGCCTATATTGCCTGTGGGGGTGGTGACGACGATCATTATGTTCTCCGTGAGTTTTATAAAACGGTACAGTACCGTCTACAAAGTAGACGCTAACGTACCGCATGGCGGTTGTCAAGCGCGGCAAATAAGCGACAATAGGGTATGGCAAGACGTGGCGACCAGCTTCGCGAGCATATTCTGTTCATTGCCAAAGATGTGTTTTTGGAATTTGGCTTCGAGCGGACGTCAATGGACGTGATCGCAGGCCGCGCTGAAACTTCAAAGCGTTCCCTCTATGCCTACTTCGAGAGCAAGGAGAAGCTCTTCCTCGACGTCATCGAGTTGGTGCGAGGCCTCTTCCTGCTTAGATTGAGGCAGCCCGCCGACTACTCAGACAAACCCGCGGAAGCTCTCACCCTGTTTTGCGGACGGTACATGGAGATTCTGCTGTACCAGGCGTCGATCCAGATGATCCGCGTGAGCCTTGCGGAGGCGGAAAAATTTCCGGAGCAGGCCGCGCAGTACTTCGATCAGCTGTTCACACAGGTCCACGCTCGCCTCGCGGATTACCTCAAGACCACGTTCAAGCTCTCCGCTTCGGGAAGCTATGAGGCGGCGCAAAGGCTGCTCGGCCAGTTGCTTTACCCACGCTTGTCGCGTGCGCTCTTCGGCGTCGATGCACTGGCAACGAACTTCGACCGAGATGCCCTGGTACCCAGTATCGATCTCAAGCCAGTACGCAAGGTGGTCGTCGAGGTCATCGCATCGCTTCAGAAAAACTGATGTTGCTGCCCAGTTCACCTCATATTGCAACTGCTTTCACGCAAACATCATCTCGGAGATCGCTTCTTGCCGAGGATCTTCAAACGACGTTGGGGAACTCGGCAACGAGAGCCTGAATTCTCATCCTGGAAGGCCCGCTTCGTCTTCCAGGATTCATACACTCGATCACGCCCTGAAATGGAAATCAAACGGGTAACTTCTGGTTTGCAAAGAAGCCGGCAAGCAATTCGTTGATCCGAGCAGGGGCTTCCAGCGCGACCATGTGGGAGACCCCGGAAACAATTTCTATCTGCGAGCCGGAGATCTGCTCATGAATGGCTTGCGCCGCGGAGGGTGGTGTGCTTTTGTCCAATTCACCTGTGACGAGGAGCGTCGGACAGGTCACGCCAGAGATTTTTGCCCGCACATCGAATTGATACATCATGTCCCACAAAGCAGCGTGGATCAGCGGATCATCCGCCATGATCGTCTTGGTGGCCCGATCGATAAGGTCCGGCCGTCGAACGATCGTCTCTTGAGCAAACCAACGCTCGATGGATGACTGAATGACCGGCTGCATTCCACGGGCTTTCAAGAGCTTTGAACGTTCCAGCATCCCGTTTCTGCTTGCGTCGGAAAAGACCGGTGCAGCGCCCATGAGAGTGAGAGAGTGCACGAGGGTGGGCTGCTCAACGACGAGCAATTGTGCCAGAACGCTGCCCACGGAAAGACCCACCACATGGGCGGAGTCTGCTCCCGTAGAACGAATCACCTGCGCAAGCATCAGGGCAGCGTTCCCCAACGTCCAGTCGGATACTGTACCTGGGCTGCGGCCATGGCCCGGGAGATCAAATGCGACTGTATCGTAGCTGTCGCAAAGCGCCTCGATCTGCGCATCCCAATACGTCAGGTCCAGGCCTGCCGGGTGCACAAAGACGACCGGCGTACTGCCGCGGGGGCCTGTGCGCACTGAGTTGATCTGCCAAACGGGCAGCTCTGTTTCAGACATGTAATACCTCCTGTGAACGCTTGCGAAGCATGTGTCGCTGCACTGTAAGGATCGTTCCACAATTACAACGAGCCGTTAGGGAATAATTGCCCGCGCAATTTGGCTGGACCGGCTCTGATTTATTGCTACCAGCAACAGTCGTTCGAGCGCCAGCGCAACACTATTGATGAATCAACATGGGTTTGAGGCTCACCATCGGTCTGAAAATCCCATGTCTTTGTGCGCCATCCAGGAGCGCATATACTCGTACTGTGCGCCGGTTTGCCAGCTTCGTCGCGATTCTCCTGCTGCTGCTAACGACAGCACCGGTACTCGCCTGTGCGCCGGACAGCGCGATGACTCACAAGGAGCGCGCTTGCTGCCGCTCCATGCATGGCGACTGCGGAGCGATGGCCAAAACGGGCTGCTGCCGGATCGAATCTCATGTTGATGTTCACCCGCAATGCGCCGCCTTCGCACCGCACCTGCGATTGGTATCCATCCTTGCAAGCTGGATGCTGGCTGGTTTTGTCCCGCTGTCTCCGATCAACCTATCGCTCTTCCGTTTCCCCGAGGAGCATCCCCCGCCCGGTTTGCTGATCGCCAGAACCACTGTTCTTCGCATCTGATCGCTCCGTTTTGACCCAGTGACCTGCGCACCATAGGTGTGCTTGCGTCTCATGCTGTTCAAATCTCGGAGCACTCATGAAAACAATTCGGCTCCTTGCCGGCGCCTTCGTGCTGACAAGCACAGCGTTCGCCACAGACCATGGCCCGGTCTTCGGCTACGCAACACCGGTTAACTCGCAGGGAGAGGTTAGCTGCGACACCGGCATCTTCGGCCGCAATGGAACGCAGGGAACACAGTTCTCTACAGGGACGGGATGCGGCTATGGCATCACTCCACACCTTACCGTCAACGTCTTTCTGCCCGCAACGTTCGGCAGCGGCTCTTTGTCGGAGAGCCGGATCATGCCGACCGGCGAGTGGTCGGCCGGAGCTTCCTGGAGGTTCCTCCACTCCGTCACAAGCGTCGGCAAGCGGATCGAGTCCACTGCCTCGCTCGGCGTTGTCGTTCCAGGTCCGCAACAGGACTCCGGCCTGCTTGCCGGTTTGCATCGAGCACCGGGTATAGCCGGCTCGCTTGCGAGCGGGTATGCCTCCCGAAGTCAATATCTGTGGGTTGGGGGCGGCTATACGAGCTTCGTCCCGGACTCCCATAACCGGCGCCCCGACACGATCTCCTGGAGCGGCGTCTATGGCTACCGGCCTGCCAGGCTGCGGCGCGGCTATGACCAATGGGACTATCGAGGCTTTGCGGAACTGACCGGCGAGCACACAGGGAATGTTCGATCGGCCGGCAGCTTGTTGCCAGCCAGCAGCGCGACCAGCATCTGGCTCGGCCCCTCCGTCCTTGCCATTTTCAAGAATGTGGCAATCGAAGGCGGGGCGCAGACCCCTGTCTACCGCGACGCCTCCGAGTCACTCTACGGCCGGGAACGCGTGCGTTTCGCCATCAATATCAGCTATCTCCGGTTCTCTGGACACAACAGCTCTCACTAAAGGAATGCCATGAAAAAGGCCATCGCAGCTATCGCTCTTGTTCTGTTCACCCTTCCCGCCCGTGCGGAATATCAGCAGGTCAACCTCACGGTCTTCGGCATGGACTGCGCTCCATGCGCCCATGCGATTCACGTTTCGATGAAGGGCATTCAAGGTGTGAACATGGTGGACGTAGACCTGAACACCGGCCTGGTCTCCGTCAAGCTGAGCCCCGGCAGCAGCGCTTTCATGCGTCAATTCAACGAGGCGGTTGAAAAGAACGGGTTCACTCACAAGGACGCCGCCATTGTTGCCAAAGGCAGGATCACCGGAACCCTCGCCGCCCCCTTCTTCGAGGTGGCTGGAACCCAGGACCGCTTCGCGCTAAGACCGGCAGCCTCGCCGAGCGATTTCACAGCCTTGCTGGGCAAAACCGTAACGATCGCCGGAACATTGCCCCAGGCAGCCAAGGGCAAGGTGCCGGATACGCTGCGCTACACAACAATTTCGGAACTCCAATGAGCTCGATGAATGTCCCTCTTGCGCCGGAGCGCAGGGCAAGACGCGCAGCCCTGCTTAACTACTTCTCGCTCTTCAGCTCCTTCAGCACCCTTATCTGCTGTGCGTTGCCGTCGGTCCTCGTTCTCCTTGGACTGGGAACCACCGTTGCGTCACTGCTCTCCGCGGCTCCATGGTTAGTGAGTCTCTCCCGTCATAAGATATGGACCTTCAGCATCGCGGGAACCCTGATCTCAGCGAGCTTCCTGATGACGTACATCGTCGCGCCTCGGCTTAGGCAAGGGGAGGTTTGTGCGTCGGACGATCCAACTACTTGCGGCGAGGTCAGCAGGCTCAGTCGCATCGTCCTCTGGGGCTCGGCAATCATTTGGAGCGGCGGGTTCTTCGTGGCTTATCTGCTGGGCCCGATACTCGAACGCATGGACAGGTAGTGATCGTAAATCGCGATTGCGGCAAAGCACGCTTGTAATGTCTCAGGTGCACGAAGGGAGCTGGAGGGTCGAAGCTCAGCGCGACGCGAAGAGGATAGGGAATCTGGAACAGGAATCGAGCTGCCGGCCTTCTGCCGGAGGCGTTCATACCCAAGAAGCGAGCCGTCAACGACCGGGTATTTCCATCATTGAAGGGATTGGCCCCTAGACCAGCCGAAAACGTTCGCGCATCAGCCGGGCAAAGCGCGGTTTCCAGATCAGGTCATAGGCCAGCTCCTTGCCGGGAAACATCGCCAGGGCGGCGTTGCGGGCGTCGACGACCATGGCCGCCGCGTCATCGTAGGTCAGGGTCGTGTCCTGCGCGATCACGCCCATCACCATGTTCATCATCATCTGCAGACGCCTGAGCAGCTTGGCCTCTTCGCGTTGCCCCGCCGCGTCCTGTTCGGAGCTGGAGGCTGCCGTGACCAGCTCCGGGATGGCGGTTTCCGTGGCGACTACGCCGCTTTCCAGGCTCTTTTGGACCTCATCCATGCGTTCCCATCCTCCCCGAAGACAGCTCTGGCTTAGTTATACGCCGCCCCCGCGGGCAGGCTGCGGAGGCTGCCGTCAGATCCCAGCAGAAAGGTTTCAGCGCCCTGGCGATCGGTGCGAAAGGTGCGCACATGCGCACTTTCCAGCCTGTCGAGCACCTCTTCGCGCGGATGGCCGAAGGTGTTGTGTTGACCCACGCTGATGACCGCCGCACGCGGGGCCACCGCGGCCAGAAACGCGGGGTTCGTCGACGTGCGACTGCCGTGGTGGCCGACCTTCAGCAGGGTCACCGGCCGCAGCCGCCCATCGGCGACCATGGCCGCCTCGCTCGGGGCTTCGGCGTCGCCTTCCAGCAGCACACTGGCACGTCCCCAATTCAGCTGCATGACTAGCGAGTCGTCATTGCGGGCCGCCCCTGGATTCCGGTACCCCGGCTCGGGGGAGAGCACACTTGCAGCAATTCCGCCCCAGTGAAAGTTTTGCCCCGCCTCGAGCGCATGGACGACGATCCCGAGATCGCGCGCTTCGGCCAGCAGCGCGCGCAGGGCAGGGGATTCTCCGGGCTGGATGCTGTACCAGAGCTCGCGCGGGCGCAGATCGCGCAGCACCGCCGACATGCCGCCAATGTGGTCGCTGTGCGCGTGGGTAATCAGCACGGCGTCCAGGCGGCGGATGCGGCGCGACCAGAGATAGGGCGCCACGACCTCCTCGCCGACATCCCAACTCGTGGTGAGCCGCCCGACGGGACCGCCGGCGTCCACCAGCAGCGTCCGGCCCTCGGGCGAGACGACCAGCAGCGAGTCGCCCTGGCCCACATCGATGGCTGTAACCTCCAGCGCACCGGGGCGGGCCGCCACCGGCACCGGCCACAGCACCGCCGCCAGCAGCAGCACCGCCGCCGCCGCGCCACCCCAAACGATCCCCGGTCGGCGGGCTCGCAGCCCCCAGCAGGCCAGGCACAGGAGCAGGCAAAAGAGCACGATGCCGGCCGCGGGTGGAGCGGGCACGCGCCAATCGCTCCCTAGGCTGTGGCCCCGGCCCAGGTAATCGACGATGCCGCGCACCAGATGCAGCAGCAGGGCCGTGAAGATTCCCGGCACAGCTGCAGCGGCGGGGCTGATCACCGCAGTGGCAAAGGTCAGCACCCCTGCACCGGCCAGTACCGCCGCAAACGGCGCAACGAGCAGGTTGGCAGGCATTGCCAGCGGCATCGCACGGTGAAAATACAGGGCCATCGGCAACGCCATACACAGCTCGATCGAGGCTGAGAGGAGAACCGCCTCCGCGATCGCCAATCCGGCCCGCACCACCAGCTCCGGGGCAGCGTGCGCAGGCTTCCAACCGGTGAGATCCGGCAGGAGTGTGCTCCACATCCGCAGCCGGACACGGCGCGCGGCGACCTTCGGTGGAAGAACCGTATCCAATTCCAGCGTCTGGAGGCTACCGACGCTCGCCCGCCAATCGCCGAGCAGCCGCTCCGTCACCGGCACCCCCAGGCCGGCAACGCCCAGAATGACCAGCGTGGTCATCTGAAAGCTCGCCTCGTACAGCGCCCGTGGATCGCCGAGGAGGATCAGCAGCGCCGCCGCGCCCAGCGCATTCAGCCCGGAGCGGCCCCGGTCCAGCGCGCGGGCGATCAGGTATACCGCGCTCATGGCCAACGCCCGTTGCGCGGGCACGCCGAAGCCGGTCAGCAGGGCATAGCCCAGCGCCAGCAGGATCGTCAGAGCCGTGGCGGGGATCTCCGGCAGCCGCAGCTTGCGCAGTAGCCAAAAAAGCCCTCCGGTAAAGAGCGCCACGTGCAGACCGGAGACAACAAAGAGATGAAATGTGCCGGTGCGCTCGAAGCCGGCGCGCAGCTCCGCGCGGAGCGCCTGTTTGTCGCCGAAGAGCATGGCCGCCAGCATCCCCGCGTCGTCCGGCGAGAGGCGCAGCGCGGCGGGTAGATGCGCATTGGCGGGGCTGTGCGGCAGCGCCTCCACCCGAGCGGCCGCCCAGCGCTGCGCGGCCTGCAGGTGACAGGGAATCGAGCTGTTGCCTGTGCCTAACACTCTCAGGGTCGTGCCCTGGGCGCTGGCGCTCGCGCCGATGCCTTGCGCGAGCAGCCAATCGTTGTAGGAAAACGCACCCGGATCGCGGTAAATCTCCGGCAGCTTCAGCCGCAGCGGCAGTTCGAGCCGATCGCCGCATTGAAATGGTCTCATGGGGCGCAGGACGGTTACGCGCACACCGCCGGCGACCGGAACCATGGTGGCGGTATCCGGGGTTACCTGCTCCACGGCATCCACGGCCAGGTCAACCATAGCGCCCGGTTCGCCGGCTTCGCCCTCCCATCCGCCCGGCTCCACCAGCCACGGCGCGGTGACGAGGGCCACGTTGGGCGCGGCGCTGTTGACCTCCTTGGGACGTAGGGCGTGTACCGCAACGACACGGCCGCGCACGGTGCGGCTCAGGCCATCCGCGTAGGCCGTCAGGGCCGTCTGGCGGGGAATCGGTGACTGCCACTGCGCGCAGCAGCAGCCGACTCCCACCCACAGCGCGAGCACCGCAAGCCATCCTGTGGCCGCTGAGTGCGCCCCCGCCAGGCAGGCCAGAAGCGTCAAAAACACCATCGCAAGCAGCAGCATCGGGGGCTCGTGCCACTGGCGCGCCAGCACGATTCCCGACGCAAAGGCCAGCGCCGCCGCCAGCAGGGGCACACGCCGCGCGCGGGGCGGTTCCACAAGCGGCGCACCGTTCATCCAAAATGCGGGAGCACCGACGACCGGCATGGGAAGCGCTACCCTGAACCTGAGAGAACGCCTAGGCGATGCGGTTGAGCACCGCCAGCGTCTCCAGGTGATATGTCTGCGGAAACAGATCTATCAGGTGCAGCGCGCCGAGCCCATACCCCGAACGCGTCAGAACGGCCAGATCCCGTGCCAGCGTGGTCGGATCGCAGGACAGGTAGACGATCTGACGGGGTGCCAGCCGCGCCAGCAGCGTGCAGGCTTCCTCGCCGGCTCCGGCGCGTGGGGGGTCCAGCACAATCAGCTCCGGGCGTTCCCGTTCCAGCACGGCGCGGCGCAGGAAGAGGAGCGTGGTGGCCTCCACGGCCCGGTGCTGGGCCCCGAGTTTGGCGAGCGCGGCCCGCAGATCCCGGCTCGCCGCCGGATTGGCCTCCACGGCCGTCACCGCGCCGAATCGCCGCGCCAGCAGTCGTGAAAACAGGCCCACCCCGGCGAACAGGTCCCAGGCTTGCTCGCCCGTTCGCCCGTCCGTTACCAGATCGGTCAGCGTGGGCAGCAGAAAACGGTTCACCTGAAAGAATCCACCGCGGGTGACCCAATAAAGCTCTCCATGAACGGTGTAGGGCAGCCCCGGCGCGCCCCACGCCGCAAGCGTCTCCAGCGCACGACCCGAGCGCGGCTCCAGGCGTGCCGCCCCTGCTCCGCTCAGCGTTGGAAGGGTGCCGTGCAGCGCCTCGGCGAAGCGTCGAAAGCCCGCCTCATTCCGCAGCGGCTTGCCCGGGCACAGGAGCGTGAGCTGCAGACGGCTCGCGTCCGGTGTGCAGAAGATCTCCACCTCGGCGGCGGCTCCCAGCCAGCGTTTTGCCTCGCGGTTGTCGCCGGCGAGCGCCTGCAAAGCCTCCGCCGCACGCCAAAGTGCGGGTGCGGCGATGGGGCACATGCGGATCGGCAGAAACTCTTGTGTGCCCCGCACGCTGTACCCCAGCCGGAGCTCCCCGCCGACCTGCCGCACGCGCAAACGGATGCGATTGCGGTAGCCGTAGGGCTCCGGAGATGCCCAGGTCTGCAACGCCGGCAGCTTATCAAGCCCCGCCCGGGTTAGCACCTCGCGCAGGATCTCCGCCTTGGCCGCGAGCTGCGCCGGGTAGGCCGCCATCTGGTACTGGCATCCGCCGCATGTTCCAAAATGGACACAAGCCGGTTTCACGCGGTCGGGCGAAGGCTCCAGCACCCGCACGGTCTCGCTTGGCTTGGTCTCCACCCCGGCCCCCATCCCGGCCTGTTCCGTCGGTTGAACCTCGACCAACTCACCCGGCAACGTGAACGGGATCAACGCGACCTGCCCGGACACTGTATGAGCCAGACCGCCCCCGCCGTAGACGAGCTTTTCTATCCGCAACTTGCCGGCGGGCAGAGCCGCCTCCGCCTCGGGCGCTCCGCTTTCAGAATCTCCAGAACCTCTAGAGTCTCCAGAACTCAAAAACCCCAAAAAATTCAAGCTGCGGTCTCCTGGCTTCCGAGGTCGAGCGGCATATAAAACAGACTCAGACGCGGCAGGCCGTAGCTCTCAAAGAGCCGCCTGTGCATGAACTGCTCACGTAATTGCCGGCTTTGGACGGCCCCCATACGGCTACGCAGGGGTGCCAGCTCGCGGTCGGCGGCCTCGCGCAGGGTCAGCAGTTCGGCCTCCGGCACCCCGGCGATCAGCGCCGCCAGCAGCCGCTCCTCCAGCACCGTCAGCCGGCGGTCGAGCTCATCCATGGCCGGTTGCACCCCCCCACGCACCTCGTCGGCAAGCTCCCGTAGCCGTGCCGGGGTGTCCGCAAAGGCCGCGACCACCGCAAGATCGACATCCCCCGCCGCCGCACCTTCCAGCGCCGCCGCGTTTGCCTCCAGAAAGCGGGCCACGCGCGCCGCTTCGAACCCGGTCTCACGCCCGCGCGCATCCTGCTCCGCGCGGTGCTCCGCGCCGGGTTGCGTGTGCGCTCCCACGGAGGCCTCGGCCAGCTCCGCCGTGGCCTGCATCACGGCCTGCGCGCACCAGGCCAGGCCGTTCACCTTGGCCAGACGGCCCTTGCTCCGCGCCCGCCTGGCCTCGTGCTTGTCAAAGGCGCTATCGATCCCGCGCAGCACGGCGGCCAGCGGTACGCCCGCCTCGCGCCAGGTCTCAATCAAGGCCCAATCGAGCGTGGACAGCAGCAGCACGGAGCCGCGCCGCGCGACAAAACGCTCCTCGATCTCGCTGAAATATTCAAAATAATTCAAAGGCGCATGGTCCTTGCGGCAAAGGGGGAGCGGGCTTCAGCGCCGTCGATCCGGAGTCCGCTCCCGCTCCCGGTTCCGTTCCCAGATGTTTCGTTCCCAGTGATTCCGTTCCCAGATCAGGCGCAGACCGTTCAGGGTCAACATGGGTTCCACGCGCCCGATATGCCTGGAGCCGTCCGCAATCAGGGCGGCCAGTCCGCCGGTTGCGATCGTCTTCGTGTCCGGTCCAAGCTCGGCCACCATGCGTTCCAGAATGCCGTCGACCAGGCCGATATAACCGTAATACAGCCCAATCTGGATGTTATCCGTCGTGTTCGTGCCGATGATCTTCGACGGCTTCTTGATCTCCACGCGCGACAGCCGGGCGGCCCGCGCAAACAGCGCCTCGGCGGAGATGCCCAATCCCGGCGCGATCGCTCCCCCCAGAAACTCACCCTTGCGCGAGATGGCATCGAAGGTCGTCGCGGTTCCCATATCGACCACCACCGCCGGCCCGCCGACCAGATCGTAGGCTGCCACGCAGTTGACCACGCGGTCCGCGCCGACCTCGTTCGGATGATCGGTAAGAATGGGCAGCCCGGTCTTTACGCCGGGCTCCACGAATAGCGGTTTCAGGTGAAAGGTGGACTCACAGATGCGGCGCATACCGGCATCAAGCGGCGGTACCACCGAGGAGATCACCACCCCCTTTACCGCCTCTGTTTGCAGGTCGCGCATCGCAAACAGCGAGCGAAACAGCATGCCGATCTCATCCGGCGTCTGCTTGGAAGGCGTTGTAATGCGCCAGTCGGCGACCGCGCGCGGCGCTTCACCCGCACCTTCTCCTGTGTCGCCCAGATCGAACAGGCCCAGCACCGTGTTGGAGTTGCCGATATCAATTGCCAGGAGCATCGTCTGTTCCGCCGTAGCCTAAACCTCTCGTACCCCGCCCGAACGCACCGTGCGACGGATGCCGTCGTCGCCGTCCACGAGCAAGAATCCGCTCCGGTCCAGGCCGGCCGTCACGCCAGTATAGCCGCCGTCCTCCGGCACATGAACGCGTTTGCCGCGCACCCAGGTGGAGGCCTCGCTCAGCCGTTGCAGCACGTCATGGCTGACGGCCGAACCGGGCAGCGGGTTCGCTCCCGGCGATGCGTCCTGGGCGTATTCCGTCTCCATCTGGCCGATCTGTCGGTCCAGCCGCTGCAGCAGGGAGATCAGCAGCGGTTGACGCTCCGGCAACTGCCAGCCTTCCAAAAAAAGCGAGGTGGCCGCGGTCGCGAGCTCCGGCGGAAAGCCCCGGTGCGCCACGTTGATGCCGATGCCGATGACGGCGTACCGCAGTCGTGCGGGCCGGTCTCCCTCGGCCGGGTAGACGGCGGTTTCGGCCAGCACGCCCCCCAGCTTGCGGCTGGCGCGCGCGGTTCCGGTCAGGTTTCCCGCCGCGGCTTGCGACAGGTCGCGGGTGACCAGGTCATTCGGCCAGCGAATATCCATCGTCAGCCCAGTCACCTCGCGGATGGCCTCCCACGCCGCCAGTCCGGCAGCGAGCGAAAGCTCCAGGGCCGAGGCCGGCAGTCGTGGCGTGAACAGCGCCGTCACATACAATCCGTCGCCCGGCGCGGAGTGCCAACGATGCCCGCCACGCCCCCTGCCGGCCGTCTGCGCATCGGCGACCCATGCCCCGCAGCGCGCGCCCGCGGCAACCGCCGCAAGCGCGAGATCGTTGGTGGATTCCACCTCGGCGAAGTGCCGCACGGCGCCGCCCAACCGCGTGTGCGTCAGCGCCCGGTTCACCTCGGCCCCGTCGATCGTGTTGCCCTGGCGCACGCTCCCCATCTCCCTTATCGTATCGCTGCACGGTACGGTGCGGCGTACGCGCAATGACCGCGGGCGGGCGAGCGACCCGGCTCTCAACTCGGGCCAGAGGGACGACAAACTCACTCGAGGCAACGCCACGGCGCACTTCCGCGACCCCGGGGAAGGATCTGCATCCTATCGAGTGAACCGGCCCCTTGCTCGAGGACATATGCCCGCTCTTCTGTCCGAACCGCTCACCCATCAGGCCGGCGTCCTTCTGCTGCTCGCCCTGCCCGTCGCTTCGGCCGCCTGGACCGTGACGCATGAGGAGGTCTTTCGCGAGCCGCGAGAGTATTGCATGGACAAGAGCCAAAGCGCTCAGAATCTGCCTAAACGCAAATTCTTTTACCTGTTCACCTGCGAGTACTGTTTTTCGCATTATGTTGCCGCTCTGGCGCTGCTGTTGTTCAACTTTCAGCTGCTGTACACCGGCTGGCGCGGCTATATGGTGGCCTGGTTTGCGACCGTTTGGATTGCCAATTTCTACATGAGCCTTTACAACCGGCTGCGGTTGGAGATCAAACACGAAAATGTGGCGATCGCGGTGGAGCAGGCGGAACTGCCGCCCGGCTCGGCCCAGGCCGCGTCCGCGAAATAGCCGCCTTGTCGGGAGCTCTATAGCGCAGCTAACGCAGAGCACGGCGGTGCCATCTCAACAACGGAGAGGTTTGCATGGCAGAGGAAACGCAGAAGGCTCCCGAAGAGGCCGCCGAGCCGCTTCGAGAACCAAGGGGTTTCGGCGAGCACACTCGCGGTCTCGCCGGGGAATATGCCCACGAACAGGGCTGGGGGCTCGACGAGCCGGAGCGCACCGCGCAACCGAGCGAGCCGCAGGACACCGACGGCGGCAGCGACTACGATTACGGCGCACAGGATTTCGGCGACACACCCGTGAACACGGCCATCGACCACACGAACGATACACAGAACATCCCGGCGCCCACCATCGCCGGCGGCAAGGAGTAAGCATGTCAGAGCACGCAGGCAAGGACTCGATCGAAGCTATGAAGGAAAACGACCGGCACACCGCAGGTACCGCCGATGCCGTACCGGGCGGAGCCCACGCACACTCGCCCGCCGCGCATGAAGCGGGGCCCAAGGCGCACAACAAACCCGTCGGTGACCAGCGCGCCATTGCGGACAAAGAAGAAACCACTCGCAAGGACGGTCGCGCCACCGAGAGCTACCGTAACGCGTAGCGGCTCTTTGACGAAATACTCGTCTATCGGAATGAAGACGACATTCGAAACAATGGAAAACAAGAGAGGCCTCGCATCGGTGCGAGGCCCCTTCTGTTAAGAGGGTTTCTAGCTTACTTACCCAATACCTTTTCCTGGGTCGCCCGCTCCTTGCTACCCATGGAGTTCGTGACGCCTTGCGCATCACCCTGGGGCAAGGTCGGTCCGTTCGGGGGCGTATTCGCCGTGCCCTCGTCGATCGACTTGGGCTGGTTGTCCCGGCCGGCCGTTGAATGAAATGAGCGATTCCCCGCGGTTTGCGCGCCGTCGCTGTTTTCGTACAGCTTCGGGTCTGCGCGGTATGAATCCTGCGGATTCATATTCGGCTCAAGATCCATCTCCGCCGAGTTCACATCCTGTTCGGTGCTGCTATGCGGTGTCTTTTGCACTGCCATAATTGAATCTCCTCACACGGTAAGACGCCGCCGAGCGGACGCTTGGGTGCCCCGTTCCCACGACGGTTTCATCGTCGTGAGAATGGCGTGTAGTTGCGGCAGCAAACGATGTGTTGCCATGAAATGTCGAACAACCGCAAACGGCATACCGTTCCTTGTTTCAAGGAAGAACGGTGCACCCCAACCGGCTGGGAGCGCCGTGACCTATGCCCTCGGCAGGGCGGCCAGCGCGGCCTCGGCCTTTTCCTTCAGCGAGCGTGTCTCCGCGGCCTGCTTCTTCAGTCCGTCCACGATATGTGCCGGAGCTTTGGCCAGAAAAGTCTCACTGCCCAACTGTTTCTCCGCCGATGTCATGCCCTTGTCCAAACGCGCCAGCTCTTTGGTCAGCCGTTCCCGCTCGGCGGCGACATCGATCTGCCGCTGGTACACGACAGCCACGTCGAACTGAGCCGTAGAGCGCGCGCCGTTGCCGGTGGGCGGAGCAGGGACGATCTCCACCGCGCTCACCCTTGCCAAACGGCTCAGCATATCGGCATTCGCCGCAGCCAACAAGGCAATACCCTCCGCGGCGTGCACCCGCACCGGGGCCGCTTCTTTCTCCGGGACGCCCAATTCCTTGCGCAGGGCACGAACGGCGACGATCAGCTCCTGCAAGGTAAGCATTGCTGCGATGCTCCCCATATCGGCAGGGAAATCTGCAGCCTGCGGGTAGCGCGTCAATGCGATAGAGGCCGAGGGCACCGGCAGATCGAGCGATGCATACAGCGCATGCCAAAGCTCCTCCGTGAGGAAGGGCATGAATGGCGACAGCAGCCGCAGCGCGGCCTCAAATACCGTCACCAACGATTGCAGCGTGATCGCCGTGGCGGCGTTGTGCTCGGCCTCAAAGTTCAGCCGCAGTTTCCCCAGCTCCAGGTACCAGTCGCAGAACTCGCCCCAGAAGAACTGGTACATCGCCTGTGCCGCCTCGTCGAAGCGGTAGTTCCCAAGCGATTTGTCGATCTCCTCCGCCACCGCGCTCAGCCGTGCAAAAATCCAGCGCGTCTCCAGCGGCGTGTCTTCCGCGAGGGTTTGCGGCCGGGAGCTTGACTCCCCCACCGCGGCCGGCGATCCCAGCCAGACCGCATACCCCGCCGCCATCCCGCGCCCGATCTGCAACTGCAAAAATCGCGCCGCGTTCCAGATCTTGTTCGCAAACGCGCGATAGCCTTCCGTCCGCGCCTCGCTGAACGCGATATCCGTCCCCGGCGAGGCCTGCGAGGCCAGCGTATAGCGCACCGCATCCGTGCCGTAGCGCGTGATGATCGAGATCGGGTCGATCACATTGCCCTTGGTCTTCGACATCTTCTCGCGATTGGCATCGCGAATCAGGCCATGGATGTATACCTCGCGAAACGGCACCGTATCCTTGAGCGCGCGCCGCGACCCGTCCGGCATGGGCACATCGGTCATCAGATGGCAGCCCAGCATGGTCATGCGCGCCACCCAGAAGAACAGGATGTCGAAGCCGGTGACCAGCAGGTCGGTCGGGTAGAAGGCGGCGAGATCGGCTGTGAGCGTATCCGTTCCATCCCAGCCGAAGACCGTGAACGGCAGCAGCCCTGAAGAAAACCACGTATCGAGCACATCGGTCTCCTGCTGCTCGGGGCCGAGATCGTTCTGACAAACGCCGCACTTCGCGGGTTGCTCAACCGCTACCGTAATGTGCCCGCAGCCGCCGCAATGCCATGCCGGAATCCGATGCCCCCACCACAACTGCCGCGATAGGCACCAGTCATGCAGATGATTCATCCATTCAAAGTATGTTTTCGCATAGTTTTCCGGCGTGAAGCGCACATGCCCGTCGCGCACCGCGGCAAGCGCCTTGGCCGCAATGCTTTCCCCACCACGCACCGGTTCCTTATTCACCGCCAGAAACCATTGCATGGACAAGCGCGGCTCGATGGTTGCCCCCGTGCGCTGGCTTGTCGCCACGGCCATCGCATGATCCTTCACGGCAACCAGGAATCCTGTCCGCTCCAGGTCTGCAAGAATGCGCTCCCGTGCCTCGTAACGGTCCAGGCCGTCATAGGGTGAGTCCGCCAGCTTGATGCGGGCCTGCTCGTCCATGATGTTCAGCTGCGGCAGGTTGTGCCGCCGGCCGATCGCGAAGTCATTCGGATCGTGCGCGGGCGTCACCTTCACCGCGCCGGTGCCGAACTCCGGCTGCGCCCACTCGTCCGCAATGACCGGGATCTCCCGGCCGACCAGCGGGAGTACCAGCATCTTGCCGACGAACGACCTGTACCGTTCATCGGCAGGGTTGACGGCGACGGCGGCATCGCCCAGCATCGTCTCCGGCCGCGTCGTCGCAACCGTGATCGCCCCCGAGCCATCGGCCAGGGGGTAGCGAATCTCGTACAGCCTGCCGGCACGCTCCTCGTGCACAACTTCTAGATCGGAAACCGCCGACTGCAGCTGCGGGTCCCAGTTCACGATGTAGGCGCCGCGATAGATCAGCCCCTGGTCCCACAGCCGCACGAAGGCCTCGCGCACGGCGCGGGAGAGCCGCTCATCCATCGTGAAATACTCGCGGGTCCAGGCGACGCTCGCGCCCAACCGCTGCATTTGGTCTGTGATCGCGCTGCCGTACTGCGTCTTCCATGCCCATACACGCTCGGTGAAGCGCTGTCGGCCCAGCGCTTGCCGCGTGGGGCCGCCCTCGGCAGCCAGCTGCCGCTCCACCATCATCTGCGTGGCAATGCCCGCATGGTCGGTGCCCGGAACCCACAGGCTGCGCTCACCCAGCATGCGATGCCAGCGAGCCAGGATGTCCATCTCCGTCTGCTCGAACATGTGGCCCATGTGCAGACGGCCGGTCACGTTGGGCGGCGGCAGCAGCTGGACGAAGGTTTTCTGCGCGGTTTCGCTCGCTTGAGGCGCGGCGGCCTCAAACAGCTTTTCGTCGATCCAGTATTTGGCCCACTTCTCCTCAATGGAGGCCGGGTCATACGCCTTGGGAAGCTCTGTGCTCATCACCTTCAAGGCTAACAGTTTGGGCCATGGAGGCATGGCCGATCGCGACCCAAACTCATCGTCAAGTACTCGCCTCAAAAGCTGTACCGCAGCCCAGCCTCTACGCGCCGGCCGTTATCCGCCGCGTAGCCGACCCCGAACAGCGGCGACCCCAACACACCGCCCACCGCCGTGATGTTGGTATGGTTCAGCAGGTTCGAAGAGCGCAGATTCACCGTCAGCGTTTGCTGGTGCTCGGCCTTGCTGTCGTGGGTGACCACGAACGCGCGCTGAATGTTCGTGTCCAGGTGCACCGTCCACGGCATGATGCCGGCATTGCGCTGTACCGGGGCGATCCCGCCGGTATCGGTCAGCAGCCCATACGCCGTTTGCACCGCGCCCGGCGTACCCGGCAGCGCGACGTTCGGACGGTCGTTGAAGTTGCCGTCGCCGTTGTTGTCAAAGCCGGTCGTGATATTGAAGTGCTGGTCGCCGGAGGCCTGTAAGTCGCCCGAAAGCACGACCTTCTTTGGGAGCGTGAAGCTGCCATTGCCGAAGATCTGCCACACCCCTTCCCCGGTGCGGCGCGCAAACTCCCCCGCATCGCTGAAGGTGCTCTGCGGCGAATTCAGCTCGTTGTCGTCCGTGTCGTCGATCAGGTCCAGATGCACGGCTCCGACGAACAATTGCACATTCTTGATCGTGTGTTGCTCCACCCCGAAGAACTGCACATCGGCATGACCCTGGCCGCTGTTGTTCATCTGCAGGTTATCCACATTGGGGGTGCCCTGCGCGCGCGGTCCGGTCGGCACACCGTTCAGCGGCGCATTCACGTTGGGCGAGCGCAGATCGTTCCAGATGCGCCCATAGAGCAGATCGCCGGACAGTGTCCAGCCCCCCGGCAGCGTGCGCGTGCCGCCGATATCCTCCGCCCCCCAACTTGTTTGGATAATGTGCGGGGAGAAGCTGCGGACGCTGTGAATGGCCGTGATATTGCCGGAGAAGGGATTGCCGTAAACGGGATTGTAGAGGGTGCTGGTGATGCGATGGATGCCGTCCTCGCGCTGCACCTCGGCGTAGTCGTTGCTGCTGATATTGCTCGAAAACACGCCGCCATGCGCATAGAGCGTCCATTTCGGCTTCGCACCCGGCGCCCAAAGGATGCTGAGGCGGGGATTGGCCGCGCCCAGCGTCGTGGGATCGGTCTGGAAAAAGTAGCGTACCCCGCCGGAGATCTGCACGCCGTGGCTCACCTTCCAGGTGTCCTGGATGAAAAAGGCCGCACGGGTCTGCACAAAGTTCACGGTGGGTGTGCCGGCCACGTTGGAAAAGGCCGTGGGTGTCCCCCCGGGGAGCCCCAGCAGCGCGCGCCGGTACTGCTCGATGCCGGTGATCGTCGCCGTCTGACCCGCAATCGGCTGATTGTTGGCGTCCAGCACAGGCGCGGTGCCGCCGCCAAAGGTGTAGGTGCCGTTAAAGTTCGTGGTCAGCCGATCGCGAATGTCGTAGTTGTTCAACTGATAGCCGAACTTTAGGGTGTGCTGTTTCAGCGTGAGGATCGCGTCTTCATCGAACTCGGTGCGGAAGCCGAACAGCCGTTGCGCCCCCAGGGTGGAGCCGCCGCCCGTGAAGGCGCCGGCCACCTGCACCTGCGCCGCCGTGGAGTTTGGCACGTCATCTTCGATGTTCCAGCGCAGAGAGGCGCGCGCCTCATGCACCAGGCTGGGTGAGAATGTGGTGAGATTGCTGAAGCGCAACACGTGCTCCGACTGCGCGCTGTTGTACCCCGTCTCGGCCAGGCTCGTGCCGCCCACCCCCACATTCTGCAGGCTGTTCACGTTGGCGCTATAGGTTGAGGTGAACGTGTTTTTCGCACCCAGCTGCCAGTCCAGCCGCGCCTGACCGATCCACAACCGCTGCGGTGTCTCCACCGTGTCCAGGACGTTTACCGGGTTGCCGCCGCTATCGAGCGAGACCGCATTCACCACGCCCACGTTGTCGATGGACCGGTGTTCCAGGTCGAGTGAAAAGTCGGAGCCCTGCTTGCGTACCGGCCCGGTGAACTCAAAACCGTAGCGCTGCTTGCCGATCGCGCCCTTGCTGGTTGAAAACGGGTCCTGCGCGTTCTCCCAGGAGCTGCCATTGGTGGTGAACAATGCGCCGTGATACGCACTTTGGCCCGCTTTCGTGTACACGTTCACTTGGCCTCCGCCGAAGGGCGGGTTGCGGTACTGCGCCGAAAACAGGTCGGGGTTCACCTCGATGTAGGCGATCGAACTCTTGGGCGGCAGCTTGCTGGAGTCCTGGAAGCCGTCCACCGAGATGGTCACATTGGCCGGGTTGCCGCCGGCAGCCGCGGCCAGCTGCTGCAGCTCGCGCAGCAAATCGTCCGGATCGTCGGCCAGCGACTGCAGCTGCTTGCCGTCCAGCCGCAGCGTCGGGCCGGATGCGGTAGGGTCCACGGCCACCTCCTCCTCCGCATTCACGGTTACGTTCGTGGAGACGGCTGCGGGCTGCAGTATAAGCACCAGATCGCGGGCCGGGTTGCCGGTCTGGCCACCTGACGCATTACCGGCCTGAGGCATCGTGATCTCCGAGGTATCGGCCTCAAAGCCCTCGGCCTGCACCGTCAGATGGTGCGTGCCGGCAGCCAGGCAGGGCACACGAAACCGGCCATCCGCGCCGCTGGTGACAGACATACCGCCATCCACGGACACAACGGCTCCCGGAATAAGGGCCTGTGTGCCGTCCCGTACCGTGCCCGTCAGGCTCGTGGCACGCGGCGTGGGGCAGGCGCTTTGGGCCAGGGCATGGGGAATCATCAGCGTGGTGAACGCGGCTGCCAAAAACTTCATCTTTTCCTCATCATTTCAGGCAGTCCGCAGGGAAGGACCTGCCGCCGGGGGACGGCCGCCTCGCTCGCGCCTGTCCGGTTTCATCTGCAATCTCTCTACGTCACCTAATGCGCGGCGGTTCCCGGTCTCGGATGCAAAATTGTGAAAAAGAAACGAGAAAACCCCCAACACTTGGGTGAAAGGAATGAGCTTGCCCTCCTAAACACTGGGAAGGACCTGCTTTCCCCATGCTGTGAGATCACATGGAGCTGAACGCAGGTCCTTCGCGTTATTCGGGATCATATGATCTTGCTCCACATGGCACTTCGCTTCAGGAAGCCGAGGGAGCCGTTAGAGCGTTATGTGCGGCACCCTAAAACGGGTTCAGCTTGTCCAAACCCTTCTTTTTCTTGTGCTTGCTGGAGCTTTCGTCGTTCTTATCGAACGCCGGCTTGGGATTCTTCTTCTTGTTGGGATCCTTTTGCTGCGCAGCGGGCAGGGCCTTGCCTGCCGCCTCGTTCACCGCATCCGGCGCGGCGGCCGGGCCTTGGGCGGCGGGAAGCGGGGCGTTATCGGTCGGTTTGGGCGTAACCAGCCCCAGACCGTAGTTTGCGTCGGGCTTACCGGTAGCGGCCGGTGCGTCGCTTGCCCGATCGGTGATGGCGCCGCCGGTCATGGTGCCCGGCGCGGAGCCGGTGCTCACACCGGGCGTCAGGATTTCGGCCCCAAGACTTGCACCGCTGTTGCCGATGCCCGTACCGCCGCCGCCCGTAGCCGGTGCGGCCTCGGTCACGGTGCTGACGCTCGAGTCGCTGGCACCGCGGCCCGCGGGCGCGACATCGGAGAAGCTCAGGGGAGCGGCTTCACCCGGTGCGGGGGAGGGCTGTGGCGGTGCCTCCGCGGCGGCTGGCGGCGTGGCGTCCGCCGTGGTCGCGGGAGCCGCCGGCTTCGGCGCGTTCGGGTTCAGGGCCGAGGTGAAATCGTCCTGTACCTGCTTGATGATCGCCGGCGCCACGGTGGGTGTGGCATCCTCCAGCGGCGGCGCGCCAAGCTGCGCGGCGGTTACGGTGTCGGGCTTGCGGATCAGCAGCAGCTCCAGCCGCTTGCGCATGGTGTATTGCGCCCGGCTGCCTTCCAGGGCCTCGCTGGCGGCCACCTGCTGCGCCGTGGGTGTAGGCAGCGGCAGACCCATCGTCTGCAGGCGTTCCTTGGCGTCTTCGGCGTGCGGCGCGGCGGCGTGATTCAGAGCCACCTCGCGATAGGCCGCGGCGGCCTTGCCGTCATACTCCTCTTCCAGCTTGGCCTTGGCACCTTCCGGCAGCGGCTGCGACCGGATCAGCTTGGCCTCCGCCTCATAGGCATCGCCCAGCCCGATCAGCGCGTCGTCCATATGGCTGAAGAGCGGATAGGTATCGATCGTGGTCTGGTAGCGTGCAATCGCGGCCGCGTAGTTGTTGCGCAGCCCATAAAACTGACCCAGATCGAACTCACGCTGCGCCATCACCTCCTGCACGTCGCGCAGCTTCTGCTCGGCTTCCTTGTGCACCGAAGCCGGCGCATCCGGGTAGGTCTTCAGCATGATTCGGTATTGCGCCTCGGCCTTCAACGCCTTGGCGTAATCGCGGTCGGGCACATCCATCTGCTTCATGTAGATGTCGCCCATGCGCATCTGCGCCTCGGAGGCCTCGGGCGCATTCGGAAAGAAGGTGATGAAGTCACCGTACTCCTGCTCTGCCTGCGCGAGCGCCGCGGAGCCGCCCTCCTGAAACCAGGAGTTGGCCACCGCCAGCTTCGAGCGCATCAGGTACTGCGAATCCGGGTACGTGTTCAGCAGCGTCTGCAAGTCCAGCCTGGCCACATCGAAGTGGCCCCTTTTTTCCTCGGTCAGCGCCTTGTCATAAAGCTGCTTGTCGGGTAGATCGGCGTCTTTGCCCACCAGCGGGTTGTACTTCTTCTCCCGGCGCAGCTCGGCCTTGGTGTCCTTGGTCTGCTGCACGCGATCGTCGTGGGTGATATGCGGGTGTTTCGGCTTGGATGAAGTTGTGTCCGAAGCTACGGTCGCGGCTGTCCCTGCAGCATTTGTCCCCGCAGCGGCTGTCCCCGTGTCGGCGGCGCTTGTGCTCGCCGGCTTCGCGGCAGGTGTTTTCGTACCGCTCGCTTGCGTGTTGGGCGCGGGCTTGGATTGCCCGCGGTCTTCCTTCACGATGTGCGACTTCTTCTTGGGCTTCGGCGTCGGAGCCGCGGCGGGGGTTGCCGGAGCCGTTACCGACGGGGTCGCCTGCGTGGCTTGGGGGCTTCCCGAGGCATCGGGGGCGGTCTGTGCGGCGGCCGGTGCGGGTTCCTGCCGTGGCTGCGCCGACGCCACCTGCGTTAACAGAGCGGCCATCGCAAATCCTGCCATTCGTGCCGCGCGCTTCTCGAAAAACCTGCTTCTGACACCCATCCGCAATTCACCCCTGGCCAACCCGGCCCGTACGCAGACCATTCTAAGGCTTTTCGCGCCTGGGGCGCATCTGCCGTCTGGGCGGGTTCGGCTAAGGATTGGACGCATGGGCTACGGCGGGGTTACGTGGACGGCACCTCGGTCCAAAACCAGGCGATATAGACCAGGCGATATAGACCAGGCGATATAGACCAGGCGATATAGACCAGGCAGAGACCCCGATGAGCGATCTGGTGCGCCCGCAGCTCAATCCGCGGAAACCGCCCGTGCCGCAAGCAGGAATGCGCGTACGTTTTCCTCCGTCCTCCCCGGCTGAAAAATTGCCGAACCTGCCACCAGCATGTCCGCCCCTGCCTCCACCACCGCGCCGACCGTCTCGGTCGAGACACCGCCGTCCACCTCGATCCGGTAGTTCAGCCCCAGCTCCGCACGCAGGTCGCGCAGTTCGGCGATGCGCCCGGCCGCGCGCGGCAGAAACTTCTGCCCGCCAAAGCCCGGGTTCACGCTCATCACCAAAACATGGTGCACCATCGGCAGCACCTCAAAAACCATCTCCAGCGGCGTCGCCGGATTCAGCACCACCGCCGGCTGCATGCCGTGGTCGGCAATCAGCTGCAGCGTCCGGTTCAGGTGGCGGCAGGCCTCCACGTGCACGCCGATAAAGTCTGCGCCCGCCTCGGCGAACGCGGGGATAAACCTATCCGGGTCCTCGATCATCAGGTGGCAGTCGAGCGGCAGCTTCGTCACCGGCCGGATCGCCTTCACCACCGGCGGTCCAAAGGTGATATTCGGCACAAAGTGCCCATCCATCACGTCCACATGGACGACCGTGCCGCCGCCGCGCTCCGCCGTGGCAATCTCCTCGGCAAGGTGGGCAAAATCGGCGGACAGAATCGAAAAGGCAAGCTCAACCAAGCGATATCTCCGGGGCGTGCATTCGGGCGATGCGCAATGCCGCCCGCCCGACGGTCAGAATACCAGTGCGGGCGGTCGCTTCCGTGCTCTGATCGATGCGCCCAACCTCCTGTTCATCACCGAGTAATGTATCTCCGGGATTCTGCAGGAATGGACGGAAAACGTTTCGGCTTAGGCGTGGTGTTCTGCACGGCAATGCTCTACACGGTAATGCTCCACACGATGAGGCTGCTCGCGCAGACGGGTGGCGCGGCATCCCACCCCGAAGCGATGCAAAATCCTCGCAATCCTCGAAATTCCTGGAGCGAGCTGATGGCGAAGGCTGCCACGCACGCAGCGGCCGGCGGTGCGCCTATTCCGGTGCTGTCGCCGCTGGATCGTACGGTCGCGCCTGCCGCCTTTGGCCTGCCCGCAACCACCCCAACGGTTGCTGTCAGCCGGCTGCAAGTGGCAGGCATTCGTGTCGTTCCCTGGACGACCAACGATCCGGAAGCCATGCGCGCGGTCATCCGTACCGGTGTGGACGGGCTCATCAGCGACCGTCCCGACCTGCTGCAGCGGGTTCTTGCCGAAGAGCGTGCGGCACGCCCCGATGACCCCAGGCTGAAGCGGTTTGTCGTATCCGCTCATCGCGGCGGCCGGGGCCTGCGCCCGGAAAACACGCTGCCCTCGTTTGAAAGCGGCCTGGACCAGCTCGCGACAGAGTTGGAGACCGACACCGGCGTCTCCACAGATCGCGTCTCGCTGATCTGGCACGACCAGTTCTATAACCCCGGAAGTTGCCGCCGTGCCGACGGCGCCCCGTACACGATGGCCAACCGCGTCTACCTGCGCGATATCTCGTCGGCGGAGGCGCAAGCAACCTTCGTCTGCGACAAGCTCCATTTCGGGCCCGATCAGAAGAACGATCTGGCGCTTTCGCCGGTAGCCGTCGCCTTTGCCGCCCATGAGCACATGCCCAGTCCCTATGCGCCGACCTATGCCGCGCAACTGTTCCGCTTCGCGGCGTTTTACGCGGAGTTTTACAGCACCGGCGCCGGCAGCAGCACGCCGAACGCCGCCGAACGCGCCGCCAATGCACGCACCGTGCACTTCAACCTGGAAACGAAGATTCTGCCCGACTACATACCGCCCGCTGCCGCCGCGCGGCCCGAAGCCAAAGTCATGCCCGACCTGTTGCGCAATCACACCGTGGACCCGCAGACCTTTGTCACCACCCTGGCCGGCGCCATCGCGAAGGCCGGGCTGGAAAGCCGCTGCGACATCCAGAGCTTCGACTTCCGCACGCTGCAGCTGGTGGAAGAACAGTATCCCAAAATCCCGACCTTCTACCTCACCGAGGACCCAGGAAGCCTGTCTACCCCCTTCGTCCCCGCCGCCCTGCGCGTTGAGGCTCCCTAGGTTTAGGCCAAGCAAAGGTCTGCCTGTCCATAATCTTCGGCCAGGGGGCGCCCGTCCCACAAGAAACCGATCAAACCACGGCCTCGCCGGGTAATAAGGCCCTGCCGCGTCGCGGTCCTTTGGCCACCTTGGCCCGCTTCGGCAAGACTTGCACCACGCGTTCCACGCCCTCCCGCCCGGGATGCAGCACCCGCCGCTTCGCCTCGTTCTGCACGGCGGCGGAGTCGGCCGCCTCGCGATCGACCGCCGGCAAGGCCGCCGGTGGCCCGAGCACAACGCGTGCCGCGGCGTTTAGAAGTCGGCGCACCGGCCAGCTGCCGTCTTCGTTCGGCAGTAACACCTCCCCCGCGCGGCTCTTCTCCGGCCGGTAGTACCAGCGTTTGAAGAGCGCCAGGGCGTCGCCGCGCTCGGCTGGGTCCGGCTCGCCCAAAGCGACGATCTGTCGTTCCAGTTCGCCGATGACTGCACGTGCCCGCGTCTCCGGCGTCATCACTTCCGCGATGACAGGGCGCCCCGGGTCCGGATGGTCCGACCCGGGTTCGGCCAGGACTGAACCCGGTGCATCCGACTCCGGTACCGCACTCAGCATCAGCGGCTGCGCAAACAGGCTCGATCCCACCGCCGTCTGCTCGCGCACGGCACGCACACCCAGCGTGGAAAGCCGTACCGGCCCCACGATGCGTCCATTTTCCAGCAGGAAGACAGCCGCCTCCTGCGCATTATCCGAACCGGCGGGCGCAACCGTTTCCTGCACCACCAAGGCCCGTACCTCGGCGGCCGCGCGCACCAGCGGGTCGGCCGACTGAAACACAGCCCTGGCCTTCTCCCACTGCCGGTGCAGGGCCGCCGCGCCCTCGAAATCCATGGCCTCGCTCGCCGCCTCACGCCGGGTGCCGATCTCGGCCATCAGCGACTCACCCCGCGAGCGCAGGTAGGCGAACACGCTTCCCGCCTCCGCCGTGTACTCTTTCGCCGAGCACGCCATCTTGCAGGGCGCGAGGCATCGGCCCATCTCGCCATAGGCGCAGCCGGGGTGCTCCGGGTGCACCTGAAGGTCCTCATGGCAGCGCCGCAGCTTGAACAACTCGCCCACGGCCTCGGCCATGCGCTCGGCCGCCGCGCGGGTAGCAAACGGCCCAAAGCTCTCGGGCAGGGACCGCTCCGTCAGCCGGCCCGTCACCATTACGCGCGGGTGGTCATGCTGCATCGAGATGCGTAAGAAATACGGGGGAAAGAGCCGCATACGCTTGCGTGCGTCGGCTTCGCCAAAGTTGGCGCCCAGGGCGCGGTACAGCAGCAGCACCGACTCAAACTCCGAGCCCGTCTCGGTCCACTCCACCCAGCGCACGCGATCACGCAGGTTCAATCGCTTGGACAACACGGGCCGGCCCTCGGCATCGACGACCTCGGGCGGTGCCAGCAGCCGCCGCAGCCGCCGGCGCAGATCGGCCGCCCGCAGCAGGTAGGGTTGGTCGGTCTCCCGTTCGCCGCGCAAGGCAAACACCCCGGCCCGCGCCGGCACCTCGCGCAGCAGCGTCTCCGCGTGCTCCGGGGCGAAGGCAAGGCGGTGCGCGAACTGGAACGGCTCGGGCTGCGGGACGCCAGACATAAGGAAATTGTAGTAGGCCCGGCGGTTGGGCGTACTCACCCCGCTAGGACAGGGCACTCACCCGAGTGTGTAACCGATGGCTTTTGCCATGCAGGAACATGGTGCAGCATGCCCAAAGCAAAGACGACACGCTTCGCTCTGAATGCCCTCAGCAACAGCCTCACGCGTTGGCCTTCCGCAGCGTGAAGCACTGCACAAACGGTGTCACCCCGCGTTGCTCGGCAACCACGAAGCCGGCCTCGTCAAGGCTGCGCAACCAATTGCGGCCGGCATGGAAATGGAGAAACCCCGGACCAAACGCGAGAAAATTCGGTAGATCGCGCAGGTGTTCTACCAGGAAAATTCGCCCGTCCTTCTTCAAGACGCGATGTGCTTCCCTGAAAAGTTGCGTGCGGTCTTCGGGATCGCGCAG
>CAXTBJ010000013.1:43055-47621 GCA_964242585.1 uncultured Bryocella sp.
AGTCGATTCATCCAGGCCTGCATGTATATTTGCCCATCTCGACGGTGCGTGCCGCAAATCCGGCCGTAGCCACTCCCACTGCATCACCCGGGCATGATCATAGATGTACCACGACACAAAAAGAGAGCTCACCGTCCAAAACAGCATGAGGGCGGTGCCCACCACGACTGCTGTTCTGAGCCACATCGGCAGCCCGACAAATGTCAGCAGCAGGATGATCGATATCACACTCAGACCGCTTCCGATATAAAAGCGCGCGTTAAATTGGATGATCTTCACAACCCCATTAAATTTGCCGCGGCCTGCAAGAGCCGTCATGGCAGAACCTCTCGGATGCCCGGTTTTATGCGTAAGGAACGTTCTCCAGATAGAAAGCGTTGGCCAGCACAGCTCCGGATGAACGAAACTGCTCCTGTTCGAGGAAAAGTGCTCTGATGCACGGTGACGGAGACTGGCCTCGGCCTCTACTCCTGCCGGACTCCTTCTACGCGAATCATAGAATGCGTTTGCCGTTCATAGTCGAACGTGAACGGCAGCGGACCGGCAAATTTGCGAGCCTCGCGAAGGTCCGCGAACGGAGATCCTGGGGGCGGCGAGAGAGTCTCGGCAGATAAGTCAGCCTCCACATGGAGATCGGCCTTGCCCTTGGGCGTGCGTACCTCCACGCCATAGGTCTTCGAAGACCGACTAACCCGACAGATGGATCGCTCGTACCCATAGTGCGTCAACAGGTTGCCGAAGACTTCCATCGAGAGCCGATCAGTATCGCTACGTAGAATGCGCAGCCCGCGCAAACTTCGCCCGGAGGGTGTCTGGTATCGGACGAGGATGCGGTATCCCGCGAGAAAGAAGTTCAGACCTAAACCCGCGGGCAAACATGCCGGGCGCAGATTTGTAGTCTCCACCAAAGCAATCGCAAGGAAGCCAAGATCACCGTAGGTGTCCAGTGTTAGCCCTGGGGTCAGTAATGGCTTCAGTACCTTAGAGGGCAACGCATAGGCCAGTGCCAACGATGCTGTCAGTTGAGCCTTAATCGCGAATGCGTGCCGCTGCAGCAGATAAACCACACGAGACCCCTAGCGGAATAGGGGCGGGAATACTAGAGGAATGTTATATGTAGAGCTTCGTTGGTGGCTACAGGATTCAGCGGCAAGGAAGACAAGAGCACCTTCGGGGCAGATTGATGCGAAGAATCATCCTCTCGCAAGCAGGAAGAGGGACAGCCCTGGAGGTCGAGGACTCACAGCCCTAACTGCCCGCCACTGTCATACCTTCGATCCGCACCGTGGGCACCGCGCCGGAGCCGCGCCATTCAAGGTCATTGCCGACGGCCGAGACGTTGCGGAACATGTCTTTGAGATTGCCCGCAATCGTGATCTCTTCGACCGGAAACGCGATCTCGCCGTTTTCGATCCACAGCCCGGTTGCGCCCTGCGAGTAGTCGCCGGTAACCAGGTTGACGCCGAAGCCCATCGTGCTCAGCACCAGCAAGCCCGTCTTCACGTCGCCGACGATCTCATCGTGGGTCTGCGTGCCGGGCTCCAGGAAGTAGTTGCCGCCGCCGATGCCGGGCGTGCCCGCCAGCCCACGCGTGGCCTTCGCGTTCGAGGCCATGTTCAGTTTGCGGCCCGTGTAGGTGTTCAGCATCAATTCCTTCAGCACACCGCGCTCGATCACGACCGTGCGCCGCGTCGGCAGACCATCGCCGTCAAAGGGCGAGGTGCCGAGGCCGCCCACCTGGATCACCGAGCCATCGGGGAGAGTGTGATCGAAGATCATGGTGCCGTCGTCGATCATCGTGATGTTCTCGCCGGCGACCTGCTCACCCAGCCTGCCCGCGAACATGCTGGCGTTGCGGTAGATGGCATCGCCGTTGGCTGCGCCGAGCAGGTTCGCCATCAAGCCGCGCGCCGACTCGGGCGGAAAGATGACCGGACACTGTTGGGTGGGGACACGCCGCGCCCCCAGTAGCCGTAGCGCGCGCTGCGCGGCAATTTTGCCGACCGCTTCGGGCTCTTCCAGCAGCCGCGCCGTGCGTGCGCTCGAGTACCAGTAGCCGCTCTGCATGCCCTTGGCATCCTGTGCGATGGGCGTTGTGGAAAAGCCGCAGTAGGAGCGCCGATAGTCGCCCGCAAATCCGCGCGAGTTCACCATCACGCGGCGCGTGTCGGAGCAGTCAAAGCTCGCGCCCTTGGAGTTCTGGATGCGCGTGTCATGCGCCATCGCCGCCGCTTCGGCGCGCCGGGCCATCTCGATGCGTTCGGGGGCGGGGATCGCGTTGGCATCCTCGAAGAAGAGTCTCTGCGCCGCGGCGTCGTGCGCGCCAAAGGCATCGCGTTCCGGCAGGCCCGCGAAGGGGTCTACGCCCGTGACCTTGGCCAGCCCGACCGCCCCGGAGACCAGCCGTGCGATCCCCGCCTCGCTCAGATCGGAGGTGGAGGTCGTTGCCGTGCGCTGCCCACCTTCGGCGGCGAAGAAGACCCGCAAGCCCAACGCGCGCGAACCGGCCTCGGTCAACTCTTCCACCTCGCCCAGACGCACATGCACGCCGAACTCGTCGCCTTCATAGGCCACGGCCTCGACGTCGGTGGCACCGGCCCGCAACGCGCGGTCGAGCGCCTGCTCGGCACAGGCCCTCAGATCGAGCCGGGTAGCGCGCGTGAACGTGTCGGAGAGCGCGGGCGCGGCGCTCATGCGATCGGCGTCTCGGAGAGACGAGGTTCACGGCCGTCGGTAGCCTGGCGAAAGTACATCCCGGCAGGGCAGTACTCGGAGTCCGGCCGGCTGATGTGCTCCACGTGCGAGGCCGGCCCGTTGGGCACGCGTTTTTTGAACAGCTTGACCGCTCCGTGGCAGTCCTTGCAGCGGAACTCGGTGTCGTTGTCGTCCAGGGCTTCCTGAACCGACTTCACCTTCCAAAACGCCTCGTATCCATTACTGGTCGTAGTACGCCGGCGACGTTTCACTTCGCACTCGTAGATCTTTTCGCGTTCTTTGGTGGCCATCGTTCTCCCGTATCCTTTAGCGGCTATGGCGGCTAACGTCCCGTGCCGCCCACGGTCATGCGGTCCAACTTGATGGTCGGCATACCCACGCCCACCGGTACGCTCTGCCCTGCTTTGCCGCAGGTCCCAATGCCCTCATCGAGCGCAAGGTCATTGCCCACCATCGACACATGCTTCAGGCTTTCAGGCCCGTTGCCGATCAGGGTCGCGCCCTTCACCGGAGCGGTCACGACGCCGTCTTCGATCAGGTAGGCTTCACTTGCCGAAAAGACGAACTTGCCGGTGGTGATATCCACCTGCCCACCGCCAAAGTTCACGGCGTATAGGCCGCGTTTCACGCTGCGCAGAATATCCTCGGGCGCATCCTCGCCGTTCAACATGTAGGTGTTGGTCATGCGCGGCATGGGGATGGCCTGGTAGCTTTCGCGGCGGCCCGAGCCGGTGTTGGGCATGCCCATCAGCCGGGAACTCAGCTTGTCGGAAAGATAGGTGCGCAGGATGCCGTTTTCAATCAGCACCGTTTCCTGCGTCTGATTGCCCTCATCGTCGATGTTGAGAGAGCCGCGCCGGCCCGGCATCGTCCCGTTGTCGACGACCGTGACCTTGCTCGAGGCGACTTGCTGGCCGATCAGCCCGGCAAAGGCGGAGGTTTTTTTGCGGTTGAAGTCCGCTTCCAAGCCATGACCCACGGCCTCATGCAGCAGCACGCCCGGCCAACCCGGCCCCAGTACGACCTGCATCTCGCCCGCGGGCGCGGCCACCGCGCCCAGCTGCAGGATCGCGGTGCGGGCGGCCTCTTCAGCAAAGTGCTCCGGGCTATGCATGCCGGTAAAAAAGTCCAGCGTGACGCGGCCACCGCCGCCGGAGCTGCCGCGCGACACCTCACCATTGGCATCCTTTGCAATGACTGCGACGTTGAAGCGCGCCAGGGGCTGCGTATCGCTCGCGAAGGTACCGTCGGAACCGGCAATCAGGATGCGGCGCAGTTCGTCGTTGATCCCGACGCGCACCTGCACGATGCGCGGATCGTACGCACGGGCGGCCTGGTTCGCGCGCGCAATCAGCGCCAGCTTGGCCGCGATCTCGGCATCGACCGTGGCGCCCGCCACGGGGTAGAGCTGCGGATTGGGGCGCTCCGCAAAACCCTGCACCCGCTCCCGCTGCGTCCCGTTGGCGATCAAGGCCGCGGTGCGGGCTGCTTTCAGCAGCCGTTCCGGGCTCAGGTCGTCGGTGTAGGCAAAACCGGTGCGCTCGCCCGCAAGCACACGCACCCCGCAGCCGACGCTGATGCCCTCGGAGGCGGTCTTGACGATACCCTCATCCATGCCCAGTGAACTGGAGGTGACCGCTTCGAAATAAAGATCCGCGAACTCGCCGCCGGCGCTCAGCGCCTCGCCCAGACAGCGTTCCAATAGCCGTTCACTCAGGCCCAGCGTGTCAAAGAAGTAGCGCTTGCGATCGTACGCGGGCTGAAGCAGGGAGGGAAGAGCCGCCATCTCTCTATTGTAGCGGGCGAACACGCCGGTCGCCATGCGGTGGGAAGAAAGCAGGCCTTTGCTGC
>CAXTBJ010000013.1:47721-63340 GCA_964242585.1 uncultured Bryocella sp.
GTTTGCCGCGCTCCGGAGAACGAGAGCGGGGAGGGCCCACATTCACCTGCCTGAGCTGTGCAGCCAGTTATCGAATCGAAAATAGATTGATGCCTTACCGGCCTTCAGAGGGATCGGCGCTGCGGGCTGCGTCCATGTCCAAAGAAATACGGGGAACACCCGGGGCGTAGCAGTTGCCGTCCGTGGCATAGGTCGTCCCGCAGCTGCCCGTGATCTCCTGTCGGCGCGGGGATTGGGCGAATTGCCAAGCGTTCAAATCGGCATCGAGCGCCGCGCTCAGGGGTTTGGCCTGCACGGTGCAGCCGGGCGCCGGGGGGCACTGATCCAGCGCGTCGAAGACGGCCACTTCGTGCAGATGCCCGGCCTTCACGCGTGCGCGAATGTCGCGAATGGTATCGATGGTCGTGCCGGGCTCATCCGACACGGGCTGGCCGCTCGCGTAGACGCCCGGACGATAACCGCTGGCGGCGACCGCCTCGGTCCAGCCGAGCAGGTAGCCGGCTTGCTCGGTCAGCAGGCGTCCACCCTCCTCCTGATCTAGAAAAAGGATGGTGCGGGCGGGAAAACCCTCATGCCGCGCGCCGGCGACGGCCACGGCGGCATCGCTTCGGCCCAGCGCGGACGGGGTTACGCCACGCTTGCCGGCCTTCAGGATCTCCGCATCCAAGCGACCGTTGGCGAGCACCAGAAAGCCCCACCCACCCTCACGCAGCAAACGCCGTTTGCCGGTCCAGCTGTTGCTGTTTTCCCCAGGTGGGTTGGTCAGCCAATAGCCCGTAAACGCGAAGGTCCGATGCAGGTTCACCATCGCCGCATCGCCGGGATAGTCGTTGCGATCGAAGCCCAGCCATGGACCGGAACCGCTCTTTCCAGGTTGAGCCGTAGCCATGCCGGTCAGGCTGAGAGCTGGCAGCAGCAGCGAAAGCAGCATCCTGCGGAGTTGACGGTAGTCTGGCATCACGATCCTCCGGGTTAAACTTTAGCCCACGGGCCATCTGTGGGCTTTGCCGGCTTTGCGGAGTCGGCGGTTGTTCCGGTACCGCTCACGTCATCGCCCCCTAGAAAGTTCCAGGAAGAATTTATGTCCGCTGCCTCGTCCGCCGCCCATCCGCTCCACGATCTACGCTACCCCATCGGCCGTTTCGTTCCGCCTGACGTCGTCACGCCCGAGGATCGCCGCTTCGCCATCCTGACGCTGGCCGAGCTGCCCGAACAGATGCGCGAGGCCGTCCGTTCGCTTGACGAGGACCAGCGCAACACGCCCTACCGCGTCGACGGCTGGACCGTACGGCAACTCGTGCACCACGTTGCCGATTCGCACATGATCGCCTTTTACCGCCTGCGCCTCGCGCTCACAGAAGATTGGCCCACGGTGCAGGCCTACAACGAAAAATCCTTTGCCTTGCTGCCGGACGTGCACGCGCCGCTGGAGTGGTCGTTGGAGATTCTTGAAAGCGTTCACGCGCGGTGGATCATGGTGCTGCAGGCCATGAACGAAGAGGGCTGGGCACGCGGCTTTCGGCATGCGGAGCGCGGGCCCATGCGGCTCGACACGGCGACCATGCTCTACGCCTGGCACTCCCGTCATCACGTGGCCCACATCACTCATCTACGTGCGCAGGAGGCCTGGTAGGTTCCGCGGCGTGTCAGAACGGGACATTTTCTGCCGCGTTCTGTCCCTTGCGTGGGAGTGAACTGCGATCTGACCGGTGCTAGCGTGGGCCTATGTCGCGAGCTCAAGCTCTCCGCACCGCCGATCCCGCCCAAGCCGCGTCGCCGGCTGTGCCCGCGCGGGCAGCCGAGGACCTCGCCGCTGCTATACGCGCGTTCATTGAGGCGCACCCGACGGCCAGCGTCCTTGAGGACGGCAAGGTCGCCTTCGACCTGAGCACCGCGCAGCACACGCTATCCACCGAGCACGGCCGCTGTACGCTCCACCTGTGGAACAGCGAGCGCAACTTGGTTCGCACCGTGATCGACGCGGCTGTGCGCGGCCCGAGCCTGCGGCTGAGCACGGGACGGTTCGGCCACGCCCAAGTCAAGCTGCTGCAGCTCCGAGCCGACACCCAACCACGGTCCCCGTCCGCTCGCGAACCCGCTCGCAAGGGCTACCAGCGCCTGCTGGAACGTGCCTTGGCGCGCACGTTCGCCGACTGGCAACCCATCGGCTTTCGCACCGCCATGGATTTGGAGCGATCCTTCGGACCGGCCTATGCCCGGGGCTCGCTGGTGCGCGGGCAGGAGGCCTGGGCCGTCATCGCCGTGGGGTCCGCCGAATCGCAGGCGCTGATCGACGGCATCCTGACCTCTGGCATCCTTTGGCTGCACCATTGCCGCGAGCGCGGCGACGGCCGGCGGCTCTATAAAGGACTGCGCATGGTGGTGCCGCGCGGCGCAGGCACACTTACCCTGGCACGCCTGCCGTGGATGAACACCGCGGCCGCGCAGTGGCAGTTGTTTGAATTGGACGAGGCCACGGAGGAGCTCACCGAGCGCGACCCAGCCGACCAGGGCAACCTGCGTACGAGGCTCATCCACCTGCCGGATGAGGCGATTGCCCGCGAACGCTTCGCCCCGGCTATGGAGCAGGTTTTAGCGCTCGTGCCGGCTGGTGAGGAGCACCGCGTCGAACAACGGCTGCGCTCTCCCGTGGAACTTGCCTTTTTGCTGCATGGACTGGAGTTCGCGCGGATTCGGCTGGCGCACGCGCCGGGCAGCTTTCGGCAGGTGTTACAGATCACCTGTGGGCAAGGCTCAGCGCAGACGGTGCTCACCCCGGCAACGGCCGGCACGATCCGGGAACACATCGCCGAGCTCTTTGATCGGCGCAGCGCGGCGGCGACCCAGGCTCAACGCGTGCTTGTTCCGGGTTCGCCGGCACGCAGCATCGGGAGCTTCACCGGCAGGGCAGCCCACGGCCGCAGCCCGGGGTACGCCGCTGCGGCCGGAGAAACCGGCGCAACGGAGCGTCGAGCGGAGGGGCGTGAACGAAGGCTGCAGGCGCAGAGCGATCCTCTCTTCCGCGCCTCCCCCGAGCGTTGGCTGGAGTCCATGCTGAGGGAAAATCTGGCGCCATTGACACGCTCACTCGCCGCCCAGGCCGTATCGGTACGTGCAGCCACGGACGCCTTCGCCAACGACCCTGATCCGGACACCCGCGGAAACCGGGCTGATCCGGAGCCCCCTCACAAGTCCAGTCAGCAGCCGGACTCGCAGCGGGCTTGGCAGGGGAACGCCCTCCAAACCGCCGCTCGTGAATGCGTCATCCCGCGCTTCGATCCCAGGCACGTATACACGCAGGTACCGGCCATTGCCGGAGCCAGCGATCGGGGCATGTTGGATCTGCTGGGCGTGACCGCGGATGGCCGTTTGGCTGTGATCGAACTCAAGGCCTCGGACGATATTCAACTACCGCTGCAGGGGCTGGATTACTGGATTCGCGTGCTGCATCACCATCAGCAGACGGCGGATACGGACAAGGCCAACTTTGCCGGTCAGAACGATCTGCAGCGGCATGGCTACTTTCGTGAGATAGCCCTTTCCCCCTTGCCCCCGCGCCTGTACCTTGTCGCGCCCGCGCTGCAGATTCACCCCGCGGTGGAAACGGTATTGCGCTATTTATCCCCTCGCGTGGAGTGGACCCTGGTAGCGCTCGACGAACGCTGGCGGCAGGGCATCCGCGTGGTCTGGCGTAAGAGCGGAGGCCGACCGGGGACTGGTTGACTGCGGAACAAAAGCAACCGAACGCAAGCAAACCGACGCTAAGGTATGCAAAGCTCACCAAGGAAGCCATCGCGTACCTTTGCTATCCATCTTGGCGTCCTTTGCGTTCGCTTTATTGCGCGTAATGTTACGGCTGCAGAACGCGTATAACCTCGGCACTCGGGTTCTCTGTGATCAATTCGTAGGCAGTGTCGTCTGCGGGCAGCACGACCGCCTGTCCATAGGCGAGCGGGTAGGCGACGCCGTCCTCGTCCACCGCGGCGCACCCCGGGGCGAGCGCGAGGAGAATCTGCAAGCGGCCCGCCTCGTCCAAAGCCACCGCTTCGCCGCCCGTGAGCGCGAAGCGATCCACCTGGAAGTACACCGACGACACCAGACGGGTAAAGGTCTTGTGCGGCTCAGGCGCCACCAGGCCGGCTCGGGTATCGGTGCGCGTCACCGCCATGCCCGCCTCGATGTGCAACTCCCGCGGACGCCCATAGTCCCACAGGCGGTAGGTGGTATCGCTGTACTGCTGCGTCTCCAGCACCACCATCCCCGGCCCGATGGCGTGCACCGTGCCCGCATCGACGAACACCATATCGCCGGCCTTTACGGGCAGCATACGCAGCTTGCTTTCCAGGCTGCCCTCGCGAATGGAGGCGGCGATCTCGTCCGTGGACAGGGGCTCGCGAAAGCCGACCGCGACCTCCGCGCCGGTTTGCGCCTTCAGGACGTACCAGCACTCTGTCTTGCCCCGCGGCATGCCGAGTGCCTGCGCCTCGGCATCGTTGGGGTGCACCTGCACGGACAACTTTTCACGGGGAAACAGCAGTTTGATTAATAGCGGAAACCCCTCACCGCGCGCGTCCCCGAATGCCGTCGGGGTCGCGGCGGTGAGCTGGGCCAGGGTGCGTCCGGCTGCCGGGCCGGACTCGGCCACGCACGTATCGGCCGTGAGCCAGATCTCCCCGATGGGCCCCTTGGCAGGGTCGCCCACATGCCAGGGCGCAAGCGTATCGACCCCCCAGATACGCTCCACCAGAACCGGCGCGAGCGTCACCGGTTCGAGCGGAAGAGAAGCGGTACCGGAGAACAAAGAGGTTGTGTTTGCGGAGGCGTCTTCCATGAGTGCAGATCTCGCGAAAATCGAACTGGGTTCCTCGCAAGTGTACGCGGCTCGCTGCGCTGGGTGCGAGGCTTCGGCGGTACCGCGCCCGAGTCAGCCATCAGGTTCGGGCTTCTATCGCGAGGTCTATTGAAAGTCGAGTGAGTATGCCGTTTGACATGGCAGGGCCGCTCCCGTGGCGTCCATCACGGCTTGGGCTCGTCCAAGCGGGAAGCAGAAGGTCTGCAACTCCTTCAACTGAAAGGCCACGCCTGTGTGCGGCAGCAATTTCTCCGCGAGTGAATGCGGTGACGCGGGAGACGTCGGCAGAATGACATAGCGCACCTGGTGCGCCTTAAGGTATACCGGCGTTTGACCGTGAAGCAGAAACGGCAGGTAATGAGGGTCTGTCAATCCGCCTAGGTCAATGAGGGAACCGTGCAAACCGTAGCCGATCCGGCCGATATCGAAGACAGCCACCTGCCGATGGCGGACGGCGTCCGCCGGAATGGATTGCTCGGCCCATGTGCCCATCGCTCCATGTTCCTCCCCGATCTGGTCGATGCCGTCCGCCGTTAACGAGCGCCAGTGGCGATACGAAAAGGCGGTTGCGAGCGCGATGAGCGCGAAGGTGGCCGCGATCGCCGAGGTGCGAGCACCGGCTACGCTGCCGCCCAGAGACACGACGAGCCAACGGATAGATCTCTCAAAGCCAATCCATAGCAGAGGCACAATAAGCAGCATCTGGAGCGGTTGGTATCGGCCGCCATGGCCCGTAGCGGGCAGTACGATCAGATACAACAGTGTGAGCGTAAACATCCACACCAGCAAAGCACACATCCGGTTCCGTCCCGCGGCGTACAGTCTTCGGATCGTCACCGTTAAGGCTATCGCACCGAGCAGCGAAAGCGTTAGCCAGAACAGTTCCGCATGATGTCGGGGAACCTTTGCGGGATCGACCACCGTCCAGTTAGCCAGCCACTGCAGAACCCACCTGCGCACAAACCACAGACGAACCGAGACCCCGAGGGGCGAGCCGCCGAAGTAAAGCCATTGGCGGCCCTTCATCGTAAGCGGAAGCAGCGTATGGCTTGCCACCCAGTTGACCCGAAAGCTGATGAGCTGCGCCGAGGCCGCACCCAACAGCAGGCCCAGACAGTGCGTCCAGGAGCGGCCGGCGCGTCTTCTGAAAAGGATCAGCAGACCGGCAAGAAAGAGGCCTTCCGGACGGGTCAGGGTCAATAAGCCGACCAGGATTGCCGCGCCCGCGGCGGTTGCCGAGGAATGGCTTTCGGGCTCAGAGAACCAGATCCAAATTGCCAGTACGGAAAGCGCGGCAAAGGGCAGATGCTCCATGCCAAGCAGCCCCAACCAAAGAAAATTGCCGCTCAGAGCCGGGGCAAGCGCGAAGATCCAGGACTCGACCGGAGAGAAGCCGTCCCGCTCGGTAATTATCTTCAAGCCGACGCCCGTTAGGCCAAGCAACAGCCCATTCACGGCCGCGCTGAAGATGACCGGATGCACAAAGGGCAGGTACTTATACTGCGAAGCCAGAATGAGGGTCCACAGCAGGCTCGACGAGCCCGAGGAGTGGGTTCCGGGAAGGTAGCCGAGCACATGGTAGTCCACCAGATTGCGCGCTACCGTCTGATGAATCCAAGAGTCGTCCAGCGGAAAGCCGAAGTGCCGTCGCAAGACGCTGGCCAGCACCGCGAATCCGCAGACGCAGAGGCCAAAGACCGCGAATTGTTCCCCTAGCTTGGTCCTCGGCATCGTGGCTTATGTTACCCGTCAGCCTGACTCGCGGAAGTTGCAGAGCGCTGCCCCAACAACACTCTTTTGGGGCATTGACTTGCGGGAGCTATGCCTTATGTAGGCTGTGTACGGCAGCCCTCCCCCCTCCCCCTACTTTGTACGTAAAGTCTTGCATTCACGGGCTTTTGGGACCTTTTCTTGAGGTTGATCCTGATTGAACTCCGCCATTCCGAAAGGAATTCTTTCAGCTTAGGCGAGGGCGGGTATTTCTTGTGCAGGTTCTCGCCGAATTAAGAGTTTGGGCATCTGCTTGTGCGTGACGGCAAGCGGTTCGTGCGACGGCACTCTTCTGGCCAAGCGTTTGCCGGAGGAAAATCGGAGGTTGTATAGTGACCTCGCTTCAAGGAGGCTTCTCCCCAGTGTCCCGAACCAGAGTTACACGCCGAGCGTTCTTCGGCTACGCGCCGGCTGCTACGTTTGCTGCCGCGGCTGCCCCGTCCCTGCTTACCGGTGCACCTGCCGTCGCGCAGGTATCTTCGCCGCAGGTATCGTCACCGTTGTCCGTCAGTATTCCCTCGCTTATCAGCTCGATCGAGAAGGCCTTCACCTTTCAAAACTTCATGATGGATGCCTACGCCACGGGCTCCACGGTGCGCCTCAGCCAAAGCTACAGCGACGAGGCCCTCGGCGCGACGGCGTTTACCTATGACAACGCTGTCGCAATCCATGCGTATCTTGCGAGTGAAGACAGTACTTTGCAAGCCCGCGCTGTTGTACTTGGGGAGGGGCTGCTATACGCGCAGGCGCACAACTTTCCGTTCAACGATGGGCGTTTTGCGCAGGGTTATTACGTCAACGTTCCCGCAAGCGACGGCAGCGGCGCATTGATTACCCCGGCCGCCTCTCCGTTTTACTTCTACACAAGCACCGTGGGCGACCAGGCCTGGGCCGGTATGGCACTCGCACAGCTGTACCGGCGCACGGATGACAAACGCTTTCTCCTCGGCGCTCTGGAGGTGGCGAACTGGATCGTGACCAACGCCTACAACACGGCCGGCGCGGGCGGCTACAGCTTCGGCACCATTATCAATCAGTACAACGGTTCTGAGCCCTCGCCCAACGGCAAATCCACCGAACACAATATCGATACCTTCGCGTTTTTCACGATGCTGAGCACGCTTACCGACAAAAGCGTTTCCTCCGCCAACGGCATGAGCTGGTCGTCGCTGGCGACGCACGCACTGCAGTTTGTGCAAGCGATGTTCAACGCCGCGGGGCCGTACTTCTATACCGGCACCCTGGGCGACGGAATCACGATCAACACCTCACCGATCCCGGAGGACTGCCAGACCTGGTCGTACCTCGCCCTGCTAAAGAACAGCTATCGGCACACCATCGACTGGGCGCTTGCGAATCTTGAGGCGACCGATACCGCGGCTGCCCCGCACAGCAGCCTTACCGGCACACAGAAGATCCATGGGCTCGTCTTCGATACGGCCAGCCTGACGACACAGGCCTACGATCCACAGGCCGTCTGGCTGGAGGGCACCGGACACACCATCGCCGCACTGGCGGCGCGTGTGCTGCGCGGCAACGACAACCTGCTCGGTCTGCTGAAGGACCTGGAGACTGCCGTGCGCCTCGTGAACCAATGCATGCTCGCGCAGGCGGAGTTGGGTACCGGCAAAACCGCCGGCGGCAAAGCCATCCCCGCGGGCAACGGCCTGTTAGCCTCCACCAGCGTGATGGATACCGGCTTTGGCTATACCTACGGTCCTTCGCTGCACATCGGCGCGACGGGGTGGTACCTGTTGGGAGCTCTGGCGGCTAATTCGTTTCAGTTGGGCTACCGCGTGGTGGGATAGTCGAGGCTGAGCCAGTCCCATTCATCACGGTTCCTCGTGATGAATGGGACTGGCTAAGTCACGCTTGTTGGCTTGTCGGCTTTACCCGTTCCTGACTCGCAGGACAGGCCTACCCGATGTGGCTTGGGCTTGGGCGCTTCACATTCCTGCAAGGTGATGCACCTCTTTGTACGGCGTTGAAGCCGCAGGCGTCGCCGGTGAGTGAGGAGTGGGTTCTTGCCGAGGTCCGAGATAGAGATATGCGGCTCCGTGGACTTGCTGCCGTCGTCCTAGCGATGGCCTCTTTGGCCGCGCAAGAGCCGTTCCTGCCCATCCAGGGAGCGGACTCGACCGAGTTGCAAGCGGCACAGGCAAATCCGAGCCGAAGCGCTCACCTGTGTTGCGACAAGTCAATTTCTTGGGCAAGGCTGGTTTTGCGGAAGCGAAACGGGCCGCGGCCACCATGCGCATATGACCCTGTCCTTAGGGACTGCAGCCGTACTGGGGGTGAACCAGGCGCCCTCCATAAATATGTTGTGGAGCGTCTTGAAACAGCGACGGGCTATCTGCTTCCCCGGTGGTAATCAAAATATGGCACAAGTGTAATGTGACTCCCACCGGTGGGAGATGGCGGTGCCACTTTCGTGGGAGTTAGCTTTCGAATTACCGGGCTAGGCTTGCCTAAGTTGCAAGCGCGATGTCGGCAGAATTTTGATCGCTCATTCGCTACTTGCGCCTAATATCCTGCCGCTTTGAGGTTCTACGTGTCCTCTTCTTTGCTTCGACCTACCATCCTTCTATCCGGCGCGTTGCTCCTCGGAGTGCCGGGTCTTGCCGGGCAGTCCTCCCAGGGTGTCTCCTCGGGGAAGATCGCCCCTGATTTGAGTACAGCTTCCACCTCCACCGTATCGGTCATCATTCAGTACCAGACGGCACCCACCTCCGCGGAACTTCAGCAGCTTACGAAGTTAGGCGGCTCCACACCTGTTTCACTCACGAGCATCAGGGCTGTGCAGGTCACACTGCCGCAGTCCGCCTTCAGCAGCATCACGAGTGACAGCAATGTGGTTTACATCAGTCCGGACCGTCCGCTCATCACGCGAAACAACGCGCCCACCGGTGGTTCGGTGGCGACGAACGGTGAATACACGGCCGAACCGATCAATGCACCGGCGGTCTGGTCCAAGGGCTTTGACGGCACCGGCATCGGGGTGGCGTTGATTGATAGCGGCCTGCTGAACAGCCAGGATCTCAGTTCGCGCTCCGGTGGCAACCGCGTGGTGTACAACCAGAGTTTCGTTGCTTCACAATCGGGAAACTTCAACGATTCTTATGGGCACGGTACCCATGTCTCCGGCTTGATCGCCGGCAACGGAACCAACTCTACCGGTCAACAGTTTTTCCGGACCTTTAAGGGTATCGCGCCCAATGCCAATATTGTGAATTTGCGCGTTCTGGACGGCAACGGTCAGGGAACAGACACGGCG
The DNA here is from genome assembly GCA_964242585.1 of uncultured Bryocella sp. GTDB lineage: Bacteria > Acidobacteriota > Terriglobia > Terriglobales > Acidobacteriaceae > Granulicella. Next base: position 57,618 of record CAXTBJ010000013.1, read on the forward strand.
GTGATTCAGGCCATTGAGACGGCAATCTCGCTGAAGAGTAAGTACAACATCCGCGTGATCAATCTCTCGCTGGGCCGTCCTATTTACGAGAGCTACACGATAGATCCGCTTTGCCAGGCCGTGGAGCAGGCGTGGAAGGCAGGCATCGTAGTGGTGGCCGCCGCCGGCAACGACGGTCGCGATCTGGCGCTGAACACCGAGGGATATGGCACGATCGAGGCTCCGGGCAACGATCCCTACGTGATCACCGTGGGTGCGGTGCGTACGGTCGGCACTGCAACGAACACTGACGATGCCATGGCCAGCTACAGTTCCAAGGGGCCCTCCTTTATCGATCAGGTAGCCAAGCCGGATATCGTGGCGCCCGGCAATCTGGTAACGAGCATCCAGGCCGGCGGCGACACGCTGCAGCAGGAGAACCCGAACTTTTACACGCCGCTCAGCTTCTACCAGACCGGCGGAAGTGCGAGCCAGGTTTCCTGGGCGTATATGCCCCTGAGTGGAACCAGCATGGCGACGGGTGTGGCCAGCGGTGCTGTCGCGCTGCTGATCCAGGCAAACAGTGCACTCACACCGGATCAGGTGAAGGCGCTTTTGATGCAGAACGCCAACAAGGGCATTCTGCCGACCACCAGCACCGTCATCGACAGTGGAATGACCTACACCGCGCATAACGATGTGTTCACGGTGGGTGCCGGTTATCTGGATATCAGCGCGGCCGTCGGGGCAGCAAGTGCAAACGCCGTTCCCGCGGGAACAGCCATGTCACCGATTGCTTACTATGACGGCAACAGCGGGTACGCTCGTCTGGTAACAGACAGCACGGCGTTGTGGGGCAAGACCGCACTTTGGGGCGCGTCCAACGTTTACGGCTCGCAGGCCTTTATCGGCGGCAGCACGGCGCTGTGGGGAAAAACAACCCTGGCCTCTGATGGCACGGATACGAGTTCCACAGCTCTCTGGGGCAAGGACGATCCCTCAGCCTACACCGCACTATGGGGCAAAACAGCGCTATGGGGAAAGGCCACACCCGATGCGTCTACCGCGCTTTGGGGTAAGAACACCGTCAGCGGTGCCAGCACAAGCAGCAGCGGCAAAGCAGTCTGGGGCTCTACGACTCTTAGCGGTTCAACCGCGCTGTGGAGCACGAGTGTCTTTGCAGAGCACTAGAACCAAGATAGGAGGCAGCTTCCGGGCTGCCTCCTTGGTCTTGGTGAAGCTGTAACGTATCGCAGTCGGTCTAAATCGGCCATTATAGGAGCGGAGAGCTTTGTCGAGCGTTTCAGGCTCGCGTGTCTCAGAACTTTCAGGGGGGATGCGAGATCGTGGGATCGGCCCTTAGGGGGCATGATGTGTTGTGAAGCACGTGTTTCGGGTACCCCTCCCCTCCCCGGTAATTTCTTCGTGTTTGAGACTGAGCATTGGCTGGGGCTGTTATCCACGGCAAAACATCACCATCTCTGAAAGGACAGTGGTCGTGGCGTTTGTTGCCGGAGATGATTAACTTTGATATGGGGCCAAGTTCGCGCCCGATGGTCCGGCTGTGACGACTACCTAGCCTGTAGCGCTGCAGCCAGTGTGCAGATGGCAGCCTTGCGATGGATTCGAGTGTGACAGGCTAGGAACTCTGTGCATTTGAATGCGGAGCTGACAGCCAAGCCGTAGACGGGTCTTTTGTGGCGCTGCGGAGGAAGGCAGATCCGTCGTTCCGCTGCGCTGCGGTCTTCGGCAGGGTGGTGCCCCGTCTATCGCACGTGAAGCGCGTGATGGAGAGGCAGGCGTTTGGCACTCAGAGGTGGGTGGGCCACCCGCCGCAGTTAGTCGATGTCCTTGTAGACGGCCCAGAGCTCGTCGATGTGGTGGCGGGTGATGTCGATTTCGCAGGCAGCCTGGATGTTGGATTGGGCGGTGCCGCCGGCGTACTGGTCGGCCACGGACTGACAGACCTGGTCGCGGAAGAGGTGCCAGGTGGCTTCGGCCTGATCGAAAGACAGGGGGCCCGGCTTGGGCGTGGACCCCGCGTAACGCAGGTGCAAGCGATAGAAGGCGCCCAAGGTGCGGACCAGTTTGGTCTCGTTCGCGTCGGTGACGGCTGTTTCTTTGCTTTCGCAGACGCCCTGCGCGTAGTTGTTCGCGGCCGTGGCGCAGAGCGGATGCCCGGCGCGGGCGTCCTCGTCCCGCACGATGGCCGCGGCGCGATCGTGAAGTTCCCCTAGCTGTTTGGCCTGCTCCGTCGCAATGACCGCGGAGGGCTGCTGAGCGGAGGCGCAGGGCAGCGTGGTGCCGAGCGTGGCGAGTACGAGGAGAGTGGAGCGAGCCATGGGTCGGAGTGTAGCAGTGTGGGTGAATGGATGCTGGACGTTCGTGGCGATTCGGGAGGATAGATGGGTCGTTCCGCTGCGCTTCGCTCCGGCCTTCGGCAGAGCGGAACCCACCCATCGCACGATGTGATTGTGCGATGGGTGGGGCGCCCGTTCGTGGCTGTTCGAGCACCTGGGTGGGCCACCCGCCCTTCCGCTACTCGACAGATGTAACACTTGGGAGCGCACAATGAATCTATAAAACTTTTCACTTGACAACTCGGTGATGCTGGGAAGATTATCTTCTGCACAACGTTTGTGCAGCTTCCGCCTTACCGGAGTTCGCATGGCGACCACGCACTTCCGCTCCTCCTGCCTCGGTTTCGTCCTCACGCTGCTCGCCTTCGCGCAGCCTCTGCTCTCCCAAACCTCCCCTTCTACAGCATGGGTGCCGAGTTCCCCATCCGCCAAGCTCATCACCCCGTTCATCCCACCCATGTCGATGCCCTCGACAGCCCCGCTGTTTCTCGAAAGCGAGACCTATACCAGCACGATCTACCTCGTGAATCAGATCACCGTCGCCGTCCAAACCGATGTGACCCTGTATGACACGAGCGGCTCGATGCTAACTACCAAACACCTCAACCTGCTCCCCAACAGCCAGCAGTCGGTCAGCATCAAGCAGATTCTTTCCGAGGGCGGCTTCTACTCCCAGGCCGGCTCTGTCGAGGTCCTGGAGCCGCAGTACCCTGGTGCCATTTTGGGCCAGCTTTCAATCGCACGCCTCGGCAGGACTTCCACCACAAGCGCGACAACTAATAGGGGCTACCTGGACGAAGAACTCTTCATGCCGGAGTCGAACGGTTCGCAGACGCTGCGTTCCGTCATCGACAGCCCGGCGAATTCGCCCATCGTCGCGGTCACGAACGTGTCGTCCACGCAGAACCATACCCTGCACACGAGCTGCCTCACGACCTCCGGCCCCGCGGTCGAGAAGACCTTCCTGCTGCAGCCCAAGCAAACGAGCCTGGTCCGGGCCTGCAGCACCGTTGCGGATGCCGTGTTCTCCGCCGACGCGCTGGACGCGCAGTTCATCCTGAAGCCGGAAAGCGCCACAGGCCTGGCCGGGGAGCGGACGGCGGGCATCACGATCACCACCGAGGGGGCTCCGGGCGAGCTGGCGGCGTTCGGCTTCGTGGCGCATAACGACACACACGGATCGTACTTCAGCTCCATGAACTTTTCCGACCCGAATCAGCTGCACGCCTCGGGCTTCGTCTTCGCCGGCGTGCCGGTGGGCCCGTCGCTACTGCTGCCAGGCACCAGCTATACACCCGAAGTAGCGCTCACAAACTTCTCCGCCGCGTTGCAGACAGTAACCGTGCTGCTAGCTACCGGCGACGGCTCGGCCAGCACCATGAAGCAGGTCGCTTCAGTGTCCGTCCCGGCTGGGGCGAGCAAGCTGGTCAAGCTCCCCGGCCTGACGGGCAATCCAGCGTGGCAAAATTCCTTCGTGGTGCGTTCCTCAGGCCAACCCGGTGACGTGATAGCCAAGATGATGTTCAAAGGTACCGGAGCGCTGCCCAACATCGAGCTGATCGCCAAGGACGAGCACGACACGCATAACGCGGGCGACCACCCCTGGACCACGGAGAACGGCACGCGCTCCACCCTGTTCCTGTTCAACCACTCCGGGCGCGTTGCCGACGTGACGGTGCGCATCGGCGCAGTGGGGACGGCCTGGCTCAAGGCCTACACCCTGCAACCGAACGAGACCAAGGCCGTCTCTATCGGCGATCTCGTGGCCGCTGGCGCGAAAGGCAGCGACGGCAAAGCCCTGCCCAAGACGCTGACGCAGGGCGAGGTGGGCTGGTGGGCCCCGAACGGGAAATACTCCGAGGTAACCGGGCGCGTCGTGCAGATGGATGCGGTCGGGACTGTGGCACGCAACTTCAGTTGCGGCAACTACGCGGCTCTCTGCGGTATCAACTTCGCTGACAATTCGATCATTCTGTCGTTTGCACCTGGTTCATCCTCATCAACTACGATCCAGAGTGACCCGACGTTCTGTACCGAAGTCACGGACGCGCCGCCGAGTAACGGCTGCGGCAGTGGGTATCCGACAAACAACGGTGCGAACATGACATTCTCCTATTCGTCTAACGATACGTCCATCGCGACCGTCGCGAACGGTGGCGGGAGCTCTACGTGGACCGGAACAGGCATAGGAAATACTTACGGGAATGTTACGGCAACCGCCTACAGTTCGAACTCCTGCTCTGGCGGAGCACCCGTACAAACAAACCCATCTGTAACGATTTCTGGTCCTTCAAATGTTTTGATATCCAACGATGCCAACACACCCACAATCCTCCTGACTGCTTCAGGCTATCCAAGTGGGGGCACATACAGTTGGTCTACTTCGAGTTCTGCTCTCTCGCCAACTAGCGCTTCAGGGCCGACAATTAACGTATCGGGCAACTCAGCCGGACAAGGCACAATGAACGTGAGATATACTTATAACGGTTCGAGTGGTTCAGCAAGCCAGATGATCACCGTTCAGATCCCAACATCTCTTCCTGTTATTCAGACCATTAGCAATGGCGCATACACTTCTTGTCCTCAAGGCTATACAGGCTGGCAGCGGAGAGTTATAAGACAGCTAACTGATCAAAACCTACAGCCGATTGTCGTTCAGGGACAACAAATACCTGAATCGGTGACAGTAGGTACACCTAATACCCTGAACGTAGCAAATCCTAATTTCAATTCCAACGCTAATACCGATGCACAGGGACAGCAAATAGATACCTTCAACTTCTGTTCATCGTACTGCCCTAAATCATCAGGTACAACCAATCTGCAACAAACAATCCAGGACACATCCTTTAGTCCAAGCTATCCTCTAGGTACCTATACTATTACTCTTTCGTGCTCCAGCATCGCAGTTAATGGAATGCTTACGCCTTAGTTAAAGTGGAGAATGGTATGAAGAGCTTAGTTGCAATCCTGATCTCCCTGGTTCTACAGGAACCATTGTCGCCTGCCTTAAGGGTAACAGACTCCACACACTTGCAAGTTTCAATTAATTCTACAGTACAGGTCCCCAAGGGAGCTTTTCAGAACGCTTTTTCGGAACTGGTTAGCTTCGGAGCATTAAACCATGTGCCCTTAGGTATCGTGGTTGGCAGTTCTGTTCGAGATGAGTTGTGTGCAAAGCCGATGGGTATTAACGGATCGCAGATAAGTATATCTACACTGATAAACACACTCAACTCTGGCCAGTATAACTACAAGGCTGAACTAAACGGTGGAGTCTTAGTGATTATGCCAGCCAAACTTACTGCTCCATCGCAAAAGCTGCTGCAATTAAGAATCATCAATTTCAGAAGTGAACCGGAAACGCTTAATATCCTGGGTAAC
>CAXTBJ010000014.1:0-42992 GCA_964242585.1 uncultured Bryocella sp.
GAGGTCGGCGTTGTTAGCGGCCTCTGGGTGGAAGTGCTTGTCGATGAAGTAATGGACGATGCCGAAGACGAAGAAGAGGTCGATCAGGGGCGACATCAGCGGCAGCAGGACCTGGAAGACAAGGATGTTGGGCAGGGCGAAGAGGCCCATGGCGAGCCGGTTGCGGATGGCGGCCTTGTGTTTGAAGATGGCCTGCAGGATGCCGAAGCTCCAGCGGAAGCGCTGGCGGGCCAGGCCGCTGGCATTGTCGGGGGCCTCGGTGAAGGCGAGCGCCCGGTCTTCGTAGACCACGGCGTAGCCCTGCTCGAGCAGGTTCATGGTGAGGTCGGCGTCTTCCGCTACGGTGTCGGGGGCGTAGCCGCCACCGGCGCGGACCGCGGCGGTGCGCCAGGCACCGATGGCCCCGGGAACAACCATAACGACATCGAATAGATCCAATGCGCGGCGCTCGAAGTTCTGGCTCGTGATGTATTCCAGGGCCTGCCAACGAGTCCACAGGTTCACACGGTTGCCGACCTTGGCGTTGCCGGCCACGGCGCCGATGTGCGGATTGGCAAAGTGGGGGACGAGGCGGGCGATGGCGTCGTGGGCGATGACGCCGTCGGCATCGATACCGACGTAAATTTCTTCGTCGATGTGTTCGAGGGCGAAGTTCAGTGCTTCGGCCTTGCCGCCGTTGGGTTTGGTGAGGACGGTGACGCGGCCTTCGGCGTCGCGTTTCTTTGCGGTTTCGGTGGCGATGTCGAAGGTGGCGTCTTTGCTGCCGTCGTCGATGACGACGATGCGCAGGTTCTTGTAGGTGGACATGAGCACGGAACGGATCGTGCGCTCGATGACCTTCTCTTCGTTGTAGGCGGGGATGAGCACGGCCACGCGCGGGGCGTAGTCGGGTGTGGCGAAATTCTTCCGCCGGCGTAGGCGATCCATCAGCGCGCACAGGCCGATGACGATCAGGCGGGCGCTCATGAGGACGTCGCCGACGAAGAACAGATACACGACAAAGTGATTGAAGAAGGCGAGGAAGAAGAACGCGACCGAGTCGACCAGGGCGAGGTGCTGCTGGCGCGTGGTGAGGGGCGGCATGACCTCGGCGCGGGTTTTGCCGATGAGTTCGGAGACCGGAACGATCTCGTACCCGGCGCCACGCAGGGCCTGGATGAGGACGGGCAGGGCGGCTACGGTGACGGAACGGTCGCCGCCGCCGTCGTGCATGAGGATGACCGAGCCGCGCATCCAGGGTTTGTTCTGGGCCGCGTGTATCTGGGCGAAGACGCTGGCAACGATGTCTGCCGGCGATTTGCGCGGGTGCTCGTCCCAGTCGTTGGTGTCGATCTTGTCGCCGACGATGACGAAGCCGTGCGACTGGATGTGTCCGATGGGAGCGGCCTGGTCGTTGGTATCCGGCTCCTGGTCGATGGAGTAGGGCGGGCGAAAGTATACGGGCTGCACGCCGAGCTTGGCGGCGAAGAGGCGCTCGGTGGCGTTGATCTGGAGATCGACGGAGCGGTCCGAGATGTCGGAGATATCGGGGTGGGTGAAGGTGTGATTGCCGATCTCATGGCCTTCGCGGAAGACCCGCTGCATGACGCCGACGTTGTCCTCGGCGACCTCACCGATCATGAAGAAGGTGCCCTTAACGTTGTACTGCCTGAGAACGTCGAGGATCTTCGGGGTCCAGATAGGGTCGGGGCCGTCGTCGAAGGAGATGGCGACCTGTTTGGGACGGTAGCCGTATTGGGAGACGGTGTAGGGCAGCGGGTAGCTGTCCATGGATTCGGAGACGACAGACAGGTATTGCGAGGGGATGGTGTTGTCGACGTCCATTTCGACGGTGCGGTGGCCGGACTGCGGCAGCCCGGTGACGCGGAGGATGTCGCCGTCGCCTTCGGTATCGACATCCTGACCGGGAGCGACGTTGGCTAGCGCCTGCGCGATGTCGTTTTGCAGTGGATTATCCCAGATGCGCCAAAGCGAGGCGTCCTCAAAGCCCAGCCGCCAGAGGGCGAAGGTCTGCAGGCCGAGCGCGCGGGCGACCCGCATCTGATTGACCGCGGTGACGGCATCGAGATACCAGACCTGATGGCGCTCTTTGGCATCCTCGTCATCGTAGGCAAAGTGCGGATTGAGCGAGGTGTCGTCAAGCTCGATCTTGGCTTCGGAGTCGGAGGCGCGCTGCCAGGCGTCCTGGGTGGAGATCATGGCGACGCTCAGGGCGTCGTCGGGGGTTTCGGGTTTGGGAGCCGCAGGCGGTGCGGGCCGTCCGGGCCTCCGGCCGTGAGCCGCTTTGCCGGAGGCGGCTTTTCCGGGCTGCGCGGCGGAGGACGCGGGCAGCGGCAGGGTCCAATCGTAGCCGTAGTTGCCGATGGAGCAGATGATTTTTTCGCGCGGAACGGCCCGCATGATGGCTTTCAGGTTGTTTTCGAACCAGTCCTGGCCGGCGATGGGGCCGGAGACGGTATCGGTCTGGTGCTGGCCGTAGTTCATCAGCACGACCCCGTCGGCATGGGCGGCGATCGAGGCCGGATCGAGGCCGGTTTCGCCGATGGGCAGGGTGACGTAGAGGCGCAACCTGCGGGCGTGGAGGTCGTCGCCGAGGGTCTGGATCAGCTGGCTGTAGCCGGCCTGTGCCGCGGGCGGAACCTCGTCGAAGCCGAGCGTCAGACCGCGGTAACGCGTGTTCGCGGTCATGAAGGCATCGATCTGCTGGATAAAGCCGGCGCGGGCTGCCGGGCTGGTGAGGAAGGGAACCAGGTTGTCGGCAAAGGCATTGGCCACGGGGTTGTAATTGTTGACCAGCGGATAGATTTCCGTGTCTTCCTTGGCCGCGGTGATGGTTTTGACGATCTTGTTTTCGCGGTCCACGCCGTGCACGCCGGCCTTGTCGACGACGGCGAAGGGCGTGTTGTCGCTGGTGTAGGCGGTGAGCGAGCCGTCCGGGCCGAGAACATGGAGCCATTCGGGGAAGAGAATGTCGATCTGGCGGACGTGCTGCTTGAAGGAGGCGTAGCTGGCCGGGTCTACGTCGGTGTAGAACGCCGCGCGCAGACCTTCGCTCTGGTTCAGGACGACATCGGAGGGTTTCAGATCGGAGCGGCGATGGAGCGAGTGGTTCAGCTTCTCCTTGGAGCGTAGCTCGGGCGCAGGCGGCTTGGAGAGCGCGCGATAGCGGCGCGTGACGGAGCGAAGATCGAGCGCCTGCAGCGGGCGCATACGCAGCAGGCCGATGACGAACAGGATGCCGAGGACAGCGCCGGCGAGGGCCAGGGAGTCGAAGATCCGGCGCAGGCGCCTCCAGCGTTTGCGTTGCGGGTCGTAGAAGATCGGCTTGCTCATCGGGGCTTGCTCATCTGGCCTGGCTTATGGGGGGTGATGCTCATTCTCGGTGAAGCGCGTCGCGCGGTGGCTACGGGCAATGCTATGGAGTGCCGGGCGTGCCGTCAATGTGGCGGAGGCTCGTTCGGAAACGGTCCGGCAAGGAGAGGTCCGACGAAACAGCCGGCCGTGGGGCGAACGTATGATCGGAGGCACGATGCAGGGGGTAAGCAGCGGGCGAAGTGTCGGCAGGGTGCTGTGGCCGCTGATGGCCGGTGCGGTGCTGCGCGCCCTGTTTGTGTGGCAACATCCGCGCTTTGCCGGGGACACGCTGGTCTACGGCGATCTGGCGCACAACCTATTGGCGCACGGCACCTATGGGCTCACTGAGGAGTCTGTGCGGGCGACACTGATCCGGCTGCCGGGGTATCCGCTGTTCCTGGCGCTCTGTTTTGCGCTGTTTGGGACGGCGAATTACCTCGCCGTGCTTTGGGTGCAGGTGGGGGTGGACCTGCTTGCCTGCGTGCTCCTGGGGGCTTTGGCCGGGCAGATTTTCGGTCAGCGCGTCGGAAGAGTGGTGCTTTGGATGGCGGCGTTGTGCCCGTTTACGGCGAACTACGCGGCCGCGGCTTTGACCGAGACCCTAAGTCTCTTCTGCGTGGTGTGGGTGCTTTGGGCCATGGCCGGGTGGGTCCGGGCGTTGCAGCAAGGGCAGGACGCGTCGCCCTGGGCTGCGGCATTAGGTGCCGGGCTGGCCGGGGCGGCGTTGTTGCGACCTGACGGCGTACTGCTGGCCGGGGCGGCGTTGCCGGCGATGTTGTGGAGTGCCTGGCGCAACGAGCGCGGGAGCAGGGCGTGGAAGCGAGGGGTCGGTGGGGCGGTGCTCGCGGCGGCCGTCCTGTGCGCGCCGTTGGGCGTGTGGACGGGCCGGAACTGGCATCGGTTCCATGTCTTTCAGCCGCTGGCGCCCAAGTACGCCAACGATCCGGATGAGGCGCCGCCACTGGGATTCGCGCGCTGGTACCGCACCTGGGCGATCGGCTTCAACAGCACCGTGGACGTGTATTGGACCTATGACGGCTCATCGCTGCGACTGCAGGACTTGCCGGCGCGCGCCTTCGACAGCCCGGCACAGCGGCGAGAGACTGCGGCGCTCTATACGCGTTATGACGACCTGCAGGCGGCGACGCCGGCGATCGACGCGGCCTTCGGCGCGCTGGCGGCCGAGCGTGTCCGCAGTCATCCGGTACGGTTTTACCTGCTGCTGCCCGTGGCCAAGTTGGCCGATATGTGGCTGCGGCCGCGGACGGAGCTGACCAAGCTGCCGCTGGACTGGTGGCGGGTGCGCGCGCACCCGGGGCAGTCGGCCTTTGAGATCGCCTATGCGGGGGCCAATCTCGCGCTGCTGGTGCTGGCCTGGGCCGGCTGGCGGCGCTGGCGGAGGTTGCGCTGGAAGGGCTGCGTGCCGGTGGCCATGGTAGCCGGCGGACTGGTGGTGCTGCGGTCGGCGCTGCTGCTGACGATCGATAACTCCGAGCCGCGGTACACGCTGGAGTGCTATCCGGTGGTGTTGCTGCTGGCGGGGCTGGCTGCCTCGGGATCGGACCTCATGGCCGAGCGACGGACGCATTCTTCGGAATGGTAAAGGCGCTCTTGTCAGGATTGCCGGTCAGGCGGATGTTGCTGTAATTGGCGGTCCGTTGCACGCCGGAGGGCGTTTCAAAGACCTGCTTGAGCGAGACGTCGCGTAGCGGATCGATCCAGAGGGTGACCTGGCGGAAGTTGTTGCGAACGCCAGGATCTTTGCTGACCAGGACGAGCATCTCGGTCTGGATTGGGTGTCCGTTTTCTTCGAGGGTGACCGGACCTTTGTCGGTGATCTCCCAGGCGGCGGCGAGATCGTGACCGCTGCCTCCGAAGCCGAGGGAAAAATAGCCCTCGAGATTGCCTTGGCCGGCGCCGGCTTTGAACAACTGCACGGTATCCGTGCCCGGGGTATAGACGCGAAGCGTGCCTCCGCTGTAGTTCACGACGGTGGAGGGCTTGGCTGCCGGTGCCGTGTTGGGCTCAAACTCATAGATGGCGGCGCCGAAGGAGGTGCCGTTTTTCTCGCGTTCGATGTACATGGAGCCCTTCTGTTTGGTGACGTCCGTGATGCCGGCGACCCTCTGGACGAGATCTCCCTGGAAGTCGGCGCTGGCGTGCTTAAAGCCTTTGCTAGCGGTATCCATACGATCGAGAACCGCGGCCAGTTGAGATGAGGGGGCCTGCGCGTGGAGCCCTGGGGCGGTCGCATACAGCGTAAGCAGCAGTATATTTGCGGCGATCAGGAGGGGGCGGGGCATGTTGGTCCTTTTCTAGCGGCTTTCGAGGTGAAGCGGAGCCGTACAGCAGATTCCCTTTGGGGAATGACGGACAAAAGGCAGAGGCCGTACGCAAGTGAAGGTTCACTGAATGATTCACTTAGCACTGGACGGGGGCCTCAGGACGGTGGCGTCGTAGGCAACCACGCGGCCGTGTGGGTCGGTGACGGGTTTGATGTCTTCGACCTGGGCGTCCCCGGCGATGGTATGCACGGTCTGCGCGATACGCTCCTGCACCTCGGCCGGGGTTTTGGCGCCCCCTAGATCGTCGATGCGGATCTCGTAGACGAAGCGGTGGCCGTCGTCGCCGGCGTTGCGGACGAGGACCTCCTGCGAGCGCTGCGGGACCTCGGGAATGGGGCGGTCGTGAAAGTCGATCAGGCGCGGGGAAAGGAACAGAAAAAGCAGAATCAGCGTGACCATAACGTCGTAATGGAGGCTGCCGCGCTCGTAGGTCCAGAACACGTAGCTGCGCACAAGGCGGAGAAGACCGCTCACAGCGCACGCCCCAGATGCTGCCGAGTGATGACGGTTTCACCGCCCATGTAGGGGATCAAAGCGTCCGGGATGCGCACGGAGCCGTCCGCCTGCTGATAGTTTTCAAGAATGGCGAGATAGGTGCGACCGACGGCCAGGCCGGAGCCGTTGAGGGTGTGGACGAAGTCCGTTTTCTTCGCGCCCTCGGGCTTGTAGCGGATGTTGGCGCGGCGGGCCTGGAAGCTCTCGAAGCTGGAGCAGGAGCTGATTTCGCGATAGGTGTTCTGGCCCGGCACCCAGACCTCGAGATCGTAGGTCTTGGAGGCGCTGAAGCCCATATCGCCGGTGCAGAGCAGCATGCGACGGTAGGGCAGGCCGAGGCATTCGAGCACGGTTTCAGCGTGGCGGGTGAGGGCTTCGTGTTCTGCCGGGGAGTCCTCGGGACGGGTGAATTTTACGAGCTCGACCTTTTGAAACTGGTGCTGACGAATCAGCCCGCGGACATCCTTGCCGTAGCTGCCGGCTTCGGAGCGGAAGCAGGGGGTCCAGGCGCAGAAGCTCAAGGGACCCGTGCTGAGATCGACGGTTTCGTCACGGAAGAGGTTGGTGAGGGGGACCTCGGCGGTGGGTATGAGCCAATGGTCGCTTTCTCCCAGCATGCCGGGTTCGTAGGGGCCCTTGTCGTCGCAATGGAAGAGGTCTTCGGCGAATTTTGGCAGCTGGCCGGTGCCGAAGAGCGAGCGCGAGTTGACCAGGAAGGGTGGAAGTACCTCGATATAGCCGTGTTCGCGCGTGTGTAAATCGAGCATGAAGTTGGCCAGAGCGCGTTCCAGGCGTGCGCCGGCGCCGAAGTGCACGACGAAGCGCGAACCGGAGATCTTGGCCGCGCGTTCGAAGTCGACGATGCCGAGGGCTTCGCCGATCTCCCAGTGGGGTTTGGGGGCGAAATCGAAGGTGGGGACCGCGCCGACGATTTTGACGCAGAGGTTGTCGTGCTCGGAGCGGCCTACGGGCACGTCCGCCTGGGGCAGGTTGGGCAGGCCCTCGAGCAGGGTGCGAAGGCGGTTGTCGGACTCGGCGGCGTGGGTTTCGAGGGTGTCGGTGCGGGTTTTGAAGTTCGCGGACTGTGCGCTGAGAGCGGCGGCGTCGCCGCTCGTTCGTTTCAGGCGGCCAATCTCTGCCGAGAGCGCGTTGCGCTGAGCTTTCAAGGTCTCAGCTTCGGTGATAGCGGAACGCCGCTCGATGTCGAAGGCGGTGAAATTCTCGGCGAAACTTCCGATATGGGCCGGGTCAGTCCCGCGCTGGCGAAGCTTTTCCGCAACAAGCGGCAGGTTTGAGCGCACAAAGCCGAGGTCAAGCATGGTCGAGCCCATTCTAGCTTGTGAGGAGACGAGGAGTAGCCGTCGACTGGGAACCTTCGGTAACAGCGCACGCGTCACCGGGACGAGACCCCCGCCAGAGAGCTCCTCAGGCCCACCTGGCGGTGGATTGCAGCACTGTGGAACAAGACACTTGTTGAACCTCATGGAATTATAGATTTTATGAGTGACGTAAAAGCGATTCGGCGGGCCCTGCTTTCGGTGACGGACAAGACCGGGGTGGTGGCGTTTGCGCGGGTGTTGGCGGGCCTTGGTGCGGAACTGGTCTCGACCGGCGGAACGGCACAGGTGCTGCGTGAGGCGGGTCTCACGGTCCGCGATATCGCGGATCTGACCGGGTTTCCGGAGATGCTGGACGGCCGGGTAAAGACGCTGCATCCCGTGGTGCACGGCGGGCTGCTGCACCGGCGCGGCGATCCGGCGCATGTGGCGGCGGTGGAGGCGCATGGGATCGCGCCGATCGACATGGCCGTGGTGAACCTGTACGCGTTTGAGAAGACCGCGGCCAAGCCGGGCGTCTCGCTGCCCGAGCTAATCGAAAATATCGACATCGGCGGGCCTTCGATGCTGCGTTCGGCGGCGAAAAACTTTGAGGATGTGGCCGTGGTTTCAAGCGCCGGACAGTACGAGGCGTTGACCGCTGAGCTACGCGAATGCGGCGGACTGAGTTATGAGACCCGCTGGGGGCTGGCGCGGGCCGCCTTTTCGACTACGGCGGCCTACGATGCGGCGATCGCGACGACGTTGGAGTCGCGGGTCGCTACTGCTGTGTCTGGGTCAGGGACTGCAGCAGAGGCACCTTTGACCCTGCCCGAGACCCTACGGGTGATCGCGCCGAGCAAAACCACGCTGCGCTATGGCGAGAATCCGCACCAGCGCGCGGCGCTATACACGGACGGCTCGGCCCTGGGTATTGCCAATGCGGAGCAGATGCAGGGCAAGGAGCTGAGCTACAACAACCTGGTTGACCTGGAGGCCTGCTGGGCGCTGGTGAGCGAGTTTGAGACGACCGGCGTGGCCATCATCAAGCACACCAATCCCTGCGGCGTGGGTTTGGGGGCAACCGTGGCCGAGGCGTATGCCCGTGCGCTGGCGGCGGACCCGGTCTCGGCCTTTGGCGGGGTGATCGGGATCAACCGTGAGGTGGACGGCACGGCGGCAAGGGAGATTGCCAGGTTGTTTGTCGAGGCAATCGTCGCGCCGGGGTTCAGTGCGGAGGCGCTCGGGATCTTCAGCGCCAAGAAGAATCTGCGGTTATTGCGGCTGCGGCCGGGGCGGCCGGGGCTGGTGCTGCGGTCGATCTCCGGCGGGTATCTCGTCCAAAGTGAGGACGCCGTTGCGGTGCAGGCCGACGCGCTCCAAGTCGTCACCGAGCGGCAGCCGACCGAGGCGGAGCGGGCGGCGTTGCTGTTTGCCTGGCGGGTGTGTAAACACGTGAAGTCGAACGCGATTGTGTATGCACGGCTGGAGGGCGGCTACGGGCAGACGGTTGGGGTGGGAGCCGGGCAGATGAGCCGCGTGGATGCGGCACGCTTCGGGGCCATGAAGGCCGTGTTGCCGCTGCAGGGCTGCGTGGCCGCGAGCGACGCTTTTTTCCCGTTTTCGGATGGGCTGGAGGTGGTGGCCGCGACGGGCGCCACGGCCGTGATCCAGCCGGGCGGCTCGGTGCGGGATGCGGAGGTGATTGCCGCCGCCAATCGATTGGATGTCGCGATGATGCACACGGGGTTCCGTCATTTCCGTCACGCGTAGCCCGGAAGCGGCAGCGCCGGCCGCATCCAAAGGATGTAGAGTACCGTCTAAAGAAATATTGTTGTCTGCGGCAAGCCGCGCCCGAACAGCCCCAGCCCGTCTCAGGATTCGTTCATGACCCTTCCGTTCCGCGCCACGCCCGCCCTCCTCTCCGGTCTTCTTCTGCTCGCTCCCGTTGTCGGCCCTCTCGCCCTGGCTCAGGGCAAAGCGGCGGTGCCGGTGAACCCAGGTACGCCGGACCGCGCCTCTGCCTATTACCACTATGGGTTGGCCAAGATCTATGAGGAGCAGGCAGCCTCGACGCAGCGACAGGATCTGGCCACGCAGGCCATTGAGCAGTACAAGCTGGCGCTGGGGGCCGATCCGGACTCGACGATGCTGCAGGACGGCATCGCCAACCTGTACTTCCGGTTGGGCCGCATTCGGGAGGCGGTGAGCGCTGCACAGGAGCAGGTAAACAAGCACCCCGACGATGTGGACGCGCATATGCTGTTGGGACGTGTCTATCTCCGCTCCCTGGACGACCGGCAGGGCCAGGCGCCGCAGTCCCAGGAGATGCTGGCGGCCGCGATCAAAGAGTATGAGACGATCGCGCAGCTGAAGCCCAAGGACCTGGAGACGCACCTGTTGCTGGGTCAGCTATACGGTCTGAACCACGATAGCGCCAAAGCGGAACAGCAGTTTAAGCTGGCCCAGGCCATTGACCCGAACTCCGAAGAGGTCGTGCTGAGCATGGCGCGACTGTATAACGAACAGGGCGATCTGCCCAAAGCCGCGAAGACCCTCTCGGACGTGCCTGCGGACAATCGTTCACCGCGTATGAACTTCGCGCTCGGCGGCATTTATGACCAGATGAAGCAGCCCAAGGATGCCGCCACCGCCTATCAGGCGGCGGTGGACGGGGACCCTGATAATGCCGACGCCAAGCGGGCACTGGCCTCGGCGCTGCAGGCTTCTGGGCAGATGGACGCGGCGGCCAAGATCTATGGGCAGCTGGTGGGATCGGACCCGCAGGATGCGCAGGCGCTGATTCGCGAGGCCGACATCCAGCGCCAACAGGGTCACTACGAGCAGGCGCTGACGAGCCTGAAAAAGGCGGAAGCGCTGGTCTCGAACAATCTTGAGCTGGGCTACGACGAGGCGCTGGTGTACGACGCGCTAGGCCGCTTTGATGAGGCGACCAAGACGCTGAAGACCATGCTGGCCACATCGGCCTCGGCCAACGGCAAGTATGAGGAGGCCGACCGCAGCAACCGAGCGCTGTTTCTGGATCGGCTCGCCATTGTGAGCCGTGAGGCGGGCAGGTATGACGAAGCGATTGCTGCGTATAAGCAAATGTCGCAGTTGGGCGGTGATTTTCAGGCCCGCGGCATTGAAGGCGAGATCGATGCCCACCGCGACGCCCACCAGTGGGCCGAGGCGCTGACCACCGCGCAGGCGGGCGCGGCCGCCCTGCCGGCCAGTCGTGATCTGCAGCTGGCGTATGCGCGGCAGCTGGGTGACAACGGCAAGCTGGAGCAGGGTGTCAAGCTAGCCGAGGCGCAGCTGAAGGGCACACCGGACGACCGTGATATATACGTCACCATCGCCGACATGCAGGCACGGGAAAAGCACTGGAAGCCGGCGTCCGAGGCCTTGGACAAGGCCGGCAACTTTTCCACCAAGCCCGAAGACAAGCTCTTTTTGATCTACTTTCGCGGCTCCATCGCGGAGCGCGAGAAGCTCTTCGATGAGGCCGACGAGCAGTTCCGCAAGGGACTGGCCATCGACCCGAACTATGCCGCAATCGAGAACGACTACGGCTACATGCTCGCGCAGCGCGGCGTAAAGCTGGATCAAGCCACGAGTATGCTGCAGAAGGCCGTGCAGTTCGACCCGCAAAATGGCGCATACCTCGATTCGCTCGCTTGGGCCTATTACAAGCAGGGTTCGTATGCCATGGCGGAGGATCTGGAGCGCAAGGCGGTGCTGCGGCAGCCCAGCGATCCTTCGCTGTTGGCCCACCTGGGGGAGATCTACGCTCACGATGGCAAGCTGTCCCTTGCCATCACCGAATGGGAGCGCTCGCTGAGCCAGTACGCCACCTCCTTACCGGCCGATGTGGACCCGGCGGACGTGACCAAGACGCAACATGAACTGGAAAACGCGCGCACACGTTTGGCGCATGCGGGTAACGGGCCGGTGAAGTGAGTCTTGCTGCCGGGCCCACTCCAGCGCCACGCGGCAGCGGCTAGACTCAAACCAGATGCTTGCTGATCTGCAACACTGCGGTGTATTCGGCCCGGAAGAAGAATTGCTGGCCGTCCGGGAGTATCCGGCTCCTCCGGGTGACGGGCGTTCGCCGTTCGACCGGGATCGCGACCGCGTGGTGCAGTCGCGCGCCTTCCGCCGCCTCGCCGGCAAGACACAGGTGTTTACCAGCCGCGCCTCGGACCACTTCCGCAGCCGGCTGACCCATACCATTGAGGTGGCGCAGGTGGCGCGCCACGTCGCCTCCGCCCTGCGGCTCAATACCGATTTGTCGGAGACGCTGGCGCTGGTGCACGATATCGGGCATCCGCCCTTCGGACATGCCGGCGAGCGGGCCCTGGACCGCTGCCTGCAGCGTTACGGCCTGCGTTTTGACCATAATCTGCACGCCTTGCGCATCGTGGAGCGGTTCGAGCAGCGCTATGCCGGCCATCGGGGGCTTAACCTGACGCTGGCAACGCGCGAGGGCATTGTGAAGCACTCGCGCGACTACACGGTGAGCGAGTATCCAGAGCTGGCACCGTATTTTCTTGGCCAAAGCCCGCCGCTCGAGGCACAGATCATCGACCTGGCCGATGAGATCGCGTATCTGACGGCGGATCTCGATGACGGCGTCGAGTCAGGTTTGCTGGAGGTAAGGTCGATCTGCGAGCACATCGGCATCCTGCGGCGAAGCTTTGAAACTGTGCGCCGTGCGCATCCCGGGGCTGAGGAGAAATACGTCTTCCACGATGCGCTGCAGACCATGCAGAAGCTGCTTGTACAAGACCTGATCGAGACCACGCGCGCGCAGGTTTCCAAGAGCGGTGCCCAGAATCTGGCGGCCATTCGAGGGCTGGGGGAGCGCATGGCAGTGTTCTCGCCGGCGGTGGAGGCGGAGCGCCTTGAGGAGAAGGGGTATCTGTACAGGGCACTCTACACCTGTCCTGCGCTCGAGCGCGAGCATGAGAAGGCGGAGTCGGTGGTGACCGGACTCTTTGAGTTCTGGATGAGCGAGCCCGAGGAGCTGCCGGAGTCCTACTTCGCGGAGATCGAGACGGAAGGCCTGGCGCGTGTTGTGGCCGACTACATCGCCGGGATGACGGATAATTTCATCCTGATGCAATACGCCGACGTGCGCCGCAAAGTGCGCGCGGGGAACGGCCGGCTGCGGCTTAGCTCATGAGCCAAAGTTAATATAGCATGGACGACGAATCTGTTTCATGGCATCCGGTCTTCGTATAGCTGAGTCAAGAATCTGTCAGGCCTCTGGTCTATTGATACGGACTAACTCAGCTTTAGGACGATCCTTCGTCGCTTCTAGGTAGCGGCATAACCAAAGACACAGAAATATGTACGCTGTGTCCGTATACCCCAGAACTACTAATCCCTCCACTGAGAAGTTCTGGTGAATTGCAACGATGACTCCTGGAGGCAGAAGGATCGTACCTAAGGCCAAAGCTGCAAAGAAGTAAACACGAGCTATCGTCATTTTTATAAAAAAGGTTGTAATTGCAATTAGTATAGCGGTTCCTACTAGCATAACGAAAACCGCTCGCTGATGTGCTGGTGTCATGGCACTTAGGAAATTAGCCACGTGCAAAGGCGAGAAGCGGGCGCGATCATATAGGTAGTAAGGGACTGTAACCAAGATTGTTATGGTAAGTGGTTGGGAGATACGCTGGAGCGTTCTGCGAAGGCCCACAAGCTGTATAAGGTAGGCGGTCAGCAGCAAAGGTATGACTAAAAGGTATGTAGGTCGCGAACTCAAAGCCAAGCCGAGAAACAGACTACTTGTCCAATATTGCCAAGTCGGTAACCGATCAGATTCTCGCAAAAACCAAAATATTGCGATGCAGATATAGAGGCAGTTGACCGGGTAATCTGCTCCAGTCATCAGATTGACAAAAGTATGGGCATTTGCAAGAACCAAGAGTAGACAAATTAGTGCTGTTGATCTCTGACGAAAGTAAATCGCTGTAAAGCCTGCAAAGATCCCGAACCAAAAAACATTTTGTAGTCCCGCTTTGCCCATCATGGCAAAAGGCGAATCTAGGATGAGCGCACCGGGCATAGGCGTAATCGGGTTATGAAGGTACGTTCTTGCGTAGTAAGGGAAATGGAGGTTAACAAGATTCGTCGCGCCACGATAGAGAGCATCCTCACTATCATTTCCCTGTGTTACGACGTGACGAGCGGATATGGGGTGAATGATGGAGAACGATAAAACTACAAGAAGCCAGAGTCCAATAATGATATAGCCGAAGGGCTGTGAAAATGATCGTTTCGAGAAAAATCGAATGCACGAGAGCAATAAAATGACTGCTCCTATGCCAGAGATGAGACATAGGACTATGTGTTTCGCTGCATATTTCTCCAGATCCATAGAGGAGCCTGCTGCCCAGAGAAATATAAGCAGAAAAGCTGCTGCCCATCCCCCAATTGAAAGACTCGCTTTTTCCGACATTACCACTCTCTACTCCTGCATTCAGAATGTGCAGTAAGCATCTCACATCGCTTTGGAAGGGTCGCTTACGAAAGCAATCCTGCTACTTGGCCGTACGCTGACGCTTGCTGGGTGTGATTCTGCTCTCATCTTCGTTGCTTGGAGAGATGCCGCAATCAAGACACTTAGGCATCTGGTATTGTGGTATTAACGATTCAGACTCGCTCCTGGGTTAAGCACGGCTAATGAACATGACACAGATCAGAGACACCTCGCCGCCCCTTGCACAACGGCTAGTGAATAGCTGGATAGATGCCTTGTTTAGAAACTGGACCTCCCGAACCAAGCTCACACGGGTCGTCCTCGTTGTGCTTATCCTGATGAATTTCAGGACATTTGAATATTTTCCCGGCTTCCGATTGCTGCAGGACGCCTGGTATGGAGTCTGTCTTGTAACGTTTGCCGTGCTTTACCCTTTGTTTAAAATTTCGGTGCAGTGGACGTTCACCCGCGTTGAGTTGTACCTGCTAGGGATTATTCCTGTTCTGTTCATCCTGCCAGCTGTGACGGCAAGCAGCGTGTTCGGCCAGCCGTTGCTCTACGGTGTGTTGCCCCAGCGTTCAGCAGTGCCCATTCTATGGTGGCTGTTGCTGATCAACGCGTGGCGCTTGAGGTGGGTGAGCAAGGCTGATTTAGAGGCAGCCCTTTTGTTTACATGTTGGGGATCGTTCGTATTATTTAACCTTATGCGCCTAGTGCTGAATCCAGCAAATTTCGATCAGGTAGTGGGTTTTACGGTCGGATATGGAGCTGAGGCCTCATTTACTTTCTCGGCATATTTTGCGGTGTTCGGTTTATTTTACTACGTGTTTCAGGGCATCCGCACCCGTCGAAACGTCTACTACCTGCTCGGGGCACCGCAATTCTTTAGTGCATTAGGGCATTCGGGTCGGTCCTTGGCCGCCGCTATTATTCTCACGCTCGTTATCTTTTTATTTAAGTGGAGAGGCTTTTTGGCGTCACTGCCTGCATTGGCTGCATCCGCTGGTCTTTTAGCCCTCTTGTTGGGAGCGTTATATGTGGTCGATCCGGCGGCTACCACAACCAGAGTGGAGAAATTCGGTGATGCTTTCAAGGTGGTGAGCGGAGCTTCAGATGTACAAGATATTTCAGCTAACGCTCGAGTCTACGAGACAGACACTGCAAAGCCCTACATTGCAGCGCATCCGTTATTTGGAGTGGGCGCTGTGAGTCTGCAATGGCAGGGAGGTCTGGTGGCAGCAGTCGGAGAATACTTTGTACCGGGAGACATCGGTTTTGTAGGTATTGCATTTACCTACGGAGTCTTTGGTCTGTTTGTCTTTCTAGCACAATACCTTTTTGCGTTTCGCTTCTCTAGAGGATTTGATGAAAACTCCTCTCCGCTTCTTGATGCGACTCGCGGCTTCGTCTTGTTTTCGGCACTCTATTCGACGGTCACAGGGCTTTTTGTATTCAACATCGAAGTGAGCTCGTTCTTCATCATAGTTACAGCTCTGCTGAACTCTACGCAACGGGAAGAAAGGCCGGAGCCGAGATCGTACGAACCTGAACGACAAGCGTGGTCCGCCGTCGCCGCTACTAGAGGCCTCAATTATTGAGGCCAAGCCATCTTGTGTCTGGAATGGCTTCGTCGGTTTGTCTAAACATCAGACGAGCAATAAGGTAGACCGTGATCTTGTGCCATTGCGGAGGACCGGATGCAAGACGAGGTCTTGTCCGGATGATTGCGGCACATGTTTCCACGCGATGGGATATGCTTTGGCTGTGGCTTCAGTTTACAAGTTCTGACCCCTGAGAACGTTTGTGCAGAACCTGATTGATCTCTTTGTTGCCGGCTTCGTTTTCGTCCTGTTTGCTTCGGTCTACCGGAAACGCAGGACCGTGGCCGTGCGTTGCTGGATGACGGGTTGGTTCTTTATCCTGCTGCACTTTTTTGCGCTGGTGTGGCCGGTTCATGGGCCGGCTGCGGAGACGGTGCAAGCGGTTTCGGTTGTATGCAGCCTAGTGCTGTGCGCGCTGTCATTTGCCTTGTCCCGTGAGGAGATCCGCGAGTCTGTGGGCCGCGGCTGTCTGGTGCTGGCTGCCCTGGGGGTTCCCTGGCTGAGCGCGGCGGTGCTGGGTTCGCTGCCCCAGCCACCCCTTGCGACGACGGCAATATGCGCTTACACGGGTGTCGCGGCCATCGTTTTCGTCGCTGTCGGCTGCCTGCGCAAAAGAGTCGCCAGTCTGATCGGGCTGTTGCTGGTGGCGGCTGCCTGCGGCACCTGGCTGACGACCCTGGTGCTTCTCCGAAGAC
Organism: uncultured Bryocella sp.; assembly: GCA_964242585.1. Lineage (GTDB taxonomy): Bacteria > Acidobacteriota > Terriglobia > Terriglobales > Acidobacteriaceae > Granulicella. The sequence continues at coordinate 16,297 of CAXTBJ010000014.1, forward strand.
TCGATCTGGTGGTGTATGTCGTTCTTACGCAATGCTTTGCCGCCGATGCGGTGCTGCTGAGCTTTGCGGGCCGGCGGTTGACCATGGGTACTGTGACGACCAGCTGCGGGGCGTTTGCATGGGGGGCGGTGTGGTCCGTGGCCCTGGCGATGCGCCATTACCTGCCGGCGCTGGCCCTGAGCCCGGAGATATGGAACGTGCCGAAGTATCTTGTCGCCTCGGGGATGATTTTGACGCTGTTGGAGGAGGAGATTCGTGCGGCGGCGCAGGTCGGCGAACAGTACAGGCTGCTGTTTGCCGGCCATCCTCACCCGATCTGGGTGTATGACCCGGAGACGCTGAAGGTAATTGAAGGCAATGAGGCGGCCATGGCGCAGTACGGCTACGGCGCGAAGGAATCCGGTGCGATGAGCCTGCTGGAGGTTTTCGTCGGCGACGCGCAGGACGGCCTGATGAAGAAGCTGCGGGGAGCCGGCCCCGAACAGCTTTCGGGGCCGTGGTCACAACGGCGTCGTGACGGCTCCACACTGCAGGCCGATATCGCCAGCCAGCGTGTGGTGAAGGACGGCCGCACCACCATGTTCGCCCTGATGCACGATGTGACCCAACGGGAGCAGTTGCACGCGCAGCTGGTTCGTCAGGCGCACCACGATCCGCTGACGGGTCTGCCGAACCGGGTCGCCTTTGAGCAGCGCTTTGGGGAGGCGCTCGAGAGCGCCGAACGGGCAGGGGACAGACTGGCCCTGTTTTGTATCGATCTGGACCGCTTTAAACAGGTCAACGACACGCTGGGCCATGCCGCCGGCGATCTTGTGCTGCAGGAGGTGGCCGGCAGGCTGCGGCGGCGACTGGGCCGGCACGGGACGCTGGCCCGCCATGGCGGCGACGAGTTCATGCTGCTGCTGTGCGGAATGATCGACCCAGGGGAGGCGGAGGTGCTGGCGTCGGACCTGCTGCGCGAGCTGAAGCAGCCGGTCCACAGCGGCAAGGACGATCTGGAGATCGCCTGCAGCATCGGGTTTTCGCTGTATCCGGAGGATGGACGGGAGGGCGACCAGCTTTGGCGCGATGCCGATGCGGCCATGTATCAGGCCAAGCGGGCCGGCGGCGGGCAATGGGTGCGGGTGTCGCACGAGATCAGCAGCTCCGCCACGCAGGCACAGGAGATCGAGGTGCATCTGCGGCGGGTGCTGCGCTCGGGCGAGATCGAGGTGCACTACCAGCCCCAGTTCGACCCACATGGCCACTTCCTCAGCATGGAGGCGCTGTTCCGTTTGCCCGATCCGGTAGCGGGGCATCTACCGACGGATCGGATCATTGCGGTCGCCGAGGAGAGCTCGCTGATCGTGCCCCTGGGCCGATGGGTTCTGGAGGAGGTGTGCCGGCAGTGCCGCTCCTGGTTGGATGAGGGGATCAGCCCCTCGCAGGTGGCGGTCAATGTGTCGCCGCTGCAACTGACGCGCTTCGATTTTGCCCGCCAGGTGTCCAAACTGTTGGAAAAATACCGCCTGAACGCCCGCATGCTGGAGTTCGAGGTGACGGAATCGACGATGATGCCCGATCGCAGCGGCGATGCGCCCCACCAGATCGCCACGCTGGCGCGCATGGGCATCCGCTTCGCCGTGGACGACTTCGGAACGGGGTATTCGTCGTTGGGGCGGTTGCATCAGCTGCCGGTCGATTCCCTGAAGATCGATCAGTCGTTTACGCGAAGGATTGCCGAGCATAACGGCACCTACCCGACGGTGGAGGCGATTATGGCGCTGGCGCACACCTTCGGCATGAAGGTATGCGCGGAAGGTGTGGAGACGGAAGAGCAACTGCGTCTGTTGCGGGCGCTGCGCTGCGACCGGGTGCAGGGGTTTCTGCTGAGCAAGCCGCTCTCGGCGGCTCAGGCTACGGAATGGCTCCGTATGACCACGGCCGAGGCAGGGACGGAGAGTGTGGCGTAGGCGGATGTGTCTGGCATAAGCATCAGGTCGCTTCAGGGCGGCAGCGCGCTCCCACCCCGGTAGGACGACGGCTCCCCAGCCCGTGGCATAGGCCGTTCGTGATTTTGCCCTCATGATGTGGTGAGTCTCATGATGTTGTGGGTATAGCGGCGAGGGCGGGGAACTCCCTGCTGTGCTGCCCTCCCGATCGGGCCCGTAGCCAAGCCCCACCGTTTGGCGGTGTTCAGGTTACGTCCTTGTTATCGAGCCCTCGGACTGCGCGATGCGGGGTTCTTTCGGCTCCGGGGGCTTGCTCTCGCCTCGTATATTGCATCACCTTCTCCTCTAGACGCTGGATGGTCTCACAAATGGAACCGGATCAAAGAGAAACAATGAAATTGTCGCCCCTACCTGCTTCAGTACCCGCTGAGCTTCCCGTCGTAACCGCGATTGGTTCCCGGGAGGCTCTGCCCAAAGCACGAGCTCCTAAGCATTTGGAGGCTCGGGCGCTCACCGGTACGATCCCGGTGCTGCCGGTGGCCGTGTCGGCGGCGCAGGTGGCCAGTGAGCGGCAACGTCGTGTTCCACCGCCGCTACGCGCCCGTGCCAGGATGTCCGATGTGACGTCCCCCAGGCCCAGACCGGAGGTTGTACCGAGTGTGGAAGCCCTGCGCAGCCGCTGGCTGGCTGGAACTTAGGCCCCGTCCTGGGCCCGGAGCGGATGGCCTGGTTGCGGCGTAGATCCCTGTTTGGGTTTTAGGGTTTGGGTCTCAGGGACATGCGAATATGGGCGTGTGCGGAACTTTGCCATTGTCCTGGGTTGTCTTGCGTGGGTGCTGTCCTGTTTTGACGCGGTCAGCTACTACCATGCGGCTGAACAGCAGCACGTGGTGCAGACGCGGTTGGAGAAGGCCACGGCAGAGGCGGCCAGCACACAGGCCTTCGCCGGCCAGGACGGCGAACGGTTGCGGGAACGCCTGAGGCAGGATCAAGCAGCCGTCGACAATGATCAGCGCGCGCTCGGGAAGGCGCATCGGGCGGGCCCGGAGGATGCGCAGGACAGGCAGGCTCTCGCGGCCGATCAGGCAGCGGTTGCGGCCGATCGCATGATGCAGTACACGGTGGAGAACTTTACCCGCGCGGAGCCGAACCCGCAGGTAACCGCAGCCACGGATAAGGTGCAGACCGACCGCCGGCTGCTGGCGGAGACGGTTATCACCAAAGCCCGCGACCGTAGGCTGACGCATGTCCTGCTGGCCTTTTGGGTTGTGGTGGGGGGAACGGCGCTGCTGGCCTGGCGCGGTGGGCGTCGTGTCGAACGTGTCGCTAAGGAGGCTTGGCCCGAGGACGAGGATGAAACCGGGATGAAAGACGAGTTGGCCACGGCGGAGGAAATCGAGGACTGAGCCCACGATGTCGCCTTCGCGTTGATGACACGCCAAGCCTGTCTAAGCTGCATGGGGACTTGAACGCAGGTCGAAAGAGGCCTTGAAGCCGGCGCGAGAACGCGCGAAGCTCAGTGCATGACACCCTTTCTGGAGCAGGTGCGGTCGTTTGAGCCGACTGCGGACGAGGCCCGGGCGCGGCGCTGGATTTATGTGCCCTACGATCGCCTGCATGACGGCGTGGGACCGCTGAGCGAGACGCGGCCGGAGAATGCCGTCGTGGTGCTGATGGAATCGCGCGCCAAGGGAACGCGGCGAGATTACCACAAGAAGAAGCTCGTCCTGGTGTTGAGTTCAATGCGGCATTTCGCGCTGGAGCAGGCCGCGCGCGGCTGCCGTGTGGTGTACGGGGCGTCGCCGACGAGCTTCAGCGATGGACTCTTCGCACTGCAGGAGCGCTGGAACTGGGCGGAACTCGTGGTCAATCGGCCCGCCGAGCGCGAACTGCGGGTAGAGCTACGCGAGGCCAAGGAGGCCGGACTGCGGATACGCGCCGTGCAGGACACGGCCTGGCTGACCACAACCGAGGATTTCGAGGCTGTGTTCGGCAAGCCTGAAGCGGGCGGCGAGGAGCGGAACACGCAGCACGCGAGCGGACGGCGGCAGTACCTAATGGATCGCTTCTATCGCGCGGTGCGGCGCAAGACGGGCTTCCTGATGCAGGGCGCGCAACCGGTCGGAGGCCAGTGGAGCTATGATGCGGAAAACCGCAAGCCCTACCGCGGCGAGGTGCCGGTCCCGGAGCGGCCGAACTTTGCGCCCGACGCGATCACGCAGGAGGTGATGGCGCTGATCCAGACGCGGCACCCGGAGCACTTCGGTACCCTCGACGGCTTCGAGATGCCTGTTACCCGTGCCGACGCGGAGCGGGGCTGGCAGTTCGCGCTCGAAAATATGCTGCCGCACTTCGGGCCCTGGGAGGATGCCATGAGCGTGGCCCACCCGGACCTGTTTCACTCGCTCACCTCGGCGCCGTTGAATCTCACGCTGCTGCGGCCGATCGATCTTGTGACGCAAACGGTCGCGGCGTATGGGGCAGGGAAGATCCCACTCGAGAGTACGGAGGGCTTTGTGCGGCAGGTGCTCGGCTGGCGAGAATTCATGCACCACATTCACGAGGCGACCGACGGCTATCGTACCGTGCAGAAGGACGGTGCGCCGTCCTTCCTGGATGCGCATCGCAAGCTGCCGCCGGTGTACTGGGGCGTGCAGAGCGGGATGCGCTGCATGGATCTGGTGGTGGCGGGTGTGATTCAAAAGGGCTGGTCGCACCACATCACGCGATTGATGGTGCTGAGCAATCTGGCAACGCTGTGCGGCTTTTCACCGCGCGAGCTGACGGACTGGTTCTGGTTTGCTTATGTGGACGCCTACGACTGGGTGGTGGAACCGAATGTGCTGGGGATGTCGACCTTCGGCGACGGCGGCCTGACCGCGACCAAACCGTATGTGAGCGGCGCGGCTTATATCAATCGCATGAGCGATTTCTGCGGCAAATGCGCGCTGAATCCCAAAAAGAGCACGGGGCAGGGATCGTGCCCGTTTACGGCGCTGTATTGGAGTTTTCTGGAGCGGAATGAGGCGAAGCTGGCGGACAACTTTCGCATGCGCATGCCGTTGAATACAATGCTCAAAAAGCCCGCCGCGGAGCGGGCGGCATTGCGGGAGCGGGCGGAGGAGGCGATCGGGATGCTGGAGCGGGGTGAGGTGGTGCGGTAATACCGCCAGAACTTCCGTGGCGTCCGAAGCCTCCGAGGACGTCGCTTTTCCGCGGAAAAGCGACGCGGGGGAACATTTAGCTGTAAACATTTAAGAGAACTGCTTCAGGTGCAATGCGTCGCTCAGCGTCTCGGGCTTAGCTTCGGCGGCCACGGCATGGCGAACTGCATTAGATCGATTGACCGCCGGAGACCTCGATGCGCTGTGCATTGACCCAACGGTTGTCCTCGGTGAGCAGCGACGCGATCATGGGACCGATATCGTCCGGCAGACCGGGACGACCGAGTGCCGTTGCCTCCGACACCATCTTGTTCACCGCCGGATTGTCGCGAACCATGCCTCCGCTGAAATCCGTCTGGATGGCACCCGGAGCGACAGCGTTGACGGTTATCCGGCGTGGACCGAGTTCCTTCGCAAGATACCTGGTCAGAACTTCGAGTGCGCCCTTCAAGGAAGCATAGGGGGCGCTCTCGGGAATGACAATCCGCGTGAGCCCGGTCGATATCATCAGGATGCGGCCGCCATCCTTGATAAGCGGAAGGAGTTTCTGCGTTAAAAAGAAAACGCCTTTGAAATTGACGCGGTAGATCAGGTCCAGTTCTTCCTCGGTTGTCTTCTCGAAGGAGGCGTGATGGGAGACGCCCGCATTGTTGATGAGAAAATCGAACCGTTCCGTCCCGAATACAGCGAGTGATTTTCTCACCTCCGCCAAGAACGGCTCGAAGACACTGACATTTCCCACGTCCAGCTTCAATGCGATCGCCTTGACGCCGGCTTTGTTCACCTCCTCCACGACCTTATCGGCTTCTGCCTGATTGGAGTTGTAGGTAAAGATTGAGTGAACACCGCGCTTGGCAAGGTGGAGCACGGTGTTTCGGCCGAGCCCTCGGCTGCCACCGGTGACGATGGCGATCTTTCCGGCTATAGATGAGCTTTGTTCTGTGGGCAGTTCTGTCGGCATGGTTTGCTCCTGGATACGTCTGGATACATCTGGATACGTACTGAGGTTTAGATACGATTAGCTGTGCCTGAGCACCTGCCCGAACCTCCCTGTTTCTTGCCCATTCCTGCCTTCACTGGTAGGGTAAAGCGTGATCTGAACGACGGGAACGGTAAACCATGCGCAATCTGCTTCGGGACGCAGCCGCGATGTACACCTCGGCTCAGGTTGGGTCGGAACCGTATGTGACGACAGTTCCAGGGCTCACACTTCTTCGCTCGGACCACCAGCAACGGACGAACTTCCACATCTGTAAGCCGGCATTGTGCATCGTCGTTCAGGGTGCCAAGTGGACCATGTTCGGAGAGACACGGTTTGACTACCATGCAGGTCAAGCACTAGTGGTCAGCGTCGAGCTGCCGGCGTTCAGCACCATCGTCGAGGCAAGCCCGGACGATCCCTTCCTTGGCATTGTCATCGAATTCGATCTTGCCCTGATGCGCGAAGTTATGGACAGCCTCGACACGTTGCCAGAGATGCCTGACGATGTCGGTCGAAGCGTATTTGTGACAGACTTTAACGGTCCACTGGCCGAGTGCGCGCTACGGCTTGTGCGATTGCTGGAAACGCCGAGGGCCATTCCGGTTCTGTGCCCCGCCATCATGCGCGAGATCTGCTATTGGCTCCTAACCGGCCCGCATGGCGCAGCGGTGATGAGCATGACAATCGGAAAGCTGCATACGAAGGATGTGCTCGGCGCGATCCATTTCCTTCGGGATCGCTTTGCGGAGCCCGTTCGCATTCAGAAGCTCGCCTCCATCGCCAGGATGAGTCCGTCTGCCTTTCATCGTCAATTCAAGACCATTACGTCCATGACGCCGCTGCAATACCAGAAACAGCTTCGTCTGCTCGAAGCACGACGGGTCATGGTTGCCGATGAACTAAACGTCGCGACCACCGCCGCTCAGGTCGGCTACGAAAGCCCCACCCAGTTCAGCAGAGAGTACGCACGTATGTTCGGTATGCCACCTCGACGAGACATCCTCAGCCGCAGGGGCGCTCCCTAGCTCCCTGCGAGCGCCTGTTCCAGGCGATGTGTTCTTCGTCGAGACAATGGCCCGATACTGGTAATACACGGTTTGAATCATCGTACGGCAGTACGAAAGTCCAAACTCGGCTTCCATCTCAATCTGATAGATTCCATGAATATGCAGGATGTATCCGAATCTGGTTTGGCAGTGATCCTGCGGTATCCCGGTTGCGGTGGGTCCGCGTAGGGAATGGCCACTAAAGCTGCGCGTTACAGACCCATCCTGCCTTTCGGAGCCCGGGTTCGGAAGGCGAGCCTGAGCTTTGCGATCGCACTCACGGCCTTGACCAGCTCGGCAGCGTTCGGCCAAACATTGCCAAGGCGTCCTTCGCTCAGTCTTCACGAGGCAATTCAGCAGTCGGAGACCAGTCCGCAGGTTCGTGAGGGACAGGATCGCGTCGATGCTGCTCGCGGGTCTCTTCTGCAGGCCGGGCTACGTCCGAATCCGAGGCTTTATCTGCAATCGGAAGATCTCAGGCCCTGGGCGGATCACTTCGATTTTCCAAATGCGACCGAGGACTACGGCTATCTGGGGCAGCTGGTTGAGTTGGGCGGCAAGAGGGCCGGCCGAATCGACCTTGCAAAAGCAGATGTAAGGCAGGCTGAAGCGGATCGTCTGCTCTTGAGGCAGCAGATCGCCGGGCGGGTGGCCGCGGCATACTGGGCCGCGGCGGCGAGCGCCGGTATTGCGAAACTGCTGGAAGAAAACATGAAGGCGGTGGATGAGATTGTCCGGTACAACAGGGCGAGAGTGGATGCCGGTGCCATGCGCGGCATCGATCTCATCCGCGTGCAGATTGAGCGGGATCGGCTCCTGCTGGCGCTCGAAGCGGCACGCCGTGAAGCCGTCGTGACACGTATCGAGCTCTTCCGTCAGATGGGCCGCACTCCGGATCAGAACATCGAACTCACGGATTCGCTCGATTCCGCTCTTCCGATCCAGACGCAGAACATGGTTTCGGTGTTGGCCGCGCGGGCCGATGTCGTTGCAGCGCGAGAGGCAGTCGGAGTCGCGGAGGCAGAGGTGAAATTCCAGCGCGCGATCGGGATTCCTGACCTCGATCTGCTGGGCGGATATAAGCGCAACAGTGGAGACAACACGCTCTATACGAGTCTTCAAATTCCGCTGGCGTTTCGCAACCGCAACCAGGGTGAGATTGCCAAAGCGGGAGCCAATGTGCAGCTCGCCAAGGATCGTTTGCAGCAACTGGAGCTTTCGATCAGTGCCGATATCGCGGCTGCGCAGGAAACATACGCACGTCAGCAGATCGTGGTCCGCGACATCCTGCCCGATATGCGGGCGCGGGCGAAGCAGAACCTCACCATTATGGACGATGCCTATCGCACCGGAGGCGTCGATCTGCTGCGCTATCTCGATGCAGAGCGAACAGCGTTCGAGGTAGAAGTCAGCGCCTTGCACACACTCGCAGAGTACCAACAGGCTGGACTGCGTTTGCAGCTTGCCTACGGGGTATATCCATGAAGCGCCTGACGTTTTGTCTCTTCATTCTTCTTACGGCCGGTCTCCTGAACAGCTGCTCCAAGAAGCAAGGGGCGTCCTCTTCGCAGGGCGGCTCGTCCTCGGAGCAATCCGGCTCCTCGGCAGCCGGCACACAGGATCAACCTGACAGGTCTGCCAAGGGCGGGGCGCAGACGAACGACGTCGTCGAGATTCCAGTGCAGGATCAGCAGCACGCCGGTATCCAGATTGCTTATGTGCTGGTACAGCGTACGCCGCGAACGCTCTCCGTCGTCGGGCAGGTCGCCATGGATGAGCAGCACACCTCGCACCTTGGCACGGTCGCGGATGGCCGCATCACCGCGGTCAACGTACTTCCCGGCGTCCGCGTGCGGCAAGGGCAGGTGCTTGGCAGCCTGCACAGCCACATGGTCCATGAGACCGTGGGGTCCCTGGTGCAGGCATACGCGGCCGCCGATCGTCAGCGTGGAGCAGTGGACTTCGCAAAACAGGCACAGGACCGATACCACCATCTCTATGCGATTCAGGCGGCTTCGCTTGAAGAGTCGCAGCGTTCGGATCAGGAGCTTCTGGAAGCGCAGCGGATGCTGGTCGACGCCGAGGCGAACGTTCATATGGAGCGGGAACATCTGTCTGAGCTGCTGCAGGTCTCGCCGGAATCGCTCAATCCGGGCAATCTGTATGACCGTGAGCTCATTCCTATTCGTTCCCCCCTGAATGGTGTTGTGATTGCACGCAATGTCAGCGTCGGCCAGGTTGTGGAGACCGGCTTTGTGGCCTTTGACATTTCAGATCTGTCGACGATCTGGGTCACAGCCGCGGTGAACCAGCAGGACTTGCCGCTCCTTCATCAGGGTGCGGCGGCGGATGTGGTTACAGCGGGTTTTCCGGACCAGGTATTTCATGGGCATGTCGCGATGATCGGGGACACACTCGATCCGGAGTCACGGACGATCCCCGTCCGTATCGTGCTGCCGAATCCCGGTACAAAACTGCGCCCGGGAATGTTTGCCTCCGCGCACATTGCAGAGCCGGCCACACGCGATGCGGTCTTCGTTCCCGAAGACGCACTGCAGGACATCAACGGCATGCCCGTCGTCTTTATCACACCGGACGGCATCACCTTCCAGGCGCGGACGGTAAGCGTGGGCACACGGTCCAAGGGCAAGGCGGAGATCGTGGGCGGACTTAATCCCGGGGACCGCATCGTCGTAAACGGCGCATTCATGGTCAAGTCCGAGATGCTGAAGAGCACGATGGGGGACGGCTAGATGCGAAGGCTGGTCGACTTCTTTCTTTCCAACCGATGGCTCGTCGTCGCGCTTCTGCTCGTGCTGATCGGCGGTGGCGTAACGGTCATGCTGAATCTTCCGCTTGAGGCCTTTCCCGACCTGACGAACAATCAAGTTGTGGTCACGGTGCAGTGCCCCGGCATGTCGCCGGTCGAAGTCGAACAGCTCGTGACTTACCCCATCGAGACGTCGATGATGGGTATGCCGAAGCTTCAGATGGTCCGCTCGACCTCGAAGCTGGATCTTTCGATGGTCACTGTTATCTTTGACGATTCGATGGACAAATATCTGGTTCGACAACTCGTTGCCGAGCGGATCAACCAGGTGCAAAGCCGCATACCCGCGGGTCTTCAGCCGCAGATGAACCCGATGTCCACGGCCTTCGGCGAGGTATATCAGTACACCGTTTCCGCCCCGAAGATGTCGCTGATGCAGATCAAAACGCTACACGACTGGGTCATTCGCTATGCGCTTCTCACGGTGCCGGGTGTCAGTGAGATCAACTCATGGGGCGGCGAGACGAAGCAGTACACCGCGGAGGTCGACCCGGACAATCTGCGCCGGTTCAATCTCACACTTCATGATGTGGTGAGTGCCGTGACGAATAATAATGCCAACTTCGGCGGCAGTTATATCGAGCACGCGGAGCAGCAGTACACGGTGCGCGGACTGGGGCGTGCGGAGAGCATCGACGATCTTGGCAATATCATCGTGTCCACGACCCATGGCATTCCCGTTCTGCTCAAACAGGTCGCGACGATCAAAACCGCTGCCCTGCCTCGGCACGGAGCGGTCATGCGGAACGGCCAGGGCGAAACCGTTTCAGGCATGGTCATCATCCTGCGCGGTGAAAACGGGCAAAAAATCATTAAAGAGATCAAGGCGAAGATTGCCGGCCTGAAGTTGCCGGATGGCGCGAAGATCATCCCTTTTTACGACCAGTCCGACGTCATCAACGCCACCACCGCCACCGTTCGCCGAAACCTCATTGAAGCCGCCGTTCTTGTCATCGTGATCCTGCTTGTTTTCCTCGGCGACTGGCGCGCGGCGCTGGTGGTGGCTGTCACCATTCCGCTCTCCTTGCTTTTCGGCTTTATCGGAATGGATCTGTTCGGCATTTCAGTCAACCTGATGAGCCTGGGAGCGATCGACTTTGGAACCATCGTCGACGGTTCCGTCGTCATGACCGAGAACTGCATGCATCGGCTGGAGAACGGCGGTACCGGTAAGCCCCTCATCGACGTGGTACGAGAGGCCGCGCACGAGGTCTCGCGCCCGGTCATCTTCGGTGTGCTGATCATCATTGCCGTCTACCTGCCCGTGCTGACCCTGCAGAGTTTGGAAGGCCGCATGTTCCGTCCGATGGCAGTTACCGTCGTCTCGGCACTGGCCGGTTCACTCCTGCTGGCGCTGTTCGTTGTGCCCACCTTGTGCACCGTCGCCCTGCGGCATCGGGCAAAGACTCTTGGGAAAGGTGAGCAACAGAAGGAGGTGACGCCGAACTGGTTCGATCGCCTGCGCGAGGCGTACGGTCGCTCGCTGGGTAGAAGCGAGAGGCATCGCAAGCTCATCCTTATCGTCTCCGTAGCGCTGGTTGCGGTAGCGCTCGGTTCGCTTAAATTCATCGGTACAGAATTTATGCCCACGCTCGACGAAGGCTCGATGGTTGTGACGTCAAAGCGCCTGCCGGGTATAGCCCTGACAGAATCCGTCGCCATCGGCAATCAGATCGAAAAAACCATCAGGGCAAAGGATGGTGTTACAAGCATCGTCACCAAGCTGGGCCGGCCTGATCTGGCTACCGAGGCCATGGGCGAGTATGAGTCCGATTCGTACCTGAGCTTTGCGCCCAAGCTGCAAGATGCCAACGCCAAAGCTAAGCAGCGGTTCACGGACGACCTGCAGAAATCGCTCGACCAAATTCCCGGCGTTACCTACGAGATCACCCAGCCCATGCAAATGCGCATGGACGAGACCATCACAGGCACTCGGGGAGATGTCGCCTTGAAGATCTTTGGCGAAGACCTTGGCATGCTGGAGCAGATGGCGCATAGCGCAGAAAAGATCATCGCAAAGGTGCAGGGCGCGTCAGAAACGCAGATGGAGATCATCTCCGGTGCGCAGGAGCTACAAATCCGCATCGACCGCCGTGAAGCCGCACGTTACGGTGTGAACGTCTCCGATGTGCAGGAGTTGATCGAGACCCTGTACGGCTCCAAACAGCTCTCCGAGATGCTGTTGGGCGAGGAGCGCTTTCCTATCGCGGTTCGCTTGCCGGCGGACCTCCGCAACGATCCGGAGCGCCTGCGCTCCTTGCAACTCAAGACCCCGCAGGGAGAACTCGTACGGCTTGATCAAGTTGCCGAGATCAAGATTGTCGGCGGTCCCATACTGATTAATCGCGAGCAGGCTCACCGTCGCGCGGTGGTGATGAGCAACGTGAGCGGCCGCGACCTTGGCAGCTTTGTCAACGATTGCAAGGCGGCTGTGGCTGCAAAGATGCCGTTGCCACCGGGCTACCGGCTGGAGTGGGGCGGCCAGTATGAAAACCAGCAGCGCGCGCAGCAGCGGCTCTTCATCGTCTTTCCTGTTTCTCTGCTCATTATCTCAGCACTTCTTTATGCCACGTTTCAGAACACGAAACAGATGTTTTTAATTCTTTCCATCGTTCCCCTTGCTTTGGTCGGGGGTATCGCCGCGCTTTGGCTTCGGGGAATCAATCTAAATCTTTCGGCGTGCGTTGGCTTTATTGCCCTTTTCGGTATCGCGGTTCTGAATGGCGTCGTAATGGTCAGCCACATCAACTCTCTTCGTAAAGAAGGCCAGCAGATAGAGGATGCAACGCGCCAAGGAGCCACCGACCGTCTGCGGCCCGTGCTGATCACCGCGCTGGTGGCCAGTCTCGGGTTCATTCCAATGGCGCTCTCCACATCGCGAGGGGCTGAGGTAGAGCGTCCTTTGGCGACGGTCGTCATCGGCGGTCTTGTTACCGCAACCATTCTGACGCTGTACGTTTTGCCGCTCATGTATCCGTGGTTCAGCAAAGACATCGACACCGGCTCTTTGAAGGTACAGCTCTGACAACTGTACCTTGCGCCCGAATGAAATCCGAACAGTTGACTTGCATTTTCCGTTTTCAATAACTTGTTCAGAAACAGCTAACCATATCGCAAGTCCAACGCATTAGTCCTGACCGACGCAAAGTCGATCCTCACACCGGTTAACGTCGATGCTTCACCCTCGATCGGATATGGCGTTGAAGAAATTGAGCCGCGTTTAAACGGCTTCATTCCATGATTTCGAAAGGATCACACGATGACTCCCTCCACAACCCGCAGCGGTATCGGTTTCTTCTTGCTGGGTATCGTCGCTTCGTTCGCAGGACTTGTTCTGGCTGCCTTCCTTTTTCTCAGATACGGTAAGCCGCCGGTAGCGACCGCAGACCCGTCCTTTCCGATGGAAGCGCAGATCGTCCACGTGCCTTTGGGTGCAAGGATTCAGCGTGAGATCAAGAGTCCGCCCTTTGAAGCGGACGAGCATGTACTCCAAGCCGGTGCGGAGATCTACACCAGGCAGTGTGCGAGCTGCCACGGAACACCGGGTCATGATGTTGCGTTTGCAAAGTGGATGTTCCCGAGAGCACCCCAGCTATGGAAGACGCACGGCGGCGGCGTTGTGGGGGTGAGCGACGACGAGGTTGGTGAAACGTACTGGAAGGTCGATAACGGCATCCGTTTGAGCGGAATGCCTGCTTACCAGAAAGTTCTTTCGACCACGGAGATGTGGCAGGTTTCGTGGCTCCTCAAAAATGCCGACAAGCCTCTCGCTCCGGGGGTAAGCGCAGCGCTCGATCAAGCTAACGTGAACCAACCCTAGCGCGCAGTTGAGCCCGAGCTTCGGCCTCCGGGTATAAAAATCCGGTTGCAGAGTTTGGTTGCACTGTTGAATGTCGGTAAGGTAGGGGAATGCTACGTTTGGCTGAACTGCTGCTCATGGGGTTAATTTGCGCCTGGGGGTCTGCCTCACTCGCTCAATCGAACTCTGCGCCACTCGATCTGCCCAGTAGCAAGCAAATGGAACTGCCGCTGCCGGGAGCGCCCTTCAAAACCAACAGCCTGCCCATGTCGCTGGTCGTATCGCCCGACGGCCGTTACGCAGCGACGCTGAACGCCGGTTACGGCACGGCGGAGTCGCACTACGAACAATCGGTGCTCGTGGTGGATCTCCAGACCGGGAGGTCGGTCGACTTTCCCGACGCGCGCACCGGTTTACGTGCACATCAGACCCTGTATCAGGGCTTAGCATGGAGCCGTGACGGAGGCCACCTGTTTGCCAGCGTGGCCTCGCTGACCGCGCCGACCGGCGATCGGGCCGACACAACCGGCAATGCCATCGCGGTATACAGCTTCGCCGACGGCAGGCTCACACCGGAGCGGCTGATCCCGATCCCGCTGCAGAAGCTCGCGCCGGGAAGGCAGTCGACTCTGAAGAATGCCGTGCCGGACGGGATGGCGATACCTTATCCGTCAGGGTTGGCGCTGATCTCTCGTGCGGGTCACGGCGACGCTCTGCTGGTCGCGGACGATCTGTCGGATGACGCGCTGCTGATCGATACGGCTTCCGGCGCGATCCTCACTCGGTGGGACCTGGCCATTGCCAGTGCGGTACCGGCGGCTTACCCCATCGTGGTGACGGCAACGCGGGATGGACGGCGTGGGTTCGTTGCACTGTGGAACAGCTCAGTTGTGGTGGAGATCGATCTGGTGCACGGCCGCGAGTTGGGACGCGTGGCGCTGCTCAGGCCCAAGACACCGACTTCGCCGGGGTCGCATCCAGCCGCGCTTACACTCAGCCCGGATGAGCGCACCCTGTATGTGGCTTTGGCCAACCGCGACATGGTAGCGGCTGTCGATATACCCGTTGACCAGTTTGCACCCATGCGTCCCAAGCGGTTCTTCGATACCAAGCTGCCCGGACAGACGTATTTCGGGGCTGTTCCCGATGCAGTGGCGGTGTCGCCGGATGGACGACACCTGTTTGTGGCAAATGCCAGCGCCGATGCGGTCGCCATCTTCGATCTCGATAAGCAAGTTCATGGCAAGGCTGCCGACACAGCGGCACGTCCGGTTGGTTTCGTGCCGACCGGCTGGTATCCCACCGCGCTCGGTGTTACGAAGACTGAACTGCTGATCGCCACCGCAAAAGGACAGGGTACCGGGCCCAATAACATGCCGCAGCGCGAGGCTGCGCCGAACAGCCCACGGCGTGACCGCACCTACATCGGCACGCTGCTGTATGGGTCGTTTGCGCGTGTGCCGCTTAATACGCTGCAAGGGCAGCTTGCCGCCGATACCCAGGAGGTCATGCGCGACAACCGCATGAAGGCTGCACAGGAGCAGATCGCCTTTGCGTCCGGACCCAATCCGATCAAACACATCCTCTACATCATCAAGGAGAATCGGACTTACGATCAGATCCTAGGAGACGAAGCAACGGCTAACGGCGATCCGAGTTTGGCAATGTATGGCCGCAGCATCACACCCAACGAGCACAAGCTCGCGGAACAATTCGGCATTCTGGATAATTTCTATGATTCCGCCGAGGTTTCAGGTGATGGACACGTGTGGTCGAACGCGGCCATCACCTCGGACTACACCGAGAAGACCTGGCAGCAGAGTTATCGCGGCGGCGAACGCTCCTATGACTACGAGGGCGTAGTTTCGGGCGGATACCCGATCCTTGAGGGCATCCCCGACGTGAACGAACCGCAGAGCGGATATCTCTGGACCAATCTCGCCAGCCATGGCAAGACGCTCTACCATTTCGGCGAGTACATCTCGACCAAATTTTGCGTGGAGAAAGGTTCCGAGGCCAAGCAGCAGCCATCGCCCACGTTAGGAACGCCCGAGGGCGAGGAGACCGGTTGCCCGCGGGCCGCGATTCATAAAGGCGAACCGATTCCGGCAAACTACGGCGGCGGCACCAGTCCCTATCCATGGGCGATTCCCATGATCGCCAAAAATATCGCCACGAAACGCGAGCTGGTAAACCACTTCGATCCGCAATATCCGGACTTCGAGTTGGCCTTCCCCGACCAGCTGCGAGTCGAGGAGTTTCTGACCAAGTTTCGCATTTGGACCGCCGAGCGCACATCCGGTCGAGACCCCATGCCGAACTTCATCCAGCTGCGTCTGCCGAACGACCACACAGCCGGCACGCGGCCCGGAATGCCCCGGCCCTTTGCGTCGGTGGCCGACAACGATCTGGCCGTGGGCCGTGCGGTGGAGGCCATCTCGCACTCGCCGTATTGGAGCGACACAGCCATCTTCATTCTTGAAGACGATGCGCAGGATGGTGCCGACCACGTGGATGCGCATCGCAGCATTGCCCTGGTGATCAGTAAGTATTCACCGCACGCTGCCAGTGGAAGGCCGTTTGTCGATCATCGCTTCTACACCACCGTGAGCACCCTTCGCACAATGGAGACCCTTCTGGGCTTGCCGCCGATGAACAACAACGATGCTTTCGCGTCATTGATGTCGCCCCTGTTTGCCGGTAAAGGCGATCAACCGGCCTATACCGCAGATTATTCGAATCGCGAGAAGGGCTTGATCTATGAGGTCAACACGCCGGGCAGTCCCGGGGCGCACGCCTCCTCGCACATGAACTTCACGCATCCAGACCAGGCGCCCACAGGGCAGCTCAATGCAATTCTCTGGCGCGATGCGATGGGGGACAGGCCTTTGCCGCCCGAACTGCTGCATCCCACGAAGAGGACCAAGAAGAAGGAAGATGACGACTAGAGCCGTTCTCTTGAGGGTTGTAGCGAAGCTGCTTATGTATCCAGCTTATAGGCTGCACATGGAACGACCTCGACCCTCGCTCATGCTTCAACGCGTCTCTTGGAGCAGTGTTCGAAGTCGCTGCCTGCCTGTCTTGCTGATGCGAATCGTGATTCCGTTTTTGAGCGTGAGCGTACCTTCCCGCACGCCTTCGCGGTTAAAGTCGCTGACATAGTCCAGATTCACCAGGGCGGATCGGTGAACCCGTAAAAACTGGGCTGGATTCAGACGCTGTTCCAGATCGGATAAACTCTCGCGCAGAAGGTACGTTCGTTGCTTCACATGCAGGCTGCTGTAATAGTCCGATGCCTCGATCCACTCGATCTCATGGACCGGCAGAAGAACGTCCTTGGGGCCGTCCGGTACCAGCAACCGCGTAATAAAGGCCCTGCTTTCCACTGTGTGTCTATCGAGTTTGTCGAGCACGACAGCGAGTCTTTTCTGACCCGTGAGCGTGTCCTCAGAGGCAAGCATCTGGCGCACCCGTCCCAAGGCCTGCCGCAGGCGCGCAGCTTCGACCGGCTTCGTCAGGTAGTCCACGGCCTCCACCTCGAAAGCCTCGACCGCATACTCCCTGAAGGCGGTTAGAAAGATGGTAGGCGGCAGATTGTGCACCCCCACTTGCCGTGCGACCTCCAGACCCGTCAAGCCAGGCATCTGGATATCGAGGAACAACAGGTCAGGGCGAGTCGTTTGCAGCAGCGCCAATGCCTCATCGCCGTCTCGGCACTCGCCGACGATCTCGATATCCACCTCTCCGGTCAGCATGAACTTAAGGCGTTCACGAGCGAGCTCTTCATCGTCAACGAGGACAGTACGTAAGGTCACGCCGGGAGCCTCTCATAAGGTATTTCGATGAAAACCTCAAAGCCGCCGGAGGCGCGCTTTGAGGCCTGAAACTTGTGAAGATTGGGATAAAACAGACTGAGCCGCTCCTGTGTATTTCTTAGTCCGATGCCGTAGCCCTTGCTCCCCGCTTTCGGAACGGCATTCCCATTGTCTCGGACGCTCAGCTGCAGCTTGTCCTCAACACGCCGTACCGAGGCCTCCAGAATACCTCCACGCTTCATGGGCGCGATGCCGTGCTGAATGGCGTTCTCGACGATCGGCTGAAGAAGAAAGCTCGGGACCAAACCATCCATTGCTTCAGGCATCGTTTCAATGCGCACCTCCAGGCGATCGGCAAAGCGCATCTTCTGGATGGCGAGATAGCTCTGGATACCTTTCAGCTCCTCATGGAACGGAACCTTGGCGGGCTGGCCACTCTCCAGAGCTGTGCGCAGAATCGTGTTCAAGTGCGAGATGGCTTCGCTGGCCTCCTCGTTTCGCCGAAGATCGACGAGCGATGAGATGGAATTCAGAGTGTTGAAAAGAAAGTGTGGTTCAAGCTGCATCTGCAAGGCCTGTAATTGCGCCTGAGACAGCTGTTTCTCAAGTTCACTCCTCTGCAGCGAAGCCCTGCGCGCATCCACCTGAGAATGCATGAGGGAGCAGACGACGTAGATAAAGCTGTAAATTGTCAGATCGAGGCTGAAGCGCTCTCCGCTATAGCGCTCGAAGGCGGAGAAGAACTGTCCCCATGGGGGCCAATGACGGCCAATGAGAGTGACGGCGAAGCTCAGGAGCGCCATGTGGATGCTGGCGAGAGCGCAGCCGAGCGACAGCTGCACAAGGATCATCTGCCTGGAAAATGTCAGCAGCTTGCCGGTGCGCTCTCCCAGTGCCCAGAGGGCAAGCGCAACAAGCGCCCACCAATACCAGACGACAAAGGCACGCAAGAGAGAAGGCAGCAGAGGCGCATTGAAATGCGCCAGCACCATCGCCCCGTGGCATTCCATTGCCGTTTTTATCGAGAGCATGCCAGCTACCGCGGCCACCCCAAGAGTCCTGCTGTGCAGAAGATACCTCGCGACGGAGCGCCCGGTTTTTACTGTCCGGTCGTTGAAGATATCGATTTCGCCGCTGGATGCTTTCACGCGATCTTCTCTCTCTGGAACTGCGGTGTTGCCGGCAAGCCTGCATAAGACTAGACGCCTGAGCCTCACGGTGTGATCTTCAGACGCCCACGCCACAGTCTCTAAGGCTTCGGTGTGATTCCGTTCATACGAAGGTACTCCACCATCTGGCCGTAGTGGTCGTAACCGTGGACCGCCACCCATGCCGCTTCACTCTCCCTGGTCTGGTTCGGTCCCACGCCTACGTCATCAATTACGTCGTTTGCGTTGGCCGGTGTGATGGTCGCGATTGCACGGTGTACGGCCACGAAGGATTCTGCCAGCGTGGCGAGAATGTCACTCTTGCTCTTCAGCCTTCCAATGGCATTTACGTCCACCACCGGGTCCTTGCCAACGATATTGGCTGCAATGGAGTAGTTCGCCTGCGCCACATGCTTGACCTGATCCGCAAAACTCCGCACCTTGACGAAATTCGATCCCGGAATATTGAGCGATGCGGGCGTGAAGTCGTATTTGTCCGCGGGCATGGCTTGCGCGGCGCTCGTGATCTCGTGCTCCAGGCGTTCGGCCAAAGCATCAACCGCCTTGGCCGGATCGCCCTGGCTGACGGCCACCTGTTTGGAATCCGCATACGCCTGGCCATGAGCAGCTCCAAGGCTGCTCATGGTCAATGTCAGAAATAGTGCAACGTGCAATTTCATCTGGTTCCCCCCTGTGTGTTTACTGAGATTAGTGAACTTGTCTGATTAGTGAACTTGTCTTGCGAGCTCCGCTCAGGCGAGAGCGTCTCCGCAAACTATATGTCCATCTGAATGGCTTCGGAGACGCGGGTGCAGTGAACGGATCGGAACCTGCAGCCAATGCTCTCCTGTGGCGGCAAACGTTTTTGTTGGGTTTGAAATTGTTGCTTCGAGAACGAGACTACGGTTGCGGAGATCCTCTTGTCTTAGAGGATCGCTTGCTGAAAAAGCTGGGGTCCGGAGCTCACAGGAGGCGATCCACGAGCAAGGGTGCTATGTCGTTCACTCCCTGTGAGAGCCGTTCACTGCAATTGTCGATGGATTGGCTGCAAACGACCCGCACATCGGGCCGACGTCTGCGAACTTGAGATGGGAAGAGCCCGGGCGAACGCCGACCGCATTTCTACCCGCTTTAACCAGAACACTTGTCCGTCGCAATTACCCGCTTTTTACCCACAACTCCGAGGAATACCACATGTTTATCCTGTCCGCCGCGCTTGTCCTATCGTCATCCCTCTTCTCGCCGTTTCTGGACCACGTCCATACGCATAAGTCCGCCAATCCGACCGATCGGCGGATCACCTTCAATCTGCGTAACGAGTCCCATTTCTTTCACGATGTCAAGATCGACGGACATAGCTATACCATTCAGCCTAACGAGGGTCTCGTGATCAAGGCTCCTGTCGGAACGATCATCAACGCCAATAGCCGCTTCGGTACTTTCCGGCCAGGCGATACATTGCTGATTGTGAACGCCTCCCTGCAAAGCTCGCGCTTCGAGATGCGTTAGGCGCTCAAAAGAACCAGAAAACATTGTTTGTAGGCCACAGCTCAGAGGGGGTGGGGCATCACGTTGCCGACCCTTTGGGCTTCCGGGTGCAAGATGCTTACTGCTGAGCTGACAATCCGGTACTGCTGAAGGGGACGATCTCACATGCTTGCGGAAATTGCCGGCCTGCTGAAGGTCGATCATGACCTCTGATGGCCAAGAACACGACTGACAAGGTAGATGAGAGTTACCGCCCCAATCTACGCAATCCAACCGATAAAGATGTTCACATTCCCCTTCGGCACAAATGTCGACAGGTACCCTGGCTTGCTCGATCGTTCCGTGCCAAAGCGATAGACACAACTTTAGCTATGGAGAGCGTGAGGGCTGCTCTCCGTAGGACATGCCGGCATGCGCGGACAGCAGACCCGCTAAGAGACAGAAACGGGTGCGTTCCGTTTCGCGGGGCGTCGGGCTTCACCGTGCTCGGCGTCGAAGCTGATGATCAACGCCTTGGCCGGCGTGTCACCGCTGCAACGGTAGCTGCGCTCCGTCTCACCGGAGACATACATCACGTCCTTGGGGCCAAGTTTATGGTTTTCGCCGTTGCGCTGCACCACCAGTGTGCCGTCAAGCACATAAACCATTTCGACGCCGGGGTACTGCTCGGGGTAGAAAGGGTTGCGCGCATCCCCGGGCAAAAATTCGGCCATGCAGGGGCGCAGACCGCCTTCCGGGACGAGGATGCCGAAGCTCTCCGCGATGTAGTCGGGCTCGGGTGAGCCCATCGGTAGGCGAACGCGGTCCTTGCCGCGCTGCACGCGGAAGACGCCATTTTCGCCGGAATCGAAGAAGTAGGACAGGTCCTTGCCGAAGACCAGGGCCACGCGCGCCAGGTTACGCAGGGTCGGCACCACGCGGCCGGTTTCGAGCTGTGACAAGAAGCTGGCCGAAAGCCCGGTTTGCTTGCCGAGCTCGACCAGGCCCATGGAGCGCTTCAGGCGCAGGCGCTTGATGCGCTGGCCGAGATGCGCCTCCGCGAGCAGGTCCTCGGCGGCGTCCGGGTCGACGGACTGACGGTGCAGGTCTTCCACGAGGTGTTCGGTATCGACGACGGGGGCGATGCTGTCAGTGTGTTCCATGGCTGTCCATGTGATGCGAAGGCTTCGCCGACGCCCTTCCGTGGTGTGCAAATTTCTTTCACTATGTCATAAAGAACGCACAGCTTTGGCATTCAGATTTTGACGAAGGTTCAGCATACCCTTCCAGGGATCGCGCGCCAGGCGCCCCCTCCAGGCATCGAAACCCACGACCGAGAAGACTGGCCGTTCTCCGCTGTCCAGCTCCTTCCAGTCGAGCGGAACGGAGACACGAACCCCGAGGCGGGCACGCGGCGAAAATGGGGCGACGGCGGTAGCGCCACGCTCATTGCGGAGGTAGTCGAGATAGATTTTGCCCTTGCGCGCGGCCTTGGTCATTTTGGTGAGGTAAAGGCGCGGGTTGTTGCGTTCCATACCCAGGACGAACTGGTGCGCGGTCTCTTTCAGCTCGGCGAAGTCGAGTGCGGGCAGGATCGGCGCGACGATATGCAGGCCTTTGCCGCCGGTGGTCTTAAGAAAGCTTTTCAGGCCGAGGCGCTTCAGCCGGGATTGCACCTCGCGGGCGGCTTCGGCGACGGTGCTCCAGGCTAGATCCTCGTCCGGATCGAGGTCGAAGACGAGGCGGTCAGGGTGCTCCAGATCGTCATTGCGCGAACCCCAGGGATGGATCTCCAGAACGCCCATCTGAGCTAGACCCGCGAGTGCTTCGGGGGTTGCGAGAGTGATATACGGCTCCGGGACGCCGGTCTTCTTGTCGGGCACATCCACCGAGCCGACGCCCGGCGGCAGCATGTGGTTGACGTGCTTCTGGTAAAAGCAGGGTTGACCGGCCCCCTCCGGGCAGCGGACCAGCGAGAGCGGCCGGTTGGCGATGTGCGGCAGCATACGGTCGGCAACGGCCAGGTAGTATTCGGCGAGCTGCTGCTTGGTCAGGCTGGATTCGGGATCGAGGATTTTTTTTGGATGGGTCAGGCGGATCGTGGATGGGGGCGGGGAGGTGGATCGGCGCGGCGATCCACCCTTAACCGACGATGAGATTGTCGGGGAAGATGGGGCGCCCGGTTTGTGGTCAGCGGGGGCCAGATCAACGGGGTGGAGTTCTTGGGCCGTGGCGTCTTGCCGGGACCCGCCGACGGCTTTGGGCTTGGGAGGCACCGTGGCCTCCTCGCGGATGACCTCTTCGGCACGCTTGTCCTCGCGCAGACCCAGGTAGGCGGCTTGACGAACATTGTTGTCGGCGGTCCAGGAGGCGAAGCGCACCTGCGCGACGAGTTCCGGCCTGACCCAAAGGGCGCCTCGGCGGGCTTCGGCGGCCACCTTGGCAAACGGTGCAATCTTGGTTTCAAGCGGGGCGACCTGTTTGCGGAGATCGCGGCGCATCTTTTGGGTAAAACCGGTGCCGGTGCGGCCCGCGTAGATCAGCCTTCCGGCATCGTTTTTTGAAGTGCCTGGGGTTTCATAGTAGCCGAGTAGAAGGGAGCCGACCCGGTCGGGACCGTCGGAGGAGAGCGTGAAGCCGCCGACGACAAACTCCTGTTCGTGCAGGCACTTGGCCTTGAGCCAATCTCCGTTGCGGCCGGCGCGATAGGGGGCGTCGGCACGTTTGGATACGATGCCTTCGGCGTGCAGCCGACAAGCCTGCTGGAACATGACACCGCCAGCGGTTTCCAAGTGCTCGCTGAGGCGGACGACGGCGTTTTCCTGGGGCGGAAGAAGCGCCGCGAGCAGATCCTTGCGTTCGCGCAATGGCAGCTCGCGCGGGCTACGGCCCTCCAGGTGGAGCAGGTCGAAGCAGAAGAAGGTGAGCGGGTGCTGGGCGCCCTGCTGGAACGAGGCCTGCAGAAGAGCGAAGTTTGTGGTGCCGTCCTCGGCGAGCACCACGACCTCGCCGTCGAGGGTTACGGCATTTACAGGCAGCCTGGCCACGGCTTCGGCCACGGCCGGGACGCGATAGGTCCAATCCAGGCCGGAACGGGTGAGCAGTTGCACGCCGCGGGCGCTCTTGCGGGCCTGCATGCGATAGCCGTCGAGCTTGAGCTCATGGAGCCAGCCTGAACCCTCGGGCGGGCCCGCGGACTCCTGGGCGAGTTGGGGGTCGAGGAACTCGGGCTGCGGTTCTTTGGGAAGGACTTTCAGGCGGGCCTGGAGGCTTTTGTCGAGGTCCTTGTCGAGGTTTTTGTCGATCGCGGTTCCCCTGCCTTTCGTCACGGCCGGGCTGATCCGGGGCGCTGGCCCAGGCTGGGGCGATAGCGTGCCATCCGTATTTGCATGGGGCGAGGGAACCGCTGACGAGGAAGAGCCCGGAGCCGGATCTGTGGATTCCCGGCGATACCACGCCTGGCCCGGGCCGGCGGTCTCCTTCGAGTTCCAGACGTGGTCCTTGCCGCGGGCGATCTCCTCCAGGGTGCGGCCGGTGACGGCGGACTTCGGCTCACCCTCGGTGATGGCGGGGGCGTCCGCGGAGCGTTCGAACTCGTCGTGCTCCTTGATGAGCAGCCATTGCGGCTTGTCATTGCCCCTCCAACGCGTGGTGCCGGAGGCCTCCGGGCGGGGACGGATGGTGTGCATACGCACCAGGGTCCACTTGCCCTGCATTTTGCTGCCATGCAGTTCAAATTTCAACGAGCCCTCGCGCAGGCCGGCCTCGACATTTTCGTGTCCGAGCTGCGGCCACCAAGTACCCTCATCCCAGACCATTACCGTGCCGCCGCCATACTGGCCCTGGGGGATAACGCCCTCAAAGCCGCCGTACTCCACGGGGTGATCCTCTACCTGCACGGCGAGGCGGCGGTCGCCGGGATAGTAGCTGGGGCCCTTCGCGACGGCCCAGCTTTTGAGCACGCCGCTCCAGCCGAGGCGAAAGTCATAGTGCAGATGGCTGGCAGCGTGTTTCTGAATCACAAAGGGCAGGCCGGCACCGGATCTGGCCTTGGGGAGCGAGGTGCGCGCCGCGGCTTGGCGAACGGCCTCGGGTCCTCCGCCGCTGGGCTCGGCGGTTGTGTGGAAGTCGCGCATGGAACGGTACTTGGCCAGTTGCTCGTCGACCAGGTCGGCGGCCGTTCCGGCGGGAGCTTCGGGTGCGGGTGTGGGCTTTGGCTTGGAGACTTTGCGGGCCATGCTGCGCGGTTTGGACGATGAGACGGAGACAGGGGATGGCTCCCGTTGGAGCTGGGAGGGGTGAGATCCATAAGGTGAGATCCATAAACTGAGACATGAATCTTTGTCGAGCAGTTATGCGCTCTTCCGTTTGGCGGCTACCGATTTCGCGGGTGCCTTGGCCTCACGTTTCGCCGGGGCAGGCTTTGCGGCGGATTTGGCCTCCGCGCCCTTCACCAACGAGATCCCGGCACGCTTCACCGGCTTTTCCGGTTTGCGAGCGGCCGGTTGGGCTTGGGCGGGCGCGGTCTCGGCGGCGGCCGCCGGAGTAGCTCCGCCGATGCTCTTGCGCAGCGCCTCCATGAGATTGATGACCTTCCCGCGTGCCGGGGCAGGGGCTTCATCCTGCGGAACAGGCAGATTGCCGAGCTTGGCCTCGACGAGTTCCTTCACCGCGACCTCGTAGCCGTCGATAAATTTAGAGGGATCGAAGGCCGCGGCGCGCTTCGTGATCAACATCTTTGCCAGATCGAGCGAGTCCTCGCTCACCTCGACGCGCTTGATATCGCGAAAGTAGTCGCTCGCATCGCGTAACTCGGCACCGTAGCGCATGGTGTAGGCCATCATGCCGCCATTCGGCTCCGTACCCGCGGGCGAAATGGCAACAATGTGCTCCCGGCCGCCAAAGGCAATTTTGGTCAGCGCTACCTTTCCGGTGTCGATCAATGCCTGGCGCACGGTGGCGAAGGCTTCGGTCTGGGCATCAGACTCGGGAATGACGAAGTAGGGTTTTTCGTAGTATTCAGGGTCGATCTGCGCCTCGTCGACGAACTGCGTGACCTCCATCGTGTGCTTGGAGGGAACGCGCAGGTGGGCGAGCTCTTCGGGCTCGATGGTGACGTACTGACCCTTGGCGTACTCGTACCCCTTCACGATCTGACTACCCTGCACCGGGGCAGCGGTGGGCGCTTCGTCCGGATCGTTGACGGCGGCTTCGACGGCAGAGGCGGTGAACTTCTGGTAGCGCACACGCTCGCCGCTGGCACGGTCGATCTGGTGGAACTGGATTTGGCTTTTGGCCTCCGTTGCCACAAAAAGTTTCACGCTGAAGGAGACGAGGGAGATGGTGATCTGCCCACTCCAGTAAGGTCGCGCCATGGGGTACCTCGCCCGAAAGTTGCTTTGCAGACCGTAAGACTACGGGGGCCACGCGGGGGATGTACCAAGGTAGGAACTCTTCGGTGTGTTACCGGGCCGTGTCGGATGGGTTATTAGCATCCAAGGCAGCCCTCTTCGGTCCGGAAGCCGATGATGGCGGGCCTTTGGTGGATGCGGGGTAGATTTTCTGCGAGGCCGGTGAGGCAAAAGCGGAACGCGAAGGCCGCGAAGGATAAGCGCGCTGAGGACGTGGAGAGGTGCCCCGGAGGCTGGTCTTGGCAGGTGAATGGGCGCGTGAGGCTGTGTGGCTATTCGCCCAGCAGAAAGCGGCGGATGGCGAAGGCGCGGCCGGTGGCGCCGTCGCATTCAATCAGCGTGGCGGCGAGTTTGGGGTTGCCGCGGGCGGCTTCGAACTTGCCGGGCATGCCGGTGAGGAAGCGCTTGAGCACAAGCTCGGTTTCGACGCCGATGACAGAGTCATACGGGCCGCTCATGCCGACGTCGGTCTGGAAGGCGGTGCCGTTGAGGAGGATGCGCTCGTCGGCGGTGGGGATGTGGGTGTGCGTACCGAGCACGGCGGTGACCCGGCCATCGAGGTACCAGCCGAGAGCGACCTTTTCGCTGGTGGCTTCGGCGTGGAAGTCGACGAGGATGACTTTTGCGGTGAGGCCGCCGAGGAGCTCGTCGGCTTTGCGGAAGGGGTCGTCGCAGGAACTCATGAAGACGCGGCCCTGGAGGTTGATCACGGCGTAGGCTGTGCCGTTGGGCAGTTCGCCCTGGTAGACGCCGAAGCCGGGGGTGCTGAGGGCGTAGTTGCCGGGACGCAGGATGCGGCGGCCGCGGGCGTGCGAGTCGGCGGGTACGGCCATGTACTCGAAGATCTCTTTTTTATCCCAGATATGGTTACCGGTGGTGATGACGTGCGCGCCGAGATCGAAGAGTTCGTCAGCGAGTGAGGGCGTGATGCCGAAGCCGCCCGCGGTATTCTCTCCGTTAATGACAAGGAGGTCGACTTCATGGGTCTCGATGAGTTGCGGAAGGTGCTCATGCACGATATGGCGACCGGCGGAGCCAAAGACGTCGCCGACAAACAGAATCTTCATGAAGAGCAGGGTACAGGGGAAGGCAGGGAGTAGGGC
>CAXTBJ010000014.1:43092-45420 GCA_964242585.1 uncultured Bryocella sp.
CTAATCCCTGTGCCCTACTCCCTGCCTTCCCCTGTACCCTGCTCTTATGATCGACATGCAGTACAACTTTCCGCTGCTGCCCGGGCTGCCTGGGCAGTGGCGGGAGCGGCTTCGGCGGGCTGCCGAGGGACTGGGCGCGGATGACTTTGGGGCTTTGCGGCCCACATTCCGCAGCGACCATGCGGCGCTGGTGGAGGTGGCGGCCCAGTGGCTTGGCTTGCCGGCGGAGCGCACCTTGCTGACCGAAGGCGCGCACCATGGCAGCCTGATCGCGATGATGGCTGGAGGATTGGCCGGTCGGGTGATCGCGATGGATGCGGTCGCCTACACCGGCGCGCGGGAGCAGGCCCGGATGCTGGGCGCGGCGGTGGTCGGCTGCGCGGTGGATGCGGAGGGCACCGTGCCTGAGAGCCTGCGACAGCGGTGTGTGGAGGGTGCGGCGGCCGGCCGGCCTGTGGCGGCGCTTTTCACCACGCCTACGGTGCACAATCCGCTGGGATCGGTCGCCTCACCGGAGCGGCGGACGGCGCTGGTCGCGGTGGCGCGGGCGTTCGACCTGACGCTGATCGAGGACGATACTTACGGCTTCATGGCGCCTGGAGCCGGGCCGCGGCTGGTGGAGCTGGCGCCGGAGCGGACGTTCTATGTTTCGGCGCTGAGCAAGAGCTATGCGCCGGCGACGCGGACGGGATTTCTGATGGCGCCGAATCAGTTCCTCGCGGCGGCGCAGGGAGCCATCAAGAACTCCACCACAGGAACATCGCTGGTGCACAATCTGGCGGCGCTTTCGCTGGTAAGGGATGGGAGTGTAGACGCGGTGATCGGGCGGAAGCTGGAGGAGGGCGCGGCGCGGAACCGGGCGGCGCGGGCGCTGCTGCCGGCAGAGGCCTGCTGGCCGGGAGCGGCGGCGGCGTGGCATTTGTGGGTCGGGCTGCCCGATGGGGTGACGCCGGAGAGCTTTGAAGCGCGGATGGCGGCGCGGGGTGTCGCTGTAAGCGGGGGCAACTGGTTCGCGGTCGGTCCCGAGGCGCCGAACGGGTTTCGTATCGCGCTGGGCGGTGAGGTGGACCGGGCAACAACGCAGCGCGGGGTGGAACTGATCGCTGAAGAACTGGAGCGGTTGTGAGAAAACGTGTTTGGCCATTGCGATGCAACGGTGTCTTTGGGAGCTGACGGCGACCCGGAGTCCATGGTTTAAGCGAATACGTGACCAATGGAATACACTCAGCGCGATTGGGAGAATGATGAAGATCGGCGTGGTAGGCACGGGTAATATGGGCCGCTCCCTGGGTGTACTGTTCGCGGAGCTTGGCCATGAGGTGTTCTTCGGAGCGCGAGACCGGGAAAAGGGCAAGGCTGCCGTGGCACTCACGGGCGGCCGAGCTCTCCATGGCAGCAACAGCGAGGCGGCGCAGTTCGGCGAGGTCATTGTCTGGACTGTGCGGGATGTTTCTGCAAGGCAGGTGATCGACGATCTGGGCAGGCTTGCTCAAAAACCCGTCATCGACATGAGCAACGCGCCCTCGCAGGTTTCAGTTCGTGAGGGAGATGGCCTCTCGATGGCCGAACGATTGCAAGCTGAAATGCCTGAGGCCCATGTCGTCAAAGCATTCAACAATTTCGCGATCGAACTCTTTGAGTTGGCGCCCAGTCCGCTCGACCGATACGGTGTAAATGCCTTCCTGGCGTCGGATTCGGAGGACGCGAAGCGGACCGTTGCGGCGTTGGCTCGATCCATCGGCACGGTCCCGACGGACTGCGGAGCCCTGAAAAACTCGCGGATTTTGGAAGGGTTGGGTGACTTGGCCCGGCTCCTGATCCGGAGCGGCCACCCTTTGACCGTGGCGATGTCGGTTCAGGATCTGCCTGCACCCTCGGTGCTTCGGCTCGGCGGGCGGCAACCCTCCTCTTTGCGTTGAGCGGCCGGCTGAGCCGGCACCTCTCCATTTAGCGCATTAGCGCAGTCGCTGTGATTGCTCGTTTAGGGCAGTCGTTCTGATGCCGTGGCGTTCGGATCGGGGCTCTGGCTGCGGGGGCGCAGGAGGGGAAAGAGGATGACGTCGCGGATGGAGCGGGAGCCGGTGAGAATCATGGTGAGGCGGTCTATCCCCACCCCCTCCCCTGCGGTCGGGGGTAAACCATAGCCTAGTGCGCGGACGTAGTCGTCGTCGACTTCGGCCATGGATTCGGGGTCCTTGTCGGCTACCTGAGCCTCGAAGCGGGCCTGCTGGTCTATGGGATCGTTCAGCTCGGAGAAGGCGTTGCCGACTTCGAAGCCGCCTATGTAGAACTCGAAGCGTTCTACCCAGTCGGGTTCGTCGGGTTTGA
>CAXTBJ010000014.1:45520-52648 GCA_964242585.1 uncultured Bryocella sp.
ACTTCCATTGCGACGAACTGGATGAGTTCCTGCGTGAGGTTCATCAGGTCGTGGTAGTTGCTGTAGGCCTGGTAGAACTCGAGCATGGTGAACTCGGGGTTGTGTTTGGTGCTGACACCTTCGTTGCGGAAATTGCGGTTGATTTCGTAGACGCGGTCGAGGCCGCCGACTACGAGGCGCTTGAGGAAGAGCTCGGGGGCGATGCGTAGGTTGAGCGGGATGTCGAGCGCGTTGTGGTGGGTGGTGAAGGGCTTGGCTGCGGCGCCGCCGGCTACCGTGTGCAGCATCGGGGTTTCCACCTCGATGTAGCCGCGGGTGTCGAAGAATTTGCGGAGGGCGCGCAGGACCTGGGCTCGCTTGATGAACACCGCTCGGACGTCGACCGGGGCGTCATGGTGTTCTTCGTTGGCAGCAGCGGTTTCCGTGACGGGGCTGGAGCCGGGGGCTACGTCCGAGGCCGCGGGCGTTTCGGCTTTGGCCAGGCTGCCGGAGTTCATGATGAGGTCTACGTAGCGCTGGCGGTAGCGAAGTTCCACGTCCTCGAGGCCGTGATATTTGTCGGGCAGGGCGAGCATGGCCTTGGCAAGAAAGCTCAGTGCGGGCTGCGGTTGACCTTTTTTATCGGGCTGCGGCGTGGCCTTGAGGGTGAGCTCGCCGGTGCGGGTGCGCATCAGGTGGCCGCGAACGCCGATGTGGTCGCCCAAGTCGAGCAGTTTGTAGAGCGCGAAGACCGTTTCGCCGACGTCGTCCTTGCGGACGTAGATCTGGAGGCGTCTGCCGCCCCCTTGCAGGTGCGCGAAGCCGGCCTTGCCCTGAACGCGGAGACTCATAAGCCGGCCGGCTACGGCGACCTCCGGCTTTTCGGCTTCGAGCTGCCCGGTGGAGACCGGAGCGGAGGAGTTATCGTAGCGCTCAATCAGCTCCGGGATGGTGCTGAGCTCCACGGTTTCGTCTGCTGTGGGGAAGCGATTGGGGTAGACGGCCTCGGCGGGGGTGAGGCCCAGCTGAACCCCGAGGGTGCGGATGGCCTCCAGCTTTTCCTGGCGCTGGGCGTAGAGCTTTTCTTCGAACTGGCTTTCAAACTGGGGCAAGGGAGTCTCGCTGGATGGGATGCGGGGAGCAGACGAGGTATTTGCCCTCGTGGGACTTAGACGGCTGCTCGCGACACCTCAGTATAGCGAGCACAGGGCTGTGCTCTGGCGTACCGGCAGGCAATCCGGGTGGCCCGGGCACGGCGCGCGGTGATAGTGTGTGGCGATGGTCCCCAATAATCCAGCCGGCGGTGACAAGTCCGCCAAGAACGGCACGGTGCTGGGATCACTGGTGAAGGCCGAATCGTTTTTGCAGCTGGCGATTGCGTTGCCGGCGGGGTGCCTGATCGGGTGGTTTGCGGGCAATGCGCTGGACAAGCACTTTCACCAGCACTGGATCGGAGTGGTGGGCATTCTGCTGGGGGCTGTCGGCGGCTTTATCCAGATCTTCACGACGGCCACGCGCTACCTGAAGCGGGACGAGTAGTGAGGGACAGCAAAGAAGCAGAGCTTGTCGGTTCGGAACCCAGCTTAATCGGCAGTTCAGCCGCCGGTGAGGATGGAGCACCCATGTCCATGGCCGACTTCAGCGACCGGGACTTTCGCGCGGTCGTGCTGCGGGCCCTGCGGCTGCTGCTGGTGCTGACGTTGGTGGCTCTGCCGCTGGTTTGGTGGCGCATGGGCGGATGGCGCAGCGCGGGGATGCTGCTGGTGGGCGCGGGGATCTCCGGGTCTGGGTTGTGGGAGTGGCTGCGGCTGCTGACGGGGCTGATGCCCAGGCTGGACGGCGGGGGAAAGGTCGGGTCCATGGGGCTGCTGCTGAGCGGTTTCTTCCTGCGGCTGGCGGTGGTGCTCGCGGTGCTCTATGGTAGTCTGAGACTTCTGGAAGGCTCTGTCGTCGCATTGGCTGTCGGCCTCGGTCTGGGCATTTTTGCGCTCACGATTGAGGGTGTACGGCTGGCAAAGGCCTGGACGGTGTAAACGCACCGGGTCAGGTTTCGCGGCGGTCCAGGCCCGTTCAGCCGACGCACCATGCCTATACAGCTTCCTTTCACACGGCTTTTGAATCATCTCCTTGCGCGCCCCATGGACGGGCTGCTCGCGGCCCTGCACCTTCCCTCGGCGCATCCACAAGCGCCGATCACCAACGCGGTCGCGATGGAGCTGCTGGTATTTATCCTGCTGATCGCCTATTTTCTGCTGGTGCGCTCGACCTTGAGCGTGGAGACGCCCGGCGGGGTGCAGCACCTGGCCGAGATGACCCATGAATTCGTCTCCGAGCAGGGGCAAAGCATCATCGGCGAGGGTTCGGAGCGGTTTACCGGCTACCTAACCGCACTGCTGCTCTTCATTCTGCTGTGCAACCTGGTCGGGCTGGTTCCGGGGCTGGAGTCGCCGACCGCCAATGTCACGGTGCCGCTAGGCTTTGCGCTGGTTACATTCGTCTACTACCACTACCACGGGCTGCGGGTGAACGGCGCGGGGTACATCAAGCAATTCTTAGGGCCTCTGCCGCTGCTGGCGCCGCTGTTGCTGCCGATCGAAATCATCTCGCACCTGGCGCGCGTACTTTCACTCACGGTGCGACTCTACGCCAATATCTTCGCGGGCGATCTGCTGACGCTGGCGTTCTTCTCGCTGATTCCGATCGGGATTCCGCTGCTGTTCATGGCCCTGCACCTGGGCGTGGCCGTGGTGCAGGCGTATGTGTTCATGCTGCTGGCGGCGATCTATCTTTCGCTGGCGGTTTCGCACGAACATTGATTTCGACTTTTCAAATTTGAGATGCCCGCGTGGGGGTGCTCCCTCCGCGCGGTGGGTTCTACCGCCGCATAGCGTGAGGGGGCCAGCACGGTGAGCCTCAACCACCCACTGGCGGCGAGATCAACGGGGGCTGGAGTCGCGATGTACAAGCTGTTGGGAACAATGAAGTATCTTTTCGCCATCATGGCCGCGCTGCTGATCGCCGCGCCGGCCTTTGCGCAGGGTGCTGCCGGCAATCCGGCCGCCGTGTATGTACCGCTAGGCGCGGGTCTGGGCATGGCCCTGGCGGCCGGCCTTTGCGGTTTGGGACAGGGCCGGGCGACGGCCTCCGCGGCTGAGGCGCTGGCGAGGAACCCGGGTGCACGGCCCGGTATCTTCACCTTTCTGATCCTGGGCCTGGCGTTTATCGAGTCGTTGGCGCTGTTCACGTTCGTGATCATCTTCATCGTCGTCCGGGTGTAAGCCGGCTTCGCAATGTGTTGAAAGGCCTCCGCCGCGTGCGGGGGCCTTTTGGTTTTTAGCTGGAGTCCGACCTGCGGCGCGAACCTGCGGATGGGCGTTGTACGTCAAAGGAGATATGCGGATTCATTTGCTTTCGTTTGGTCCTTGGCGCTCGTCGCTGGCTCCCGGAGGGGAGTGGCGCGAGTTGCGGACGGGGGATTCCGTGCGGGATTTAGTGGCCGCGCTTGAGGCGGAAGGACGATTCGGCGTTGCCGCGCTGCGTTCGGCGGCAGTGGCGGTGAACCAGGAGTATGTGCAGCCGGCGCGGGTGCTGACCGAGGGTGATGAGGTGGCCATTCTGCCGCCGGTGAGCGGCGGGGCGAGCGATTCCCCGGTGGCGCTTGTCCGCGAGCCGATCGAGACCGAAGCGATTCTGGCGGCGGTAAAGGCCGGCGGCGACGGCGCGGTGTGTGTCTTCGATGGCATCGTCCGCGACAATACCCGGGGGCGCAGGACGTTGCACCTCGATTACGAGGCCTATGAGGAGATGGCGCTGCGGCAGATGCAGGGTCTGCGCACGGCGGCGATCGGCAGGTTCGCGGTGCGTGAGGTGGCCTTGGTGCACCGGCTGGGACGGCTGGGGGTGGGCGAAACGAGCGTGCTGATCGCGGTAAGCGCGGCGCATCGGGGAGCGGCGTTTGAGGCCTGCCGTTGGGTGATCGACACGCTGAAGAAGACGGTGCCGATCTGGAAACACGAGCAGTTTGCGGACGGCGCGATGTGGTCGGATGGGGAGCCGTTCCCGGAGGAGTTGACGGGAGTCGTCGATTGAGATCGGGCTGGATCAGAATTTGGAGAGTTTGATGAGGGTTTGGAGGGAACGAGGCCGGAGGGTAGCGCAGGGTACCGGAGGCCTGAAGCCGGGACCAGGGGTACCCGGCTCTCTGGGCGTGCTTGGGGCGATGTGTGTGATGGTGAGTGGGATGGCGCAGACGGCGGCTCCGGTAGAGCGTCATGCGCCCGCGCAGGCCGGGCAACCGCCCACCACAATCCGGGTGGAGAGCCGACTGGTGAACGTGGCGCTGAACGTGGTGGATGCGCAGGGGGCGCCGGTGGGTGGGCTGTCGGTTGGGGACTTTGAGTTGACCGAGGATGGCAAGCCGCAGAAGATTGCGATCTTTGAGAAGGAGTCCACCACGCCTTTGAGCATCGTCCTGGCGCTTGACGCCAGCGAAAGTGTACTGAGCGACCGGGGACTCGAACGAGATGCCGCCAAGGGCTTTCTCAAGGGTCTGGTCCGGCCGCAGGATCGTGTCGACTTGATGAGCTTCGCGGACAGTGTGGATGAGGTAGTTTCGTTCACGAACGACGTGCGGGCGGTGGATGGCGGGATCGGGAAGATTGAGCGTGGGGACGCCACGGCGCTCTATGACGCGATTTACCTGGCAAGTCAGCGGCTGGCGCAGGCCCCGGCGGTGCCCGGCGAACGACGGGTCGTGGTGCTGATCACAGATGGGGAAAATACCACGCGGCACGGCACCTACGACGCCGCAGTGGAGCAGGCGGAGCGTGCCGGCGCGATGATTTACTCGCTGATCGTGGTGCCGGTGGCGGTCGACGCGGGGCGCAACGAGGGCGGCGAGCACGCGCTGATCCAGATGGCGCACGACACCGGCGGCAAATACTACTACGTGGAAGACAAGCACGATCTGGCACCGGCGTTCGCGCATGTGTCTGAGGATCTGCGGACGCAGTACACGGTCGGCTATTACGCGCCGCATCGAGCGGAGAACGATGGCGGGCTGCGGCAGATCGGGTTGCGCCTGAAGGACCCGGCGCTGCGGGCGCGCTACACGCTGCGGTATCGCACGGGGTATTACGCCAGACCCTGAGCCGGATGGGGAGCCGCGCGGACCGCGGAATACAGCTGCCCGTACAATCGATGGGTATGGCGATCAAGAAGCGGTACGGCAAGGGTGCACCCTCGGGCGAGACCGGGCAGGAGGCGCTGTACCTAAAGTCGCTGAGTGAGCGGCAGGTGCCGGTGGCCTTAAAGCTGCGGGACGGCGAGGTTGTGCATGGCTGGATTGAATACTTCGACGACATGATGCTGCGGCTGACCCGCGAGGGCAGGCCCAACCTGTTCATCTACAAGTCGCAGATCCGCACAATCACGGAGAACGCCTCGGCAACGGTGCGGCGAACCGCGGGACGCGATGAACCGATAGCGCGTTGAACGATCCGCGCCGCCTCGAGCGGAAGCGGCCGGCGAAGAGGGAGTCCTTGTGCAGGGTTTTGTGGAGACGGCGGAGCGCATTGCGCGCGAGGCGGGTGATTTGCTGCGGGAGTACCACCGGCGCGGCGTGCGGATGGAGTACAAGGGCGACGTAGACATCGTGACCGAGGCCGACCGGGCGAGCGAAACGCTGATTACCGAGCGGCTGCATGCGGCCTTCCCGGAGCACGGCGTGTACGGCGAAGAGGGGACGCGCGAAGGGCTCGACGGCGAGTTCCGGTGGTATGTCGATCCGCTGGATGGGACGACGAACTTTGCGCATGGGTTTCCGGTGTTCTGCGTGGTGCTGGGATGCGAGCGCCGGCGGCCGGGGCTGGCGGCGGACGAGGACGGCGAGATGGTTGCGGGGGTGATCTACGATCCGCTGCGGGATGAGATGTTTTCGGCGGCGCGGGGCGGGGGAGCGCGGCTGAATGGGGTATCGATCCGGGTCTCAAAGACGGCAACGCTACAGGAATCGTTGATCGCGACGGGTTTTCCGAGCCAAAAGCGTCACCGGAGCCCGAATGCGCACTTTTACCAGGAGTTCACACTGCGCTCGCACGGGGTACGGCGGGCGGGGTCAGCGGCGCTGGATCTGGCGTATGTGGCGGCGGGGCGCATCGACGGCTATTGGGAGTTCAACCTGAATCCCTGGGACACCAGCGCGGGCTATCTGCTGGTCGAAGAGGCCGGGGGACAGGTGACGCACTTCGACGGCGGCCCGTTCACGCTGGACAGCCGTGAGGTGTTTGCCACCAACGGTCTGATTCATGCGGAGATGGGGGCGCTGTTTGCGGATATGTTCGCGGGAAAGGATCTGGAACCGATCCCGACGGCCGCCGAATTTGCGGCACGGCGCGCGGCGCAGAGATGACGCTCGAGTCAGAAGCGAGTCTACTCTTCCGCTCATAAGGAGAAGACACGTTGCCTTACGCCAAAGATGGAGTCGAGCTCAGACGTTGGTAAGAAGCCCTGAAGGCGGGAGCTTGCTGTGAGTTGAGGCGATTGCGCGCTTCAGGGTGCAGGCGCGGCGCGAAAGTGGTAGGGCGGCAACCCATCCGATGGCTTCCCGGAGAGCAAGTCGAACCGTTACCGTTTGCATGGGGCCGACACCGAGGAGCACGCGCGGTGGGAGGGAGCTCCAGGCCAACTTTTCCGTGGAGACGATGACGTGCACTTTGATTCCGGTTTGACTGTGCTTTGGGCGGTTCTGCTATCGATGACGGTTTTGGTGATGGTTTGCCGCGGCACAATTACGCAGCATGAGATGGATCAACTCTGGCTGACCGATAAGAGCTCGCCCAGCCTGAATAACCGTGAGCACCATCGCCTGCTCAGGCTGGTTCGCTTTTTGCGGCCTGTTTACCTTGTGCTGGGCTTCGGGACCGCGCTGACCTCGGCCATTATTGCGGGTATCTACGTCGTGAATGTGTGGCCTTATGTGCATTTTCTGCCGCAGCACTGAGCGGGTCTAGCGTTTCCGGTTAGTCTACGATTGACCTCATGGCTTGCTCTACGGGGTTGATCTGGTTTGATTTGGGTTGAGCTACGGAGTTAGTCGTCAGAGCGCATGGCAGAGCGCTTCGCGGCGGCTCGCTTGCCAAGTTCCGTCTT
>CAXTBJ010000014.1:52748-61408 GCA_964242585.1 uncultured Bryocella sp.
GCCGCCTTGCTGCACAGGCTCGCCCAAATTTGGGACCGTGCCAAAGAGCTGGGAATTGGGCAGAGCCAGTCCGCGTTTCGGGAGGGTTTGCAGGTGGGGCATGGCGCGTAACCTTGGTATGATGGAAGGACCAAGAGACCTGCGTTCAGGGATACGGGGCTAAGTTTTACCTTTAGAGGAGAGTCGGATTTATGGCATATGTCATCGCAGAACCTTGCATCGGCACCAAAGACCGGGCGTGTGTGGACGCCTGCCCGGTGGATTGCATTCATCCCAAGGGGGACGAACCGGGGTATGACACCGTGGATCAGCTTTTTATCGATCCGGTGGAGTGCATCGACTGCGGTGCGTGCGTTCCGGTGTGCCCGGTTTCGGCGATCTACGCCGGCGACGATCTGCCCGACAAGTGGGTGGATTTCGGAGCCAAGAATGCGGCACATTTTGGGCGGTAAGAAGGGTTACTCGTTCTAAGTTGTCAGTTTTAATGGTTTGAGCGGCGCGCGGCTTCGGTCGCGCGTTGTTCGTTTCCGAGCGAGAAAGTGATGGCGTTTGGCTCAGGGCAGGCTCATCCCGCACCACGGCGAGGCCATTGTCCTACGCACCTGGCCGTTTCATGAGGCCGACCTGCTGGTGAGCCTGTTCAGCCGCGAGCAGGGCGTGGTAAAGGGCGTGGCGCGTCATGCGCTGCGCAGCCGGCGGCGGTTCGGCGGCGCGCTGGAGCCGGGCACGCATGTGACGGCACACTATACGGAGCGGCCACGCGAAGAGCTGGTGCGTTTGGACAGCTTCGACATCCTGTGGTCGCCGTTGGCCGCACCGGTGGATACGCTGCGCCTGGCCGGCATTCAGCTGGTGGTGGAGGTGCTGGAACAGGCGCTGCCGGAGTTGGCGCCCGAGGACAACCTGTTCCGGCTGGCGCTCGCGGTGCTGCACGCGACCGAACACCACCCGGCGTGGCTGCCGGCGACCTATTTCTGCCTCTGGATGAACCGGCTGATGGGTTGGCTGCCGGAGCTGGGGCATTGCGCTGTGTGCGGGCTGGATCTGCGCGGCGGCGAGGTGTGGTGGTCGCCGGCGGGGGATGGGGTGACCTGCGGCGAGGACCGGCGGCCAGGGAGCCGGGCGCTCTCACCGGCTTCTGTAGCCGAGAGCTATCGGATGGCGCGCACGCCGTTGCCGCAGATGCTCGAAGCGGAGGACTGGCCCGCGGAGCGGGCTGCGGATTTACGGGCATTCGCGATCGGCGTGCTGGAGCGGCATCTGGAGCGGCGGATTCGGAGTGCGGCCGTGTTGGGCTAGAAGGGCTAGAAGGACGATTGGGCTAGACGGGCTAAGACTGTTCGTCGCTCAGCGCAGCCAGCATGGCCCGTTGCTGGGCGGCTTTGCGAACCTTGCGCTGATGTCGGCGCATGGAGCTGATCGTGAGCAGGAGGCCGGAGATGGCGATGACGAACAGCATGAGCCCGAGATAGGCGGCGGAGGCCCAAAGCACCGTTTGACGGTCAGAGGGAGCCTGCGGTGCGAGTGGGCCGTGCGCGTAGGTGTGTAGCGCGCAACCGTAGCCGCAAATGCACGTGAACAGGAGCGTAAGGCCGGAGAGGATCGCGCAGGTGCGCAGGGTTCGTCCGGCCGGTGTGATCGCCATCTCGTGCGCTCCCTGGGTGCAGCTCCCTCTACGAAGGTAAACTGTAGCGACGCACCGGATGGAGACGATGGAAAAAGGATCGCCACTTACATTTCAGGAGCTGCTGTTTGCGTTGCAGCGATTTTGGTCGGACCGCGGCTGTGTGCTGGGGCAACCCTATGATCTCGAAGTGGGCGCGGGGACGATGTCGCCGGACACCTTTCTGCGGGTGCTGGGGCCGCGGCCGGTGCGGATCGCCTACGCGCAGCCCTCGCGGCGGCCGGCGGATGGGCGATATGGCGAGAACCCGAACCGGCTGTTTCGGCACACGCAGTTCCAAGTCATTCTGAAGCCGCCGCCGGAGCGGGTGCAGGAGGTCTATCTCGCGTCGTTGGAGGCCATTGGCATTGATTTACTCGAGCACGACATTAAGTTCGAGGAGGACAACTGGGAGTGGCCGGTGGGCGGTGCCTGGGGCGTGGGCTGGCAGGTGATGCTGGACGGGCAGGAGATCACACAGTTCACGTACTTCCAGCAGTGCGGCGGCATGGACCTGGACCCGATCACGGGCGAGATCACCTATGGGCTGGAGCGGCTGGCGCAGTTTGTGCAGGACAAGGATTCGATCTACGACATCGTATGGTCGCGCGATCCGGTGACCGGTGCCGAAGCGACCTATGGTGAGATCCGGTTGGGGGAGGAGCGGCAGTTTTCGGCGTATGCCTTCGATTATGCCGATGTCGCCCGGCTTTGGGAGCACCTGCGGCTATACGAGGCCGAGTGTCTGGCTCTGCTGGAGCGGGGGAAGGGCGTGATGACCGAGGAAGGTGGGGAGCCGTTGGCGGCCCTGCGGTACCCGACGCTGGGGGCCTACGAGCTGGCGCTGAAGTGCTCGCACTGCTTCAATCTGCTGGACGCACGCGGGGCGATCTCGGTGACGGAGCGTGTGGGGGTGATGGCACGGATTCGGACATTGATTGTGGGCGTGGCGCGGCTGTATGCGGAGCAGGAGCGTGTAGTGGCTTTGGGTGCGGCTTAGCGCAGACGAAAAGCAGATCCCCTTCGGGGATGACAGAAAGAAAAGCAAGAGCAAAAAGAAAAGCAAGAACGAAAAGAGAAGCTAGAACGAAAAGAAAAGCAGGTCCTCTTCGGGGATGACAGAAAGAAAAGCAAGAACGAAAAGAGAAGCAAGAACGAAAAGAAAAGCTAGAACAGAAAGAAAGCTAGAACAAAAAAAGCCAACGCAGATTCCCTTCGGGAATGACAAACAGGAAGAGCAACGAGAAGAGCTGAAGACGAGACGCGAGCTGTATGCCTGATTTTTTGCTGGAGATCGGATTGGAAGAGGTACCCGCGCGGATGATTGCGGGTGCCGAGGCCGAGTTGTTGCGGCGCACGGTGGCGCTCCTGGAGCGGGAGCAGCTGCTGCAGCCCGGTGCGGGGTTGGCGAGTGAAACGGCGCGGTCGTTTTCCACGCCTCGTCGGCTGGCGGTGCTGATTGCCGGGGTGCGCGTGCACCAGGCGGATCAGACGGAGACCCTGAACGGACCGGCAGTGAAGATCGCCTTCAAGGACGGGCAGCCGACACCGGCGGCGGAGGCGTTCGCACGCAAGGCAGGTACCCCCGTCGAGGCCTTGCGACGGGTGGAGACACCCAAGGGCGAGTACCTGCAAGCATCGGTTACCAAGGCCGGACGGGCGGCGGCGGAGGTGCTCGCGAGCGAGCTGCCGAAGGAGATCGCGGGGTTGTATTGGGCAAAAAGCATGTATTGGCGTCCCGGCAAGCCGGAGCGGTTTGTGCGGCCGGTGGAGTGGCTGCTGTGCCTGCTCGATGAGCAGGTGGTGCCGGTGTCGTTTGGCGGCCGGACGGCGGGGAATGCGACATTTGGGCACCGTATGCTTTCGAGCGGGGAGCCGATGCAGATTGTCGCGCCGGCGAGCTACCCGGCGCAGTTAGCGGGCGAGTATGCGCTGGTGGAGGTCGAGGTGCGGCGGGGGCGGATTCGGGAGACGCTGGACCGGGTGACGCGCACCGTCCCAGGCGCACGGTGGAGAGAGGACGAGCCGCTCGTGGACACGGTGACGCACCTGACCGAGTGGCCGGAGGTGCTGCTGGGAAGATTCGGCACCGAGTTTCTGGAGCTGCCCGAGGAGGTGCTGGTGACCGTGATGCGCGATCACCAGAAGTACTTCGCCGTGGAGGATGGGGCGGGACGGCTGCTGCCGTACTTCCTGACCGTGGTCAACACCGAGTTGAATGAGGCGAACGCGCCGGTGATCCGGCAGGGTAACGAGCGCGTGCTGCGGGCGCGGTTCAACGATGCGCGGTTCTTCTGGCAGGTGGACCGGCGGATGTCGCTGATCGATCGCGCGGGTGCGCTCGAAGCTGTGACGTTTCACAAGGATCTGGGCAGCTATGCGGCGAAGACGGCGCGGCTGCTGCACCTGGCGCAGCATTTGGCCGACGTCGTAACGGCGAGGGGTGTGACGGTGGACCGGCCGGCGCTCGAAGAGGCCGCGATGCTCGCGAAGAGTGATCTCACGACCGAGCTGGTGAAGGAATTTACGGAGCTGCAGGGGATGATTGGGGGCCTGTACGCGCGGGCGGAGGGCAAATCCGCGCTGGTGTATGAGGCGATCTATGACCAGTACTTACCGGCGGGCCCGGAGGATCGGGTGCCGCGGTCGGTGGAGGGTGCGCTGCTGGGCATCGCGGACCGGGCCGATACGCTGGCGGGGCTGTTCGCGCTAGGGTTGGAGCCCACCGGGTCAAAGGACCCGTTCGCGCTGCGCCGGGCAGCCAACGCCGTTGTCAAGATCCTGGCGGAGGTGGAGTTGCCGCTTACCTTCGACACGCTGATTCAATACGCGGTGGACAAGGAAGCCATCGCCGGGCGGCTGCGGGCGTTCTTCACCGA
The DNA here is from genome assembly GCA_964242585.1 of uncultured Bryocella sp. Lineage (GTDB taxonomy): Bacteria > Acidobacteriota > Terriglobia > Terriglobales > Acidobacteriaceae > Granulicella. The sequence continues at coordinate 57,291 of CAXTBJ010000014.1, forward strand.
GCGGCTTAGCTTTTATCTCCGCGAGGTACGCGGCTTTGCCTACGACGTGGTGACCGCGGTGCTGATGGCCGAGGCCACCGATGTGCGGGGCGCGGTGGCGCGGGCCGAGGCCGTGAGCGCCATGCGCGGCAGTGCCGATTTTCTGGCGGTGAGCGCGGCGTTCAAGCGGATGAAGAACATCCTGGAGCAGGCCGAGGGTAGGGGCGAGTCGATCGACGGCGCGGGTTTGGCCTTCGCGGATGGGAAAGAGACGCAGCCGGAGGAGCGCGTCCTGGCGAGTACCGCGGCCGAGCTGCAGGACCGAGTTCAGACGCTGGTGGCGGAGCGCGCGTACCGTGAGGCTCTCGAGGCTATGGCAGGGCTGCGGCCGGCCGTGGATGCCTTCTTCGACAAGGTGATGGTGATGGACCCGGACCCGCAGGTTCGGGCCGGGCGGCTGCACCTGCTGGCGCAGATCCTTCGTGCCTTTGCCGGCATTGCCGACTTTACGGAGATCGTGAGCGGCGCTTCGAGCTAGCTGATTCCAAGGGGTATTCCGCAGCTTTTGACGGAATACGGAGATCCTTCGCTCCGCTCAGGACGACGGCTCTATGCAGGACGACGGCGCTATGCACCCCTGAAGTTTCCTGAAGATCTCCTTCAAAAGGTTAATCGGGGCCCTAAACTCGCATAACCTGCAATGCGCGAGGGCGGTCTGGCTCGCCCGCTAGAGCGGATTAGCCGATGAGTATAGAGAACAGGAAAAGCAAGAACGACCGCAGATCCCTTCGGGAATGACAACAAAGGGCGAAAAGCCTCTCTAGTACCGGTGATTTGCTCCTAGGAGTCGTGGCGCGAGGCTGGCGCATCTAGCTTTCGTGCGCCTGCTGGCGCGTGGAGATTCGTTGAATGGCAACGCTTCTGGACCCGATCAAAATGGGTGATCTCACCCTCCCGAACCGCGTAATCATGGCGCCGCTCACCCGTCTGCGTGGAACGCCGGACCACATTCCAACACCCGTCATCGCCGAGTACTACAGGCAGCGTGCAAGCGCCGGGCTCATCATCTCGGAGGGTGTTCCGGTGAGCCCGCAGGGTGTGGGGTACGCGCAGGTGCCGGGTATCTGGAGCGATGAGCAGGTTATGCGATGGAAGCCGGTGACCGAGGCCGTGCACGGGGCGGGCGGACGCATCTTTGCGCAGATCTGGCACGTGGGACGCGTCTCCGATCCGATCTTTCTGAACGGTGACATGCCGGTGGGGCCGAGCGCGGTGCGGGCGCCCGGGCATGTGAGTCTGCTGCGGCCGGAGAAGCCGTTTGAGACGCCGCGGGCGCTCGATGCGGCGGAGATTCCGGGCATCATCGCCGACTACAGGCGCGGGGCGGCCAACGCCAAAGCCGCGGGATTCGACGGCGTGGAGCTGCATGGGGCGAACGGCTACCTGCTGGACCAGTTTCTGCAGGACGGGACCAATCACCGGACCGATGCCTACGGCGGCACGCTCGAAAAGCGCGCGCGGCTGATGCTGGAGGTGACCGATGCCGTCGCGGAGGTGTGGGGGCCGGAGCGCGTGGGGATGCACCTGGCGCCGCGGAGCGATGTGCATGGCATCAGCGACTCCCACCCGCTGGAGACCTTCGGGTACGTGGCGCGGGAGCTGGGCAGGCGGAAGCTGGCGTTTCTGTGTGCGCGGGAGTACGAGGGACCGGGCTGGCTCGGGCCGCAGCTGAAGGAGCAGTTCGGCGGGGTGTACGTCGCCAATGAGAAGTTCACGCTGGAGAGCGGGAACCGGGCGATTGCACGCGGGGACTGCGATGCGGTGGCGTTCGGCAAGCTGTTTATCGCCAACCCTGACCTGGTGCAGCGCTTTGCCGAGCGGGTGCCGCTGAACACACCCGAGCCGGAGACGTTCTACACGCACGAGGCGCGTGGGTACACGGATTACCCGGCGCTGGTTGGCTCGGCAGTATAAATCTTGCCGCAGATGAAGGGAGACCTGCTGAAGGGAGACCTGCTGAAGGGAGACCTGCTATGCCACTAAGGGCAGAGCAGGTCCGTTTCCTTTGTTGAGTCGGCAATCTGAAAGACATCGTACATTCTGATAAGCCAACTTGCTGGCAGCGACCCGATTGTCCTGAGAATGCGGTCTGCTGCCCGTCTCATACAGTTCTTGAGGCTGGGTTCTGCTTCACGCCCTCGATAGGGAGCCGGTCAGGATCGATGGGCGAATGCGGTAGACGGACCTGCGATTGTATTGCCTTCCCCGAGATGCATGGCTGCTATTAGGCCGCTGTTCACCGTGAATATGTGGAGAACCTCGCTGTCCGAAAGAACATTCCCTCCAAGGTTCTTGACGACCTGATGCACCCGGACGCGGGTCTTGCCTCCGGCTTCCTCGGTCATGGCAAGCGGTTCGACATGGGGATCGAACTCGGCCCATTGTCGAGTCCAGTAGGCGCGGATCTCTTCTTTTCCGACAACCTCCCCGCCCTCCGAAGCCTTGGGCCAGCTCACGTCCTGCGTCATCAGTGCCAAGGCACTGTCGATGTCCCGCTTGTTGAATGCGGTGTACGCCTGCTCAATGAGAGTCTTCGTGTCTGTCATTCAGCCTCCTACAACACTTGCCATGCACTCGGTTCTTGCCATTCGCCCGATCCACATCGTCGCTGACGAGTTTCGGGGAAGGAGACGGCACCCTCTTCACCCAGTTCTTTCGATCCGGTAATTAATTCAACCTTTGCAGGCGGGCGATGAGTTTTTCGGCCAGCGGTTCGCCGCTTTCGGTCCAGAGCAGGCGGCTGGAGATGCCGCAATGTTTTTCAACCAGGAGCGTGAAGGCCAGCAGCTTTTCCACGTTCTGCTTGATGCGCAGCGCGCCGGCCCGGTCGAGCGGCTCGCTGTCGTCCTCGTCCTCAGCGGCTTCAAGGGTAAAGGGGGTATCGAGGCCGAAGTCGACGCGGATATGACCGTTGGTTTCGTAGGTGCCGTGATCGAACTCGGGACCGAAACCGATGACCCGGACGCGGGTGGGCTCCGATCTCCAGGAGGCATCTAGCTGGGCGTCGAGCTGGGCATTTGGGAGGTCATCGTTGTCTTCAAGGGCGGGGTCGTCCTCGAGATCGGCTGTGGGATGGCCGGCGTCGGGCACCCACAGCCCCCAGCGCATCTCGAACTCGTAGGCCGAGTCTTCATGAAGCTGCTCGGTGGCATCGCGGACGGCATTTTCGATGATGGCGGCTTCGGTGTCGCCGGACTCCAGCGCCCGTGAATCATTGACGTAGACGCGCTGATAGACGGGAGATTCGGTCCAGTCGATGGGGTAGGAGCTGGCCGAGACGACACGCTTATACCGTGCTTCCGAAGGGCCACCGGCGGAGGCTACGGTGGCAAACTGGCGCAGCACGGCAGCCAGCGCCGCGGGCAGGTTGGCGAAGCGGAAGTTCGGGTACCAAAGGCTGAGATAAAGCTGGTCTGCCATTCACTATATTGTAGGCGTTCCGCCGAAAATCTAGAGTGCCGTGCGCAGCCTGAGGGTAAGCCTGGAGGGTAGGGCCTGGAGCATAGAAGGAATTCAATCGGCAGTTCGGGCAGGCCTTCGGCGCATGAGGCCCCCAGGTGAGAAGATAGGGCTGTCCGCATGCGGTGGTCGGCGAAGCAGCTCCGGTGGTTGGCTCTGGGTGGAGCATTGCTTCTTGCGGCGGTGCTGGCGGCGTTCCTGGGCCTGGCGAAGTATCGGGCAGGGGTGGTCTGGCAGCGCATTCTGAAGCGCAATGGCGTGAACCTGGTGCAGGAAAGCAATGGGGTGACCTATTCGCAGTCCTTGCGCGGGCGCACGGTGTTCACGCTGCATGCGGAACGGTCGACGCCGCGCGGCAATGGTATCTATAGTCTGCACAATGCGGTGTTGATCCTCTACGGCAAGAACGGCCGCGACGACCGCATTCACGGCAATGAGTTCGAGTACGACCAGGGGCAAGGCACGCTGCGGGCGATCGGCGAGGTTCATATGGACCTGCAGGCGCCCGAGCCCGCCGGCGGCCCGAAGCAGGCGAAAGATCACCCGCCCACAACGAGTTTCAGCTTCCTGCCGGATGACGAGGCAGCGGCGGACCCAGCCGTGATCCATGTGCGCACGAG
>CAXTBJ010000015.1:0-10374 GCA_964242585.1 uncultured Bryocella sp.
CATGAAGACTTGGCTCAAGCTAATCAATCTCCGGGAAAGAGAACCCAAAGCGCAGGGCGACCCGCGTTGCAGTGGACGGCGCGGGCGAGAAATCCGAAACAGGCCCAGGAAAGATAAAGGGTCGTGCGTGCGCACTGCCAGCCGCCCACTCGTGAGTCAGCCTCGTGGAGAACCGCGATCCGGCTCTCCACTGAGGGTATAGGGTGAAAGATGCGCTCAATCCAACGCCCACGCTGGGGTTCATCGTCCTGAAAACTATCCAGGCGAGAGATCGTTGCGGCAAGGGTTTCCCGAGAGACGCCCTGCTTCAGGGCGAATCGGTCCAGCTCCAGCACCGCCGGGCGATTGAGCGAGGGCAACGTCAGTAGGCCGGCAAAGGACCAAAGCGTAAACCAAAGAGCCGCCTGCACCAGGCCGGGAGCAGTGCCCGGCGAAGACCCTGGCAGGAAGCAGGCCAGGGAAAACCCAAGCACGTTCCACAGCAGGGCGATCAGTAAACCGCGTGTACGTGCCCCGGTGGCAATCGCGCCCCTTCGGCGGGTGAGCTCGGCCGCAAGCAGGTCGGGAACGAGATCGCGTTGCCAATGGTCGGGAACGATGAGCCGCTCGGCACGGGGAAAGCCGACCCAACCCCCTACAAATCCTTGGTCCGAAGAGCGGAAAAGAACATGGGGCAGTTGGGACGATGCGGAAGTTTGCCCACGCGGTTCATCCACAAGGTGGCTTTGGACCGTAACTGGAAGGTTAGCCACGAGCCGCGCGACCGGGGACTGCGCAGCGATCAGAACCAGCATGAGGAGCGTGAAGCAGCCGATGGCCGCCCCGTTGCCACCCCACCTTCCAGCCTTCAGAAGCAACATCGCGCAGAGACCCAGGATCAACGCCTGGGAGAGGACGCCGCGTAGCCACGCAGCCAGAAACGTCCGCAGCCCGATTTGGGTGCGCAGATGCCGTCGCGGCAGAAAGTACCCTCCCAGCAAATCACTCGGGATCGAGATACAGATGAAGCCGAGCAGGGTGACGGAGATGGCGGCGAAGTCGGAAAGTTTATGCAACAGGCGCTGCGGCAGTCCGAACCAGAGCGAGCAGCTCGCCAGAACAACCACGAGACCCACACCGGATATCCCCAACCAGAGCCGAGACCGCGCATATGTCATGACTCTGAGTCTATGGGCCGAGGGCCGCACCTCTCTGATGGCCGCAAGAAGAACAATGGTCTTGCACACCTTCAAGTCCAAGTAGGTAGTCTGGTTCCTGGCAATATGTCCGATACGCGTAACTTATCGGCTCAGGGGGACATCGAGGGAGCTAGCGTCGAGTAGGGGAGACCTAAACCTAATCCCGAACGTACTTTGCAGGATAAGTACCCCCGGGGGGGAGGGTACCTACAAGAAGGAGCGGCGCAGCGCGAAAGAATGACCTGCATACCCGCCCATTTGCTTCGGTCCGACCGCCTTGTCAGCCCACTTCGCTAGAATCAAACTTGAACTCAGCGGAAAGGCAGCCGCGCTGGGCCCTGCGCCACGCCAGCGGCAAGAAAACTCATACCCAGGTGGCGGACCAGGCTCTTCAGCTCTACAACACCCTTTCCGGCAACATCGAACCGCTGTTTGCCGCCGACGGCGAAACATTTCGCTTCTACTGCTGCGGCCCGACGGTCTACGATTACGGCCACATCGGCAACTTCCGCACCTTTCTGCATGTGGATCTGCTGCGGCGGGCGGCGCGGCTGTTCGGCCTGAAGCTGAAGCACGTGATGAACATCACGGACGTGGATGACAAGATCATCCGCAACGCCGGCGCGGCAGGGCTACCCATCGGCGAGTACAGCGCGAAGTATGAGCGAGCCTTCTTCGAGGACATGGACGCGCTCGGCGTGGAGCGGCCCGAGATCATCGCGCGGGCCACCGAGAACATCGAGGGCATGACGAACCTGATCCAGCGCCTGGCGGCCAAGGACATCGCCTATAAGGCCGAGGACGGCAGCTGGTACTTCCGTCTCGCGAAGGACCCGAACTACGGCAAGCTCTCCAAAAAAGACCTTGAAGGCATCGAGGATGGCGCGCGCATCGCCGCCGACGAGTACGAAAAGGATGCGGTCCGCGATTTCGCCCTGTGGAAGGCCACCAAGCCCGGCGAGACCGGCTGGGATACGCCGCTGGGCCAGGGCCGGCCGGGCTGGCACATCGAGTGCTCGGCCATGGCGATGCGCTATCTGGGCGACAGCTTCGACCTCCACGCCGGCGGCGAGGACCTGATGTTTCCGCACCATGAGAACGAGATCGCGCAATCGGAGTGCGCGACCGGAAAAACCTTTGCGCGGCACTGGTTCCATGTGCGGTTTCTGCTGGTCGAAGGCCGCAAGATGTCCAAGTCCGAAGGCAACTTCTACACCCTGCGCGACCTTCTGCTGAAGGGCTACCACGCCTCGGCGATCCGGTTTTTGCTGCTCAGCGTACCGTATCGGCACCAGTTGAACTTCACCTTCGACGGCCTGCGCGAGTCGACCAACGCCATTGAGCGGCTGCGCACCTTTGCCGGGCGCATGCGCGAGGGCAAAGGGTTTACCGCGGGCTGCGACCCGGCGATCTCCGCGGCTATCCGGCACGGGGACGAGGCCTTTACCGCCGCATTGGCCAACGACCTGAACACTGCCGAGGCCCGCGCCGCGATCTTCGAGGTGATTCGTACCGTAAACACCGCCGCCGATCACGGCAGGCTGTGCACGACCGATGCCGAGGCCACCCTGACCCTTCTTGGCCGCTTCGACTCAATCTTCGACGTCATTGGGGATGCGCAAGGCAACCGCGACGCCGAGCTGACCCGCTTCGCCCTGCAATGGGCCGAAGCGGAGGGCCGGCTCGCCGAGGCTGACCCCGAGGTCGTCGCCCGCTTCGCCCAGACCGGCCCCACCGACGCCGAGATCGACGCTCTGGTGGCCGAACGCACACAGGCCAAGGGACGTCGTAACTTCGCCCGCGCCGACGCGATCCGGAACGATCTGCTGGCCAGGGGCATCCTGATCGAGGATGCGAAGGACGGCGTGCGCTGGCGGCGGCGGAACTGAGCCTCACCGCATCGCACAAGCTAAACTCTTGACAACGGTCCCGGCAAAAGGCGAGCGGAGCAGATTGGGCATAAAGGGGATGAGATCGCGGATGCGAAGCGTCGGGACGGGCGGGGCGATAGGGTTGGGTCTGCTGTTGGCAATGCCGGCGGCGGCCGCGGCACAGGCAAAACCGAAGGTAACCGCGGTGTCGCAGCTTGACCTCAAGCACTTGACCGGCACTTGGTACGAGGTGGCGCGCTTGCCTTACAAGTTTGAAAAACGTTGTGCCGCCCAGGCCACCGTGCTCTTCGCCGAAGGTGACAAGCCTCGGATGTTTCAAATGGGGACCTTCTGCCTGGGAACCAACGGCACGGCGCAGGAAAACGATACCGATGGCAAGGCGGACAAACAGGGGGATGGCCGGTTGAAGCTCGGCACCTTGCCCCTGTTCACCAAAAAGTACTGGGTTCTGGCGTCGAGCCCGGACTACAGCTGGGTGCTGCTCGGGAGTCCGAATCACAAGCTCCTGTCCGTTCTGTCGCGCACGCCGCAGATGGAGCCGGCGACCCTGACCGACGTTGAACGCAGGGCCACCGCGCAGGGCTTCAAGACGGATGCTTTGGTGTCGCTTCCGAAGAGGAGCAACACCTTCCAGACAGAAGGGGGCAAGCTGACCGATACGCCGCCGTCAAGCAGCTCCAGGCCCAGTCCGAAACCGAAGCCCTAACGGCACGCGGCGATTCTTCGCTCCGCTCAGGATGAGCGGCTTTGATGGAATTCGTGCTTCGGACTGCCGCTCGGACCCATCCGGCGACAGTTACCGTTCCGCCTCGCCGGCGGTGGCCATCAGCTCGCGATCCAGCACCGCCTGGGACCGTGTTCCGCCCACACGGCTGAGCACCACCAGGGCCACCGCCCCGACGATGATGCCCATGCCGGCGAGCTCCGTAGAACTCAGTCGTTCGCCGAACAGCACCACGCCGAGCAGGACGGCGATCACCGGATTCACAAAGGCATACGTCGCCACCTTGCTCACCGGCACGTTCTGTAGCAGGTACGTGAACGCCACCAGGCCGACCAGCGAACCGAAGACCGCCAGGTAAGCGAGCGCCTCCAGCCCGGGCAGGGTCCAGACGGCGCGGCGAAAGCTGCCCGCCCCGAGCGCAAAGAGCAGATTGAAGATGCTGGCCGCCCCGATCTGCCAGCCCGTGGCCACGAAGGTATCCGCCTGGAAGCGAAAGCGGCGCGAAAGCACCGATCCGACGGCAAAGGCGAGCGCCGCCCCGAGACAAATCAGAACGCCCAGCACGGCGTGCGTTTCGGCGGGGCTGCCGGCGCTGCTGCCTGAGTTCGCACCGTGCAGCGACGGGGACACCAGCACCGCGATGCCGGCGGTGCCCAGCAGCGTTCCCGCCCAGCCGCGCCGATTCAGCGGCTCGCCGCCCGGCAGAAGGCGTTCCAGCAGCGCAATCAGGATGGGGGTGGTGGAGACGATGAGCGACGCAAAGCCGGAGTCCACGATGGTCTCGCCCCAGGTCAGCAGCATGTTATTGCCGCTCATGAAGAGCACGCCCACCAGCGCCAGCTTCGGGCCCTCGCCGCGGGGGACGCGCAGGCTTTTGCCGCGCAGCAGGCAGATGCCCAGCATCAACAGCGTGGTCAACAGCGTGCGGCTGGCGGAGACCACCGGCGGCGGCAGGTGCTCGCCCGCGATGTGGATGGCCGCGTAGGTCGATCCCCAGAAAACATACACCGCCGCGAAGGCGACCAGTACATAGCCCCGGTGCGACGGACCCTGGGCTCTGCGCTGGGATGGGGAAGAAGGCACCCCGCCAGCATATCGTCTCGGGTCGCCCGGAACGTAAGCGGAGGGGGTACTGCCGCGGCTACGGAAGCGGTGCTAGTATGCGCCTATGCGCGCGCTCACCGGCTTTGTCTCCGTTTTGCTTGCCCTTTCCTCTGCTGCCGCCGGAGCGCAGACAGGCGCTTCGGCGGCCGGCTCCGCTGCAGGCGCCGCATCCGGCTCGCCCGTCAATCCACAGTCCACGCTCAAGACCTACCGCAACGACACCCTGCGCCTGAGCTATAGCTACCCTGCGGCCTTCACCGACGCGAGTGCGGTGGTGGGCGCGGCCTTTCAGGCCAGTATCGGTGAAAGCCCGCTCGGCGGTAAGGATGCGGCGCGTTGCATCACGCTGCCGTTTTCCGCCATGAGCACTGCCGGCGGCCAGCTCTCCATCGTGCTGCTGGTGCGCGCGGACGCGGCCTGCCTCAAACGCACCTTTACCGCCGATCAGCTGCCCGAGTTTACGCAGGGCGAGGTAAAGGGCCTGTCCGCCTCCGGCGCAAAACCCCAATTCGGCGAGCCGGTCAGCTTCACAGCCACGGGTCACGCGGCGGAACAGCTCCGCGGTGCCTTCACCCTGCCCACAGGCGATTCCATGCACGCCATGGTGACCTGCGTGCTGCTGAAACCCGATGTCGTTTGCTGGCAGCTTCTCGGCAACACGGAGGCGAGTCTGCGAACCATGAGTGCATTTCCGGTGAGTTTTGATGGAAGCTCTCCCGTTATGCTGAACCCACCTGCGGCGTCCGCGCAGTAGCCGAAGGCTCCTGCAACCACTCCCGAACGCGTGCAAATGCCAGGATCTCAGCTCAGCGCGGGACGGCAGAGGGTAATACAACACCCCTCACATCCCTTGCAGAACGGCTTCTTTATTAATAGCTGAAGAACTCATTCAGGCCGCGGCGAAGGTTGAGGCCAACCACCAGGCTCACCAGAGAACCCAGGCCGGTAACGCAGTTCCAATACAACATGGGATGAGCCCAGCCGGGCGAGTACTGCAGGTCCTGACCTGTCCAGAGCGTCGTCAGGGTGGCGACAATGCCCATCTGGAAGCCGATCACAATCAGCAATTGGCCGCGACGACGCCGGCGATCGAGCGATTCTACCTGGTTGGGCGTGAGGGAGCGCTCCTCAGGCGGCAGTAGGGTATTGGCCATGGGGAAAGCTCCTTCGAATGACGAACAAACTTATTAAATCACAGAGCAGGCCGTGATGACCTCTGCATCTCGTGTCGGCTTACACAAACGGGACACCCGGGAAGCCTTAGGTGCGGGTCCGCCCGGCAAAGGCCGCACGAACGCGCGCAGCGCGATCTTCAACCGAGCCTTTAGCGGCATTTTCCAGGAATGCCACCGTTTGCACCCCAACGATCTCGAATCGCTTGCGGCAGCGGACATTCTGGCAAGCGACACTGTCGTCGCGCCGCACCATGTAGCTGCGCGCCTTTTCGAAGCGCGCGTGCGTGCTCTCATCGGCGTAGCCGGCCGGGTGCTCGCGCTTGCGGCGCACCAGCCAGGTCAGGGCGTAGTCGGCCACTTCCTGGCAGTTGGGGCAGGCCAGGGTATGCGACTTCACCTCAGTGCGCTCTTCAAAGAAATTCCGCTCATCTTCATTCTTCGGGGCGGTTGTCTCCTTCGGCGCGCGCTCGAAGATGGAATCCAATTCGTTGGACCAGCGGTCAGTTGGGCTACCGCCCCGTCCGCCGTTGCTGCCTGCGCCTGTGTTACTGCGGGGAGCCGGGCCGGACCCGCCGCCCTGGCGGCTGCTGGCACCCTCGCGCCGCCCTCCGTTATTCGATCCGCTGCGTCCACCGTACATTTGTGACTTCCTCCGGGCCCGGGCGCCGAATAAGGTGACGCCATTCCCAGAATAGACCTGAGACCGCACAAACTCGCGCCGGCCGGATAGATTTTGCTTGACGAGTGAGCGAAGAGGAACGAGGGTAGAGGGGAGTGGAGGCGAAGCTATGGCGAAAACGAGGAAGAGCATGTTTTCCATTGTGAAAACGACGGAAGCAAATTCCCGAGATAGGCTGGGAACCCCGCCGCCGGTCTCCACGATCTCCCATCCAAAGCACAAGCTGCATCATGCTCTTGCCATGCACAGGCGCTCCCTGGAGCGCCGTTTCATGGGAAGCCGGACAGGAAGAAGATGCCTAGTGTGCTTGACGGGAATAGCCGGGGCCTGCGGTCGCGCACGGCAATCGACCGGAGGCGGGGTACGCTAGACGCATGCCGATGACTCTGGTGTTGGTGATCTTTGAGCTGGTTGTATTGCTGCTGGCGATCTCGCTTCACGACTGTGCGCAGGCGTGGATGGCAAACCGGCTTGGGGATGCCACGGCCCGGCTCTCCGGCCGCTTGACGATGAGTCCGGTGCCGCATTTCGATTTCTTCGGTACGGCACTTTGGCCGCTGATCTACATCTGGCGCTCACCGCTGATCTTGGGCTGGGGCAAGCCGGTGCCGATGCTTTCGCGCAACTTCCGTCACCCGCAGGACGAGATCAAGGCGACTCTGGCGGGTCCGGGAGCGCAATTGGGTGCGGCAGCCCTTTGCCTGCTTGCGCTGCTCCTGGTCAAACACATCGACCCTGCCTCCGGGTCCACGTTGATCATCGCCGAAGCGCTCAGCCTGCGCGAACTGGACAGCATCCCTACGGGGCTGCCGCCGATCTTTCCTCTGCTGCTGTTTTTGTACTTCGGCATTCTGGTAAACCTGTTGCTGTTCGTCTTTAACTTGGTACCGCTGCCGTTTTTGGATGGCGGCAAGATCCTGGTGTACTACCTGCCCTACAACGCGGCGCGAGCCTACGAGCGTTGGGGACTCTGGCTGATGTTCGGCTTCATGTTTTTCGGCTTCGGACTCGTGCTGGCGCTCTTTCTGCCCATGCTCGGCTACTTCAACAGTCTGCTGACCGCGTTGTAGAAGGGGAGCATACCGCGCAAGGAGGGCCTGGGTATCAAAAGCGCGCATCCAATACTTTAGACAGCCGCTGTAAGCAGGAGCGAGAGGCGGGAAGGAACGTATGGGAGCTTTCGGCAGTGGTATTCCCGGCGATCTATCTGGTGGTTTGCCCGGCGGTTTGCCATATAAGGGCATCGCGCGTGGGTCGGTCGGCTGGTCGATCGGGTTCAGCGTGCTGCTCATCGTGCTGGGCCTGGTCGCATTGGCAGCGCCCTTGCTGGCAGGCGTAGTTGTGGAAACCCTGATTGCCTGGTTACTTATCTTCGGCGGCATCGGCCATTTTGTGCTGGCCTGGCACGTCCGTGGGGCGGGTTCTCACCTGTGGGAGTTTCTGGTCGGCGTGGCGTACATCGCGGCCGGCATCTTCTTGCTGGTGCATCCTCTGGCCGGCCTGGTCTCCCTGACGTTGTTCCTGGGTGCTTACCTGATGATCAAAGGTATCTTCGAGCTGATCGCAGGCTTTACCGTGCGCGGCGTCTCGGGCGGGGTCTGGCTCTTCGTGGACGCCATCGTTTCCATGATTCTGGCCGGTTTCATCTGGCTGCACCTGCCCTCCACGGCGGAGTGGGCGGTGGGTACGCTGTTGGGGGTGGCAATTCTGTTCAGCGGCATCTCGCGGCTGGCCCTGGCGCTGGCCGCGCGGCGAAGCCACTCGCCGTTGATCGCGTCAAGTTTGTAACCGGCGATGGGCAGGAAGAACATAACCCAAACGTGGGATCGAATTCTGTGCGACCCGGGAGCGCGCGCCGGTGTCTCACCTATGGCAGCTTGCCTTGACGGCTGCGATACTGACAGGGTGGCCGCGGGCCACGGAGTGTAGCGGAGACGGGCATGGCAACAAGCGTTCACGAACCTGTACGCGAGATCGACCGCTCTGCGGTCCGGGGCCCCTCGCCGAGCGGTGCCGGTCCGTCGCTGCCATTTCAGCCCAAGGAGCGGTCCTTTGAGGCGACCCTGCGCAGTGCCCGCACCACGGTCGGCTTTCGCGAGACGTGGTCGCTGGCACTTGACAGCTTTTGCGCGAGCAAGGCGCGTTTTCTGCTCACCATGCTGGGCATGGTGATCGGGTCGGCGTCGGTGATTCTGGTGGCGACGCTGGGGCTCACCGGCAGGCAGTATGCCTTGAATATGATCGCCTCCATCGGTCCGAATATGATCGAGATGCAGGGCGGCGGTGCGATCGTCACGGGGCCGGATGGCTCCTCCTCGCCCGAGTTCATGACGCGGAGCGATATGGATGTCGTGCTGCAGCAGGTACCGGGGATCGTCGCCAGCTCGCCCATGCTGGAGTTTCATGACGCCATTCCTGTCGGCAACGGGCAGGTGAAGGAGGCGATGCTGCTGGGGGTCAGTCCGCAGTACAAGCAGGTGCGCAATCTGAAGGTGCTCGCCGGCCGCTTCTTCGATGACGAGGACGAGCAGACGCATGCCAAGGTGGCCGTCATTGTGAAGCCGATGGCGATGGAGCTGTTCGGCAATCCGAACGAGGCTTTGGATCATCAGGTCACGATCATGGGTATTCCTTTTACCGTGATCGGGGTCTTCGAGGAGAGCATCCAGACCTTCGGGCAGAGCGAGATCAGCAATCAGACCATGCTTGTGCCATACCCGGTGGCGCGCTACTTTCAGGGAACCGACAACCTGAAGCAGATCTTCTTTTCCGTCACTGACTCAAAGGGCGTGGAGCCGACGGCGCGGCATATCGAAGAGGTGATCCGCAGCCGGCACCGGCCCGGCAACACGTTTACGGCGTTCACGCTGACGCAGGTGCTGACCGTGATGAACCAGATTGCCACGATGCTGACGATTGTGTTGACGCTGGCATCGGCGATCACGCTGGTGGTGTCCGGGGTGGGGATTATGAACTCTATGCTGGCTAATGTGCAGGCTCGTATCAAGGAGATCGGTATCCGCAAGGCGCTGGGTGCGACCAGCCGGGAGATCCGGCTGCAGTTCCTGACGGAGAGCGTGTTTTTGTCGCTCTCGGGAGGACTGATTGGGACCCTGCTGGGGTTGGCGCTGCCCCTGGCGTTGCGCATCTTCACCGACTTCAAGATTCCGATCTCGCCGTGGAGTGCCATCATCGCCCTGCTGACGGCTGTGCTGGTGGGGGTGATCTTCGGGACGCTGCCCGCGAATCGGGCGGCAAAGCTTGATCCCGTGGCGACGCTGAAGTACGAGTAGCACCCCCCCCTCCCCCTACTTCGGTAAGTTCTCTGTTTGTTGTGGTTTAACTGGTTTCTGGCCGTTCATCCCTGTTTATCAATTTAGACCAATGGGTCCCTTTTCTGCGCAAACAGCGCGGAGGACGGGGGAACCTATGGAGTAAACAGGGGATGAAGTGCCAGTTTAGGGTTTGCGTTGGGCCTTCGCTGCAGCGAGCTTGGGTGATTGTGCCGGAGCCTTTGCGGGGAGGGAGGGATTGTTTTTCTGGCGGTATTGACGGGTTGGGGAAAGCAGATCCCTCCGCTGCGGGATGACAAGACTGAAGGGGAGGATGGTTGGAAGGTAAA
>CAXTBJ010000015.1:10474-13818 GCA_964242585.1 uncultured Bryocella sp.
AAAGGGCAAGGGCAACGCAAGGGAACGACCATGACATATTTCTTCTTAGGGAGAGCAGGACGGGCTGCTTGAGAGCCGGTCGGCTGGGAGATGGCTCCTAAATCCGTTCAATCATGATCTCTGTGGATTTGATGAGGGCGGCGGCTGCGTCGCCTTTTTTCAGTTCCATCTCGCGGACAGCGTCGGCGGTGACGATGGCGGTGATCTGCTGTTTGCCGAAGGAGAGGACGACCTTGGCCATCAGACCGTCAATCTGCACGTCGAGGATGTGGCCGATGAGCTGGTTGCGGCCGGAGACGCGCCGAAAACGCTCGCGAGAGTCCTCGGCGGGGCGAAGGGCGTCTTGCTGGAGGAACGGTGCAAGGGCCGCGTGGTCGATACGGTGATGGCCTCCGGGGGTCTGCACGGTTGGCAGTTTGCCGGCCAGAATCCACTGCTTCACGGTGGGGTAGCTGATGCCGAGCAGCGCGGCGGCTTCACGAGGTTTGAGCAGGGGCAGGGTGTTCGGCATGGGGCGATTGTAGAGGAGGGCCCGCTCCTCGCGGTTCTTGCGCCGATTCCTGTTCAGTTTGGCGGCCGGAGGACAGGGTCTTCCGCTACGGTGCCGGGCGCCTCCGGTCAAGATGACGAATAACGAAAACTTCGTGTGGGGAAGGGCATCCAGGAGCGGCCCTGTCGGCTGAGGTGACAGATGTCATATGACAGGCGTCATCTTCGATCGTTGACAGGCGACACTGCGAATTTTGTTGTCGGGCGGCGAGGATAGCTCCTGTAGGCTGCGTGCAACGAAGCAGCCATGGAGCAGATCATGCGAGGAACCTGGGTTCCAGGTAACAAATTCCGTACTGTCGGCAGGAAGTTGGTCTTCGTGCTGTGCGGTGCGGTCACAGGCGGAGGCGTGGCGAGCGCCCAGACGGCTTGCCCGGCCAGCACGGGCAGGGTAACAGGGCAGGTGGTGGACACCACAGGGGCGGTGGTGGCCGGGGCCGTGGTGTCCTTGACGCCGGGTGCGGTGATGCTCGAAACCGATCGTGAAGGCCGTTTTTCCTCGGCCTGTCTGTCGGACGGCGGCTACCGGGTGAGCATCGCCGCGCCGAGCTTTGAGGTCGTGGTGCGGGAGGTGACGGTGGGCAGCGAGCGCCGGGTGCTGACGGTCAAGCTGAGCCCGCAGACGGTGCAGGCGGAGGTGACCGCGACGGTGGATGAGGGCGGGGTAGCCAGCCAGGACGTGGCCGGGTCGCAGACGATCAACCAGGCCGATCTGAGCAAGCTGGCCGATGACCCGGACGAGTTCAGCCGCGAGCTGCAGGTGCTGGCAGCGGCCGCGGGCGGTGCGCCGGGGCAGGCGCTGGTGACGGTAGACGGTTTTCAGGGGTCGGGGCAGATTCCACCCAAGTCGGCGATCTCGTATATCCGGATCAACCCGGATCTGTTCTCCGCGGAGTATGCGCGGCCGCCATATCAGGGTGGGCGAATCGAGATTTACACTAAGCCGGGGCAGCACCACATTCACGGAGCGCTGTTTACGACGCAAAGTTCGCAGTTCATGAACGCGAAGGACCCGTTTTCACCGAGCAAGGCGGCGATCGGGCGGCAGCGGTATGGCGGCGAGCTGAGCGGACCGTTGATTCGTGACCGTGTGGACTTTGCGCTGGCGCTGGAGCATCGCGAGATCGACCAGTTCGCGGTGGTGGATGCCGTGACGCTGGATTCGGCCGGGAATGCGCAGCAGATAACGGCCAATGTGCCGAATACGCAGTCGCTTTGGGAGGGCAGCGCGCGGTTGGGCATTCTGATCAGCCCGAAGAACAACGCGACGCTGGGGTACACCGCGAATGTGAACGGCCTGCTGAACCAGGGCGTGGGCGGGACGACGCTGCAGGAGGCGGGTTACTCGAGCACGCAGTCCGAGAACGTGCTGCGGTTCACCAATATCGGCACGCTTTCGCCGAACCTGGTGCACGAGACGAGGTTCGGGTACACGTGGCGCTACCGGACGGATACGCCGAACTCGGTAGCGCCGTCGCTGATCGTGGCGGGCGCGTTTACCGGTGGCGGGGTGACCACCGGGGCCATGCGCTCGCATGAGCGGGATGTGGAGTTCGACGACGATGTGCTGTATAGCCGCGGCAAGCACAGCTTGAAGGTGGGCGTGGAGCTAGTGGACACGTCGCTGCATGATTCCTCGCCGACCGGTTTCAACGGAACGTACATCTTCGGCGGGGCAGCGACGGCAGCGGGTACGCTGACCGGGGTGCAGCAGTACCACGATGCGTTGTTAGGTCTCCCCGGGGGAACGCCGACGCAGTTCGGGGTGACGACCGGAACGCCGCAGGTGACGCTGAACCAGCTGCAGGCGGTGCTGTACGCGCAGGACCAATGGAAGCTGCGGCCGCGCTTGCAGCTGTCGCTGGGGCTGCGGTGGGCGATGCAGAATGCACCGGTGACGGTGCAGAACGCGGGGCCGCGGGTGGGATTGGCGTGGTCGCCGGACAAGAAGCAGAAGTGGGTCTTTCATGCGCGAAGCGGCGCCTTCTTTGGGCCGATCGACGCGCAGACGGTGCTGGCGGACAAGCAGTTGAACGGGACCATTCAACGCCAATTGCAGATTTACAACCCGGTGTATGGCAACCCTTTAACGACCGGAACGTCGACGGTCACGACGCTGCGGGCACCGCTGCCGAATCTGACGCAGATCCCGGAGTGGGAGTCGCACCTGGGCATCGAGCATGATTTTCCCGGGCACTGGCACGCGCAGGGCAATGTGTACCTGGTGCATGCGTGGGATATTACGCGGTCGGAGAATATCAACTCGCCGCTGAACGGGCAGCCGAACGGGCCGCGGCCGGGAGCGGCGAACCTGGACCTCTACCAATTTCAGCAGACAGCCCGTGAGCGCGGGAACGTGATCTTTGCCGGCCTGGATCAGCACAGCCTGAAGAAGCTGCAGATTTTCATCGGATACGTGCGGCTGGACCTGCGCAGCGATTCGGATGCCTCGACGTTTTTTCCGCAAAGCTACTACTCTGACGCGGGTGAGTATGCACGGATCACCGGCGTTGCCACCCACCAGGTGTTCAGCTTTGCGAGCTATCAGCTGCCCCGGAAGGTGAGCCTGTCGGTGCAGTTCAACGCGGCGTCCGGGATGCCTTATAACGTCACGACAGGATTCGACAACAATGGCGACGGCGTCTTCAATGACCGGCCGGTGTATGCGGCGGGGGCAACGGGCGTCTCGACGGTGTACGCGACGCGATTCGGAGAGTTATCGCCCACCGGTACGGGGACGCCGATCGGGCGCAACGCGGGCACGCTGCCGTGGAACGTTCATCTGGACTCCAACC
>CAXTBJ010000015.1:13828-17081 GCA_964242585.1 uncultured Bryocella sp.
AACCTGAGCCGGAGCTTTGCGCTGCCGCATGCGGCAGGCAAGGATGGGCAGACGATGGCGCTGAATCTGCGCTCGACCAACCTGCTGAACCACACGAATGTGACCGCCGTGGGCGGGGTGCTGGGATCGCCGCTGTTTGGCGAGGCGTACCTGGCCGATCCGGGCAGACGCGTCGAAGTGGGCCTGCGGTGGAACTTCTAGGCGCAAATTTTTTAGAACATTTTGCTTCAACAACCCTTCAAGGAGATCTTCATGCGTTCCCCATCCGGTTTTGCCGTGCTCGCCCTTGCCTTAGTTCCCGCCGTTTCGCTTTGGGCGCAGACCACCTCTGCCCCTGCGGCCGCGCCGAGCTCCGCTGCTGTGGGAGGATCAGCCGCGACGCCCGCTTCCGCTTCCGCACTCCCGCTGCCGATTGAGCCAATCCGGGCGTATTACCGGTTCTGGCCAGTGCAGTTCGTCCAGTTCGTCGGCACGGAGCTGCCCTATAGCACGATCATGCTGGAGGTAGATCCGTCGGGAAAGAAGCCGGCCATGGTGTTGACGCTGACGGACCGCGCCACGGAAAAGCGCGTCCACTACGCGGAAACCGATGCGCTGGTGGCGATGTCGGGCGCGAACGGGGACGAGTCGCACAAGGCGGCGATGGCATGGGAGCCGGCCGATACGGAGGCGACAGGCAGCGCGTCGACGCTGCGGTTGACGCTGGCCGACGGCAAGCCGCTGATGTGGCGATTTGTGCAGGGTTCGGATGTGTCGGAACGGGGTGGGGGGATGACACCGCTGGCGGGGAGCAAGACGCCTATTTTTGCGTACCGCGAGCAGGCGGCGGTAGCCGGTGAGGGCACGGCGCTGAGCGTCGGCGGCGTGGTGAGCCAGGCGACGGTGTGGACGGAGATCTCGCAGCCGCCGTACTTTGTGGCCTATCGCGGAGCGATGAGCGAGAGCGCTCATACGCTGGTGTTTCTACCCGGAACACCCGGTTGGACAGTAAAGACTGCGCCGGCGACGCTGAAGACGGGGCAGAGCTGGGTGCTGGATGCGGCGAATGGGAACCAGGCGACCGTGCGGATCGACAAGGTTGATGGTGCGGCGTTTGTTTTAAATACGACCGATGCGTTCGAACCGGGGGTGCAGCGGACTGTGGAGGCCACGCGGGCGGCGGATGGGAGCTGGAGCTTTCAGCGGGTGCGGTTTGCCCCGGTGAAGGACGGGGCAAAGCACTCGTTGACGATGGAGTTTGCGGCCCCGCTGAACGCCGGGGTGGACAGCGACAAGGTGACGGTGCTGGCGAAGAAGACCGTGCTGGGCACGGGGACGGTGACCGGCGGCAAAGAGGCGGCGATGACGCTGGAGTTCAGCGATCCAGCGTGGATGAAGGGGATTTCGGTGGTGGAGGGGCCGGCGAGGCCCTAGGGTGCGGATGTTGCGGCGGAGATGCAGGTTCCTCCGCTTCGCCGCGGAATGACAACAAAGAACAAGGCCCTCACTTTTGGCGGTGAGGGCCTTTTGATGCGCCTGAGTTGTGGTGTTGAACGGCTTAGGCGTTGGCGGTTTCGGCCTCGGGGGCCGGGGTGGGCTCGGGCTGGTCGCTCTTGACGTTGACCTGGACGTGAGCAGTGACCTCGCGATGCAGGCGGACAGGAACGTGGTACTCGCCGACCGTTTTGAGGGGCTCGTCGAGGTGAATGCGGCGACGCTCGACGGTGTAGCCCTGGGCTTCGAGAGCCTGAGCGATGTCGGCGGAGGTGACCGAGCCGAAGAGCTGGCCTTCGCCGCCGGCTTTGCGCTCGAAGCTGAGCACGACGTTGTTGAGATTGGTGGCGACTGCCTCGGCTTCGACCTTTTCCTTGGCGCTCTTGCGGACCGCGGACTGCTTCATCTGCTCGATGACGGCCTTGTTGGCCTGCGTGGCCTCCATGGCGAGCTTGCGGGGCAGCAGGTAGTTTCGGCCATAGCCGTCGGCTACTTTGACGATATCGCCACGGTGGCCGAGGGACTCGACTTCTTGCTTGAGGATAACTTCCATGATGGATCTCCAATTTTGTGGGACTGCGCTGGCAGCGCTCTGACCAGCGGCAGAGCATTTCTTATGCCGATAATGAAAGGCGTTCCGCGACTGTGGTCGGCTCCGGAATCGGGTCGCCGAACTCGCGCATGACGGCGAGATGGCCCGTAAGGGCCTCGCTCATGTTGCGCTGTGTATCCCAAAGAGTCACGCCGGTGGTGATGCAACCGGGAAGATCGGGCACATAGGCGCTGTAGCCGGTGGGGGTTTTCTCGTAGATCACCAGGTAGTCGCTCATCTGCTCGTCTCCGGGCCTATGTTCAGGCCAGTCTGCTTCAGGGTACTGCGTTCGGTGCCGATTGCCGGTTCATCGGACGGGTGCCCGGGAACTGTGACAGTCCCGGGCTTGGCCGGATGACGATAGTGACGATTGCTGCCGGTGGTTCTAACGTGCCGCCAGCCATCGCGTCAATCAGCTTGAGTAAGTCGCCGACCTTCACCTAGTACTTGGCGGCGTAGGCCAGCAGGGCAATGGCACGTGCCTGCTTGATGGCGCGGGTCAGCTTGCGCTGAAACGGTGCCGAGGTGCCGGTGAGGCGGCGGGGAATGATCTTGCCGCGGTCCGAGACGAACTGCTGCAGGAGGCGCACGTCGCGGTAGCTGATGGAGTCGATCTTTTCTACCGTGAACTTGCAGACCTTCTTGCGCCGGAAAAACTTGCGGCCGCCGCCGGGGCCGCCGCCCTGTCCCGCGGGACGGGGCGGACGTGGGCCGCCGGGGCGAGAACCGCCGCCGCCCTGATAACCGCCGCCGCCCTGTGAACTGCCCTGTGGGGTACCGCCGCTTGCTGGAGCCGAAGAGGAGGGTGCTGTGCCTTGTGTTTCGTCAGCCATGATGCCTGTCCTTTGTATGCCGGAGTGTGCTGCCCGGCGGTTTGGCCTTTCTCGCTCCAGACCCGCTTGGGGGCCTCTGGACTTCGGCTGCCTTTGGAAGGCGAGCCTTGGGAGCGATGAGCGGCGTTTCGGTGGTCCTTTGGATTCCGGCCGGGTTTGCCGTTGTGGCTTGCCCGGAGAGCTGGGTGTCGTGCGTTAAAAGCGGATTCCCTTCGGGAATGACAGAAAGAGCAACCGCGGATTCCCTGCGGGATTGACAACTAAGAGAGGCAGGGAACGAACCGTTCCTTAGGCCTGGACCGCGGGCTCGGGCTCGGGCTCAGTTGCCTCGACGGCGGGAACGGCTGGGGTTTCG
>CAXTBJ010000015.1:17181-33278 GCA_964242585.1 uncultured Bryocella sp.
CGCGGGCTCGGGCTCGGGCTCAGTTGCCTCGACGGCGGGAACGGCTGGGGTTTCGCCGTCGGGCTTCGCGGCCTCGATGGCGGCAGCTTCCGGGGTTGGGGCTGCGGGGGCAACCGGTGCCGGCTGCGGTGTGGCGATGGCGTTGTCGGCGGCTTCGGCCGGGTTTTCCTGCGGCAGGGCGGAGCGCTTCACGTGCGCGGCGCGGTGGGCCTTGATCTTGGCAACACGCTTTTCTTCCTCGTCTGTGCGCACAGTGATGAACTTGATGACCTGTTCGGTTACACGCAGGCGGCGCTCGATTTCGGAGATCAGGGAGGCCGGCGCTTCAACGATCAGAAGCACATAGATGCCGTCGTTGAACTTGTTGACGGTGTAGGCGAGGCGACGGCGGCCCATCTTTTCCACGTTCTTGACGGTGCCCTGGCCGGTGGTGACGTAGCCGGAGAAGGTCTCGATGCTCTTATCGACGTCGGCGTCCTCGAGATCGGGGCGCAGGATGTACATCACTTCGTAGCTGCGATTCATGGTGCTTCTTTCCGCGGGGTGTTGCCCCGCACCGCTCCGGACTGTTCGTTTGCTGCGCCGGAGCCGGTTTGGCTCGTTTGTTGTTCGTTGTTCGTTGCTAGTCCTTAGTTGTTGATTCGGTACTGATAACTAACATCTAGGAACTAGCCACTAACAACCTTCTTGTTGAACTCATTCATCGCCGCACTGACCCCTTTGTTCAGAACGGCTTCAACCGCGCGTACAGCCAGGTCGAGTCCTTCGTCCAGAACCGCGAGCTCGGTCTTGCGCAGAGGCGCAAGAAGGAAGCTCGTGCCGCCGGATTTGATCTCGCGTCCGGTTTCGGTGGGGGGCTTTCCCACGCCGATCCGGATTCGCGTCCATTCCTCGGTACCGAGCACGCCGGAGATCGACTTCACTCCATTGTGCCCGCCCGCCGAGCCCCGTTCGCGCAGGCGAATCTGCCCCATCGGGATAGCCAGCTCGTCGTAGAGGACGATGAGGTCTTCTACGGGGAGGTTCAGATCCTTCATGAGCAGGGCGACGGACAGCCCGCTCAGGTTCATGAAGGTTTCGGGCTTGGCTAAAAGGACATCGTGTCCCATGAGCCGTGCCCGGCCGGTTTCCGCGCGTCCCCGGCGGTTGGCGACCGCCACCTCGCAGATCCCGGCGATGCGGTCGATGGCCATGAAACCTGCGTTGTGCGGCGTGAGCAGGTACTCCATGCCGGGGTTGCCGAGACCGACGATGAGCTTCATAAAGGCGATTGAAGGTTGTCGGTTCTTAGTTGCTAGTTGTTCGTCTGGACGATGAAGCTGCTGTACGAACAACTAACAACGGAGAACTCGCAACTCGGTTTTACTTCTCCTCGGGCTTGCCCTTCTTGGCTACCTCGGGCTCGGTGGGGGTGGGGGCGGCGGCGGTTTCAGCAACGTCCTCGCGCATCGTGGTGATGTGGGCGACGAGCTCCTCGTCTTCGGAGAGGAACTTCAGGTTGCCGGCGTGCGGCAGATCCTTGATGTGGATGGTGCCGTTGATCTCCAGCGCCGAGATGTCCACGTCAATATGGCTTGGGATGTCACCGGGCAGACACTCGATCTCGACCTCATGGAGCACCTGCGAAAGCACACCGCCCTGCGTCTTGACGCCCACCGAAGAGCCGGTGAGCTGAATGGGCACGGAGACCCGCATGACGACGTTCATGGCGATCCGTTTCAGGTCGATATGGAGGAGTTTGCCCTTGATGGGCTCATTCTGCCAATCGACGATCATGACCTTGGAGGCCGGGGAACCCTCGAGGTTGAGGTCGAAGATGGTGTTGTGGCCGCTCTCCGAATAGAGGATTTTGGTGATGACCTTGGGATCGACGGTGACGGCGACCGAGGGCTGACCGGCACCGTAGACCACGGCGGGGATCAGGCCGGAGACGCGCACGCGGCGTGCGTGGTTCTTGTTGAAGGTGCCGGTACGCGGGGTGGCTGTAACGGCGGCGGTGGGGGTGGTGGCCATGCATCTTCCTTTCGGGCGAAGAAGGAGGGCACATGGTCCAGGGCACAGGGCCCAGGATCGTTTGCCTGCTCCTTCTACTCCGTTTGCGGCAGTCTGCCGCTGTTACGCCTCGTACTGGAGGCTGATTGCCTGCTGTGCCCTGGGCGCTGTGCCCTGGACCCTGATGTTAGTTGAACAGCGTGGAAACCGAGGTTTCCATGTGAATGCTTTCGAGGGCGCGGCCCAACAGGCCGGCGACCGAAAGAACCTTGATCTTGCCGAGCGCGCGAGCGGCTTCGGAGAGGGGAATGGTGTTGGTGACGACCAGTTGCTTCATGGGTGAGGCGGCGATGCGCTCGACCGCGGGACCGGAGAGCACGGCGTGCGAGGCACAGGCGTAAACGGCTTCGGCGCCCTGTGCCATGAGGGCGTCCACGGTCTTGCAGAGCGTGCCGGCGGTGTCGACGATGTCATCCAGGATGAGGCAGGTACGGCCGCGGACGTCGCCGATCACGTTCATGACCTCGGTGACGTTGATGTCGGTGCGGCGCTTGTCGACGATGGCCAGCGGGACCTCGAGCTTTTTGGCGAAGAAGCGTGCGCGCTCCACGCCGCCCGCGTCCGGGCTGACCACGGTCAGATTCGGCAGCTGCAGATCGCGGAAGTAGCCGACCAGGACCGGCGAGGCGAACAGGTGGTCGACCGGGATGTTGAAGAAGCCCTGAATCTGCGCGGCATGGAGGTCGACGAACAGCGCGCGATTGGCGCCGGCGGTGACCAGCAGGTCGGCGACCAGCTTGGAGGTGATCGCCACGCGGGGCCGATCCTTGCGATCCTGGCGGGCATAGCCGAAGTAGGGCACCACGACCGTGATGCGGCCGGCGGAGGCGCGGCGTAGAGCATCCTCCATGATCAGCAACTCCATCAGGTGCTGATCGGTGGGATGGCAGGTGGGCTGGATGACGAAAACGTCGGTGCCGCGGACGTTTTCCAACAGCTGAAAGCGGATCTCGCCGTCGGAGAAGCGACGGAGATCGGTTTGCACGAGAGAGACGCCCAGAAAGCTGCCGATCTCTTCGGCGAGTGCGCGGTTGGCGGAGCCGGAGACGATTTTGAAGTTGCGATCTTCGCTGAGGCGGGTCTTGGGCTTGCGGTCGGGGGCGGGCCTTACATCGGCGGATCGAATGTCGGCGGGCACGCGTCCCGAGACGCCGGGAACGACAGCGGCGCCGGCCGCCGCCGTGTGGGCGGGAGCCGGCGCCTGGGGGGAGGAGCCTGTCGTGGGGGATCTTTGAGAGGTTTGGGACGGCCTCAGCGGATGGGGCTCCAGCAGGGCTGTTTGTGCGCCTGCCGAATGGCCGTTGTTCGGACTTTCCGAGATCGAGAAGGGAACCGCTGCCATGCCATTATTGTTCGCCACGTTTGGAGACTCCTGAGGTTGGTTGACCTGAAAAGAGTTTCGTACAGCTTATGAGTGCTGCCGGCGGCTTGTTGCGTCCACCGGGTGTTGCGAGCGACTGCGGTTACCCTCACGGCATGGGGCGGCTTGTTGCCATTCGCCCGTTGCCGGTCCTGCGATACCCCCGTGCGCCGATGAGGGCGGTTGGGGGGTCCTGCGAAACTTCCGGCGGTCCCTGGGGAGCCGCCCTCCATCCTAAAACTCCCATGCGACGGTCCCAACTGTAGCGACACTGCGCCAAGAGGCTTGCCTCCATGGCTTCGCCGGCGGGGCAAACGATTGGTTGGGCGACCAGGATTCGAACCTGGACTGAGTGCGTCAAAGGCACTTGACCTACCGTTAGTCGATCGCCCAGCAGGTGAATTGCTTCCTCCGCCCGGACCCGTCCTTTATCGTGTGCCCGGAGCCGATGTCGCGTCGCTGCTAACAGCTTACGCGAAGGTTCGGCGCCAAAGCTCCTCACGACCGAGCGTCTCTGTAAGAATCGCTCGCGTGCCGAGGAGTTGCACACGCTGTTGAGCCTCGCGCGCCCGGTTGAGATCGGTGTAGATCCCAAAGAGCGCGGAGCCTGAACCCGAGAGCGCCGCATAGAGCGCCTTCGAGGTGCCGTCCGAAGATCCGGCTAATGCACGCTTAAGTTCACGCAGGGAAGGATGTTGCTGAAAGGCAACGTCCTCAAAGTCGTTTTCGACCCCGGTGTGGACAAGCGCGAGAAGGGGATTTACCACCCCGGTCAACAAGTTAACCAGGGACCCCGGATTCCCGGCGAGATCGCCTTCTGTCTCCTGTGGGGGAGTGGCGATACCGGTTGGTGCTCGTCTTACCTGAGCGGAGATCCCCGAAGGGGTCCACGCAGAGGAAAGAACGCGGCTCAACTCTCCGAGTCTATCGCCGGGTTCGGGATTCGTCAAGCTCCCATCCGCGGCGCGCCTGTCCAGGGCGCGGAAGGCCTCGGCGGTGCTGACGCCGACCGATGGTACGGCGACGACGACCGGCAGTGTGGGGAGATCGGGCAAGGGATAGACGGTCTCACCGCGGTTGAGGCCCAGCACGGTGCCGCCGAGTAGGAAGAGCGGAACGTCCGAGCCGATTTCGGCGGCGAGGGCGAGGCGTTCCGGGGCGGGCAGGGCGCAGCCGAGCTCCCGCTCGAGACCGAGCAGGGCCGCGGCGGCGTTGGCCGAACCGGCACCCAACCCACCCTGGACGGGTAGACGTTTTTGGAGGGTAATGTGCACGGCAGCGGTGCGGCCAAGGCGCTCCAGGGCGGCTGCCACAATGCGGTGCGCGGTGTTCTTCTCGCTGTTTCCCGCCGCCGTGCAGGGGACGCCGGGGTGGTCGGCGGCCAGGGTGATGCGTGCGGCCGAGGCGGGATGAGCGCTGACGGTGACGAGATCGTGGACGGCCAGGGTTTGATACAGCGTGGTGAGGCTATGGAAGCCGTCCGGGCGGGGCGGCCCGACGGCGAGGCCGAGATTGATCTTTGAAAAGGAGCGGACTCGTGTGGGCATGAGCTGAATGACCGCGATAAGGTTGCAGGCAAGGCAGGGTTGCGGGCAGGGGTCAGGCGAAGTGGAGATCCAAGGCGCGCGGCAGCGGGTTCGAGGGGCGCGGGCGGAGCGCAAGAGGAAGCCCAGGGCCATGCCCAGAGCCACCCCCAGAAGAGCAATGAGGACGATGCGCAGGCCTTGCCAGATCAGCTCCGATGGAAAGCTGATCAGACGCAGTCTGTGTCAGCGTCCGCTGACGCCCTCCTGGATGAAGGCGGCGGTACGGTCGTGGAGGTCGTGCAGGGCCTGCTCGTTGACGTAGACCATGTGACCGGTGGGAAAGAACTTGTACTCGATGTTGTTCTGGAGGCTGGCGGGGATGGGCAGGTGCTTCATTTCGTAGACCGCGCCGTAGTACAGCGTGCCAAGGTCGAAGTAGCCGCCCATGAGCAGCACGTGCATACGCGGATTGACCTTGAGGGTGTAGGCGAGGTCGGGCATGACGTTGGTGAAGGTGTCCCAGCTGCCCTCCTGCCCGGGCGCCTTGTGGTGCAGATTCCAATGGCTGTCGGGATCGTTATCGTCCGAGGAGGGTTTATAGGTGAGCTCGCGGCCGAAGTGCAGCGTTTCGTGAGCGTAGCTGTTCATCGCCGCCTCGATGCTGGACTCGATGGATTCGGTGAACGGATCGTAGTCGGCGTGGGCGGCGAGCGGGTTCATGGACGGGCCCACATAGCGCGAGTCGAGGCGGCCGGTGGTGATGCCGGCGGAATCCTGAAGGTACTTCGAGAACTGCTCGCCGCTGAGGCGCAGATTCGCCTTGACCCAGAGCGAGGCGGGGATGCCGGTATAGCCTTCCAGCTTGGCGGCGATTGCCTGCTTTTTAGCGGCGTCCAGGTCGGAGCCTTGCAGCAGGGCGAAGGCGTAGTCGCCGGTGGCGAACTGTTCGACGCCGCGCAGCCAGGGTTCCAGCTCGGCGGGCTGGTTAGGCACCGTGTGGTGGAACCAGGCGGTGGCGGCGAAGGACGGGAAGGCGAGAAAGAAGCCCTTTTCGTTGCCGGGATCGGCGTCGGAACCGTCGGCGGAGTCGGAAAAACTCAGGATCTGCGAGAGAAAGACGATGCCGTTCAGATCCACCCCGTGCTGTTGCAGCTTGGCGCCCAGCACGGCGTCGCGGGTGGTGCCGTAGCTTTCACCGAAGAGGAAGCGTGGGGAGCTCCAGCGGTTGTACTTGGTGAGAAAGCGGCGGATGAAGCGGTCGAAGGCGGCGGCGTCGCCATCGACGCCGTAGAAAGCTTTGGCGGCGTCTTTGCCCCCAATGCGGCTGTAGCCGGTGCCGGGGGCGTCGATGAAGACCAGATCGGCGGAGTCCAGCAGGGTGTACGGATTGGGTGCGACCTTGTAAGGGCCGCCGACGGGGTGGCCGAGATCGGGAATCGCCACGCGCACGGGGCCGAGCGAGGTCATGCGCAGATACATGGTCGAGGAGCCGGGACCGCCGTTGTAGAAGAACATCACCGGCCGGGTGCCGACGTCCGCGCCCTTGGCGAAGTAGGCGGTGTAGAACATGTGCGCGGTCGCGGGGCGGTCTTCGGGCTTGGCGGGGATCTCCATCGGGGTGTCGGGCAGGTATTTGCCGTCGGGCGCGAGCGTGGCGTCCTGCGTGTCCGTAGCGCCGACGGGCAAAAGACCCGCTACCGCCGTGTAGGCGAGGGAGCGGCCACCGGCGGTGGTTACGGCCGCTTCGGTGACGGCGTCAGGCGGCAGGGTCCCGGGCTGCATCTTGTCCGCGGCCGGCTCGACGGTGGTGGTGGCCGTGATCTTTTCGGCGGCGGGGGCGTCCCCGCGACGCTGAGCGGCGGCAAGAACGGGGCAAAGCGCGGCGGCGAGCATGGTGGCGGCTGTCGCGCGCGCCGAGAGATGGACCAAAGCCATGGGCCAGGGTGCTCCTTGGAGACAGAGGATGCTTCTACTGTACTGCCGGCGGTCGAGTTGCAAGGTGGTTCCCGGCCGAAACTGGTGGGTCAAGTGCCCGGCGTACCGGCTGGTAGACCCTTCTCGCGTGCGAACTCGGTCGTCCTCAGAGGCAGAAAGCCGCGGACGGCGCACAAGCCGGCAAGTGTGTCTATGCTGGAAGGCGGGCCCCGGAACGTATGGGCCGCGAACGCCTCGCTGCAAGGAAACGCAAAGAACCATGGCCATCTACCTCCCCGGCGCCGCCGAAGACCAACCCCTCTCGCTTGACGAGATGACCCCCCGCGAGATCGTCGCCGAGCTCGACAAGTATGTCGTCGGCCAGGCCGCGGCCAAGCGCGCCGTCGCGGTGGCCCTGCGCAACCGCACACGCCGCCAGAAGCTGCCGCCCGAGCTTGCCGAAGAGATCATGCCGAAGAACATTCTCATGATCGGCTCCACCGGCGTCGGCAAGACCGAGATCGCGCGCCGCCTGGCCAAACTCACCAAGTCGCCGTTCCTGAAGGTGGAGGCCTCTAAGTTTACAGAGGTCGGCTATGTCGGCCGCGACGTGGAATCCATGGTGCGCGATCTGGTCGAGACCGCTATCGACGAGGTGCGCGAGGAGAAGCTCGAAGAGATCGAAGACCGCGCCGAGGCCGCGGCCGAAGAGAAGCTCATCGAGTTGCTTCTGCAGCAGGGCGCGGCGTCGACACCGGCGGTGGATAATCGTCCGCTCGCGGGGGAAAACTCCGCCGAAGACAACCTGCCCGCCGGCACCGTGGAAACCGTGCCGCAGCGGGAGCACCTGACGCCCGAATCACTGACCCCCAGCGGCGAACCCGCGCATCTCGTCGTGCTCACCCGCGACGACAAGGAGAAGGAGCGCGAGGGGGAGCGCCTGGAGCGCCAGAAAGAGCGCCTGCGCCAGCAGTTTCGCGAGGGCCGCCTCGATGAGCGCAATGTCGAGCTCGAAACCCGCGAACGCAACCAGCCCACCATCGAGGTCCTCTCGAGCGGCGGCCCCAATGCGCCTGACGAGAATGAGACCTCCGGCATCAAGGAGATGCTGGCCGGTATGCTCGGCGGCCGCACCCGCAAGCGCTCCATGAAGGTCGCCGACGCGTTCGACTATCTGGTGCAGGAGGAGGAGGGCCGGCTGCTCGATATGGAGGCCATCACCCGCACCGCCGTGGAGCGCGTCGAGGACTCCGGCATCGTCTTTCTCGACGAGATCGACAAAATTGCCGGGCGCGAGGGCGGTCATGGGCCGGATATCTCGCGCGAAGGCGTGCAGCGCGACATCCTGCCGATCGTCGAAGGCACGACCGTGAATACCAAGTACGGCTTTGTCACCACGGATCACATTCTGTTCATCGCCGCCGGCGCCTTCCACGTCTCCAAGCCGAGCGATCTGATCCCCGAGTTGCAGGGCCGCTTTCCCATCCGCGTCGAGCTGAAGGCCCTCACCGTGGACGATTTTCTACGCATACTGACTGAACCGCGCGCCTCCATTGTGAAGCAATCGGTCGCTCTGCTCGAGACCGAGGGCCTGCATCTGGAATTTACTCCCGAGGCACTCGATGAGATGGCCCGTTTCGCCTTCCAGGTGAACGAGAATACAGAAAATATCGGCGCCCGGCGTCTTCACACCATCATGGAGCGCGTGCTCGATGAGATCAGCTTCCAGGCTCCCGACCTTGTCAAGGCCGCCAAAGCCTCCATACCTCCGGACCCGGAGAGCAAGCTCCCGCCTCTTACGCCACGAGCGACGGACGCCACCCCCGTGCCGGCCAGCCCTGACTTTACCCTCTCCATAAGTCGCGCCTATGTGCAGCAGCAGGTAGCCGCCATCGTCCAGAACCAGGATTTGAGTCGTTACATTTTGTAGGTTGATGCCGTGTTCGAGGATCGAGGTGGATATTACTGCAAAGGCGGATACGATGACCTATAGATTCCGCTTCGGGCGACACGACCGGGCTATTGCTGAAGAAGTCAGTACAAACTTCACTGCTCCTGAATTACCAGCGAGCGAAGCAGTTCAAGAACGTTATGCGCGGCAAAGGCCGGGTCGGCCATGGCTTGGCTCAAGGCACTGCCGGCGCTCATCGACTCGAGCGCCGACGAGGGCTGAACCTGTGCCATGGACCACTCGGGGAAGTCACGCGAACCTGCGGCTGAGCACTCGAGTACGGTGATCTGGGCATGACGCTCGTCCTGCTGGATGCGTTCGAAGGTCGTTTCAATGGCAGCCTGTGGTCCTTCGAGAACCTGCGCAAAAAAGCCGTCGTTGTAGAGCAGCGCACCCGTCACGCCCTGCCGTCCGTTATTTGCCCGGGAGAGCTCGAAGATACGCTCCATTACCTCCTTGCGCCGCCGCTCGTCGCCGGCCATCACGTTCTGGCTGCAATACACGATACGAAAGATCTGCTCACTCATACGGTTGCCTCGATCGGGTTCTTCTGTGTGTTGAAAGGTGCAAGCTGCAAGGCGGCTAGATCCTTCACCGGAATCGCGCTGCTGTAATAGAAGCCCTGCACGGATTGGCACCCATGCCCCCGCACAGAGGCGAGGTGTTCCGTCGTTTCCACGCCGGCGGCGAGGGTCGCGATACCCAGACTTTGGCCCAGAGCCGAAACCGCGCTGAGAATGGCGCGCCCTTTTTCCGTGGAGCCGCTGCCGCCCACCAGCGAGCGATCAATCTTGATCTTGTCGAATGGAAAGCTCACCAGCTGACTCAGGGATGCCACGCCGGTACCGAAGCTGTCCATCGCCACCTTGACGCCCATTCCGCGAAGACTGTCCAGGTTCTTGCGTATCTTGGCCGGGTCGCAGAGCAGGACCCGTTCCGTGACCTCTATTTCCAGCCTGTGGCTTGGCAAGGCCGCCGTGACAAGGGCCCGCTGCACGGAACCGATAAAGTTATCGGCCTCGAACTGCTGCGGGGAGACGTTGACGGCTGCCGTCACGCTCTCCGGCCAGGTCTTGGCGTCCTTGCAAACCGTTTTTATTACCCATTCGCCGATCGCCCCGCCGAGGCCAATCTCTTCGGCGATGGCCAGGAACTCGCCTGGCATCAGGAGCCCTCGTTGCGGGTGCCGCCACCGCAGCAGACCCTCCAGGCCGATCACCCTGCTGTCTTCCACATCGATCTGCGGCTGGTAGTGCAGTTCAAACTGCCGCAACAGCAGCGCCCGTCGCAGATCCTGCTCCAACATGCGGCGTTGCTGTGCTCGTTCCTCCATCACCGGCTCAAAAAAATGGGCTACCCCTCGGCCCATGCTCTTGGCATGATAAAGAGCCAGATCCGCTCTTCGCAGCACCGCGGCGCGGTCGCCGCCGTGTTCGGGGGCGCACGCGATACCGATACTCGCGCCGATATTGACCACCTGGCCTTCGACCAAAAAAGGGCGTTGGAGAAGGCTGATCAGGCGCTGCGCCAGGCCGGCCGCCTGCTCGGGGTCGCCGCCCGCCGCGAGCAGAATCGCGAATTCGTCCCCACCCATACGCGCCAACAGGTCCGTCTCACGCAGGCCGCCCTGCAGCCGTTTTGCGACCAGGCGCAGCAGGGCGTCCCCGACCGCGTGGCCAAGCGTGTCGTTGACCGCCTTGAAGCGATCCAGATCCAGGAACATGACCAGAACAGAATCGGTCTCACCGCTCTCGATTTCCCCAAAGACTGCATCCAGCCGTCGCTCCAGTTGCATTCGGCTGCCTGCCCCCGTCAAGCGATCCTCAAGCGCGTGGGCTGCGGCCTCCCTGTGAAAATCGGCTTCAGGGCGGCCGAACTCAAGAGACAGGGCGAAGCCACCCCGCTTCAGGGGCTCAAGGCCGGCCTGCAAAATGGGTTCATCGGTGCCCAGTTCCGCGCGAAATCCCTCCGTGGGCTCGCCAGCCAGACCGGCCAGAAGCCAGATTTCCAGAGCCTTTCCGACCGTTTGCGGCGCATGGAACAGACCTGCCATAAATTCTTTCGCGGAAAGACCGGAGAGATCCTGCGCTGTACGCAACCGCTGAGGCCGATCCGGGCCGAAGCGAACATGCGAGACCTCTCCGGCAGGGGTCAGGATCGCAAACGCGTACGCCTCCAGCAGCATGGGCTCACTCTTGGCCGCAACGTTGCGCTGTGCAGAATCACCCGCTCTCCGGCCCAGCGGCACGGCGTCTAACCGCGAAGGCAAAAGCGTAAGGGTGGGCCGTGTAGATAGAGACTGCATGGAACCTCAAGACTGCGAAGACATCGAACCCGCCTGTCCGTTATCTCCCACAACTCTTCTCGACCCAATAACACTTCAGTGCCTTCCCCTTCTCTCGAAGCACCATGGTTGAGGGAGAATGTCCTGTTTCGGAACAGCGATCCCCTGCAAGGCACTTACACTCACCCAAAAGTGGCAGTGCTCACCCGCGTTCCCGAACCCAACAGCAAACCACACACACTTACACTGAATCGCAGGGCGCGTCTGAGACGATTTCTCGACATCTGGAAGGGTTGTGGCTTGAACCGCACCGCGAGGGCCGATTGCGGCGCGTTCTTCACACCTCACCTCAATGATGAGCGTCGCTCACAGGAGTCTGGCAATTCGCACGGTACGCCGCAATCTGCTTTGGGCCTACGCGCTCCTGGTCCTCGCGGCCGCCCTAGGCTATGCCCGCTTCGACCCCTATCTGATGGACGGCGACGGCGTCGCCTTCCTCGACATCGCCCAGTACCTGCGCACGGGTCACGCCGCGCTGGCGGTTAACGGCTACTGGAACCCTGCCTATCCCACTGTCCTGGCGCTCGCCGAAACGCTCACGCGCCCTAGCCTGTGGCGCGAGTTGGTCGTCGTGCGGTATGCCAATGTCTTCATCTTCGCCTTTGCGGCCGCTTGCTGCCTCCTCTTTACCGCGGGTCTCGCAACAGCACGCACCCTGCATCGTGCGGCAGCGGTTATCCCTGAAACCCCCGCCATTTCCGACGCCGCGCTTCACCTGCTCGGCCTGGCTCTGCTCACCTTCAGCATGGGCCGCGAGCTTCCCATCGGTGCACCCCGTTCGGACACCCTGTTGCTCGCTTTCCTGCTGCTTGCGATGGGGCTGCTGTTGCGTCTATATGCCGGTGGGCGCTTTTGGCTCTACCCCGCTCTGGGTCTCACCCTGGGCTGCGCGTACCTTACCAAATCCTTTGCCTTTCTGCCCTCCATCGCGCTCATCCTCGGGCTGATTGTGCACGCGTGGTGGGCGGGACCGCGCCGCGCCCGGCAGCTTGTTGGCACCGCTCTGCTCCTGGCCGTCTTCTGCCTCACCGCCGGGCCCTACCTCGTCGCCATCTCCCGTCAACTCGGGCACATGACCACGGGCGAGTCCGCCCGCCTGAACTACGCCTTTTTTATCGACGGAACCGACCGCTGGCATGAGGCCTACCACGCCACCTTAGGCCATGCCTCCGGCCCGTTTACGCATCCGGAGGCGCCGCTTGCCGCCGCGCCTCCGGTCTTCAGCTATGCCGCCCATCCCGTGGGCACCTATCCGCTGTGGTTCGATCCCGCGTGGTGGACCGCCGGCCTGAAACCGCATGTATGGTTGCCCGGTCACCTCGCCCGCCTCGCGCGCAACCTGGTGGTGCTGGTGCGTTACGTGCTCGGCCGGCCGGAGGTCTTCGTGCTGCTGGCCGTCCTGTTCGGCTTCGGCGCAAGCTGGCCCCGGCCGCATACCCTTCGCGAGGGCCGCGTTTGGCTCTGGGTTTTGGCTCCGCTGCTCTGGGGGCTGCTGATGTTCGGTATTTACCTGCCGATCGACCTCCAGGATCGCTACCTGACCGGACCGTTCCTGCTGATTCTGCTGCCACTCTTCGCCGCGCTCGGCAGCCGGCCCGCGTCTGCGATTGCCAGCGAGGTCTCCGGTCGTGCCCTGACGGCCTCCGTCGGCTCGGCGCTGGTCCTGCTCTTTGCCGGGATCGCCCTCACCCAGTCAGTCACCTATCTGGCGGATCGCCGCCGCCATATCCCGCCCGCCGAGCAGGCCCACCCAGGCTATGACGATCAGGTTTTTCCCGCCGTTGCCGCGCTGGAGCAACTGGGTCTTCGCTCCGGCGGCAAGCTCGCCTGCATGGGCGACCAGGCCTGCTACGTGGACCAATACTGGGCGCGGCTGGCCGGCGCACAGATCCTGGCCGAGATCGAGACTCCAGGTGAGGCCGATCCCGCAGCGGTCTGGAGCAGCCTTCCCGACAAGCGGACCGTTACCGCGCCGCTCGCTGCCGGGGGGATCGAGTACATCGTGACGAAGTTCCCCAATTCCCTCCGCAAACCCGACGGCTGGATTCAGCTGGGCACTACGGACCTCTTCGCCTACCCACTGCGAAGCACCCCGGTATCGGCGCAGGTTCAGGCAAGGGCCCAGTTCCGCACCATACCCTGACTTAGAAAAGCAGATGTAAGCAATGCTTTTCTTTCTGTACGACTCCAGAGTTTTTGTCCAACTGGACAAGAAGATTCCTCGCCGTTTAACGCAAAGGCGTTTTTCGCTACTGATTGCCGAGCGAATTTAACGCGCCGCCGATCCACATCTTAAGGCTGAATTTAAGACTGGCGGACGACTGCGCGGCGCTGAGCACACCCGCCTCGCGCAGTACGGCCAGTCCGTGGAGGAGAGCCCACAATGCGTGCGAAGCTTCCACCGCACGTTTCTCCCCATAGACGCGGGTTACCTGTTCGAGGAAGAATTCGGTGTTCCGCGTACATTGCGGTGTACATTGCGGACCGTCCGAATGCGCCGCGGACGTCTTCAGGTAGAGTGCAAAGACGCGCGGCTCTTCATGCGCAAAACGGAGATATGCCTCAGAGATTGTCCGAATCGACTCCGCAGGGCCTTTACGGCCGGCAGCCTTCCGCATGACCTCGAGCATCTGCAGGCGGGCCTCTTCGGCTACGGCTGCTTCCAATGCGGCGAGGCTTTCGAAATAACGGTAGAGTGCGTTCGGTGCCAAGCCTAACGTAGAAGCAACGGATCGGATGGCGAGACTCTCCACACCCTCGTCTTCGACCTGCTTCATTGCAGCATGCAAGATAGTGGCTCTGTCGGTTTTGGCCGGATATGCCATAAGAGACAGTGTACATCTTGACTGGTGCCCAGTCATGATGTACGTTGTACATGACGGTGATGGACGCTGTATACCTAAAGCAAGATCGTCTGTAAATCAACGCCGTCACGCGGAGGATCTATGGCAAAGGTCGTTTTGGTCACGGGAGCAAACAAGGGCATCGGTTTCGAGGTGTCTCGCGAGTTGGGACGCGCCGGCTTCACGGTCCTGCTGGGAGCGCGCGACACAGTGCGAGGGGAAGAGGCCGCGAATAAACTGCGTGGCGAAGGCCTTGATGTTCGGTTTGTCGCGGCGGACCTGAACCGGGCGGCCGAGAGCGGCGCGGCACTGGCGAAGCAGATTGGAGAGGAGTTCGGGCATCTGGATGTGCTGGTGAACAACGCGGGCATCGCTGACCGGGCAGATGGGCCGGCCAGCAGCGTCGGCATTGAGGTGCTGAGGCGCATCTTTGAAACGAATTTCTTTGGCACGGTGGCTCTTACGCAGCCACTGCTGCCGCTGCTACGAGCGGCTGAGAGTGCACGTATTGTGAATGTCTCCAGTGGGCTCGGCTCGCTTGCGATCAACGGTGATCCCAGCAACCCCTTCTACCATGTGAAGGTTCTCGCCTATAACGCGTCGAAGGCAGCTCTGAATATGTTCACTGTAGACCTTGCCTACGACCTGCGCGATACGAAGATCAAGGTCAACTCCGTTTGCCCCGGCTATGTCGCTACCGATTTAAACAATCACAGCGGCCCAGGAACGGTGGAGGAGGGTGCGATCGCGATCGTGCGCTTTGCCCAACTGCCCGAGGATGGACCCACCGGGAGCTTCGCTCACAAGAACGGTACCTACTCCTGGTAGTGCAGATCACGGTCAAGGATCAGACTGCAGGAAAGCGAGCAGGAGTTCCCCTCCGTAGAGGTGCCTGCATTTTGCCGTTATAAGCCGCACTCAGAGGGAGCGAAAGCCCGTTGGCGCAATGAGCCGGCGAGCAGGTGTCCTTAATCCAACACCGTCTCGCCGGCAAGCCTTACAACACTCTACTGAAAGCGCGGATTCGCAAGATACACCATTCGCTTGGCCTCCTTACGGCCACGCGACACCGACTCCAGCACCAGACCGCATACCAGCAGCAGAAACGCCAGCAGCACCATGCCTGTCGACAGGATCGCCGTCGGAAACCGCGGTACCAGGTGCGTGCGGTGGAATTCCATGAAGAGCGGCACGCTCAAGCCCACGCCGACGGTGAACAGAAAGCCTGCCAACGCCGAGAAGAACTGCAACGGCCGCTGATCCTTGATCAGGTTGACGATGGTCCACAGAATCCGCACGCCGTCGCGGTACGTGTTCAGCTTGGACGCGCTGCCTTCGCCGCGGTCACGGTAGGGGGTTTCGACCTCGCCCAGGGGCATTTTGAGCTCCAGAGCATGAATGGTGAACTCCGTCTCCGTCTCAAAGCCGGAGCTCAGCGCGGGAAAGCTCTTCACAAACCGTCGGCTGAAGACACGGTACCCGGAGAGCATGTCCGTCACGCGGTTTCCAAAGACCATGGCTACCATCTTGGTCAATAAACCGTTGCCAAAACGATGTCCCCGCCGGTATGCCGCCCGAATCTGGGTGACGCGCGTTCCTGTCACCATATCCAAGCCATCCGCCAGCAGCATATCCACCATGGGCCGCGCGCTGGCGGACTCGTAGGTGTTGTCGCCGTCCACCAGCACGTACACATCGGCTTCGATGTCGGAAAACATGCGCCGGATTACATGGCCCTTACCCTGCAACGGTTCGCGCGCGACCAAAGCTCCGGCCGCACGCGCTTCCCAAACGGTGCGATCGTTTGAGTTGTTGTCGTACACATAGATGCGCGCCTCCGGCAGATCGCGCTGGAATGCCCTGACCACCTTGCCGATGGCCGCCTCCTCGTTGTAGCAGGGCACCAGCACCGCGAGCCGCGGCACCGTAGGAAACTCCCGAGGAAAGACGGCCTCAACGGGCCGAAGGAGGGTTGTCGGATCGAGCGTCGGATAGGGGGTAAGCATCTCCACGTGCCCACGCTATCAGCGCCGCGAACCGGAGGCGATACAACTTCGGCACAGGCAGGCCTGCACCTTTGGCTCAGGGTCTGTCGATTCAGGGTCTG
>CAXTBJ010000015.1:33378-58060 GCA_964242585.1 uncultured Bryocella sp.
ACAAAGCACGTGGGCCCTGCCATACCCCATGTAGCGGCTACTTCGCGGCCGCGGGCTCCGGTTTACCCAACTCCGCCACACGCTTTGCCAGCAGATTTTCAAGGTTCTCCAGCGCCTCGGAGAAGCCGTCGATGCCTTCTTTCAACTTGTCGTGCGCCATGCGGTTTTCGGCGTGCATTTTTTCAAAGGTCGCCTTGTCCATGGTCATTTTTTCAGGGGTGCTTTCGCTGCTCTTGGCCGGGTCCAGCTTGCGCTCCAGCGTGCCCTCGGCATCCTGCAACTCCTTCAGCAACTTCGGTGCAATCGTGAGCAGGTCGCAGCCGGCCAACTCTTCAATCTCGCCCATGTTGCGGAAGCTGGCGCCCATGATCTGGGTCTTATAGCCGTACTTTTTGTAGTAATAGTAGACCTCGGTCACCGATTCCACGCCGGGGTCCTCGGCAGGCGCGTAGTCCTTGCCGGTATCTTTTTTGTACCAGTCGAGGATACGGCCCACAAACGGCGAAATGAGCGTGACCTTGGCCTCCGCGCATGCCACGGCCTGATGGAGCCCGAACAGCAACGTCAGATTGCAATGAATGCCGTCCTCTTCAAGCTCTTTGGCAGCCTGGATGCCCTCCCATGTCGAGGCGATCTTCACCAGCACACGTTCGCGGCCGATGCCCGCCTGGTCGTACTGGTGGATAATGTCGCGGGCCTGCTGCATCGTCTTTTCTTTGTCGTAGCTCAACCGCGCATCCACCTCAGTGGAGACGCGACCTGGAACAATGTCCAGAATCTTGCGTCCGAAGGCGACGGCGAGGGTTTTGAACGCCGCTGCGGCGACCTCTTTATCCTCCGCGTCGGGGCCCAGCGACTCGCGTGCCTGGTTCAGCACGTCGTCAATAATCGACTGATACTCCGGCATCTTGGCAGCGGCGGCAATCAGGGAAGGGTTGGTCGTTGAATCCGTGGGCTTAAATTGCTTGATCGAGTTGATGTCACCGCTGTCGGCAACGACGGTCGTCATCGACTTGAGCTGATCGAGAAGGGTAGCCATGGCAGAACTCCTTGGGAGCGCGAAAGGCCCGCGTTCAGGGATGCGGGTAGGACACCTATTATAAGACGCCGTGACGCCGGTCTGCGGCGTAAGCGGCAGCGGACGCATACCAAGTGCTCCATTGATGCCTTACTCCACGGCGTAGACCGTTACCGTCCGTTTTCCGTCATCAGGCTCCGGTAAAGTTCTATCGTCTGCTCCGCGATCGCTGTCCAGGAAAAGTGTTCCTCCACACGCTGCCGACCGGCCGCGCCCATCGCTTTGGCCTTCTCCGGGCTGGCGAGCAGTTCATCCAGCCGGCGCGCCAGGTCCTCGGCAAATTGGCCCGGTTCCACCGGGAAACCGGTCTCAGGGTCCTGTTCAAACGGCACCAGATGCCCGGTCTCGCCTTCGACCACCACCTCCAAAATGCCCCCGGTCGCCGAGGCCACCACCGGTGCCCCGCACGCCATCGCCTCCAGGTTGATGATCCCAAAGGGCTCATACACACTCGGGCAGCAGAACACCGCGCAATGGGAGTAAAGCTGAATGGCCTCCTCCTTAGTCACCATCTGCTCGATCCACACGATGTTGTGGCCGACCCCTAGCGGATCGCCTGTAGCGAAGGAGTGCCCCGGTGGCTCGACCCCCGGGGGTGTAAAGTTTTCCACCACCGCAGGCTGGCTTAACGGCGTCTGTCGGCGCAGTGACTCCACCTTGGAGCGCATCTCTTCGGCGATCTCCGGGGTGTCCGGCGCACCCGCGCACAGCACCACCTGCGTTCCGGGCGGCAGGTACTGAATGGCCTCCACCAGATGCGTCACGCCCTTCTGCCGCGTGATCCGCCCCACAAAGAGCACGTACGGTTTAGTTGTATCCACCCCGTATTTGTCGAGCGCGGAGGTGTCTTCCGTATACCGGTACTGCTCCAGATCGATGCCGTTATAGATCACATGAATCTTCGCCGGGTCCACCTCCGGATAAGCCTTCTGGATATCCGCCTTCGTCCCGTTTGATACCGCAACCACCGCATCGGCGTCCAGGATCGCCGTGCGCTCCATCCAGGAGCTCAGCGCATAGCCCGTACCCAGCTGCTCGGCCTTCCACGCCCGCAGGGGCTCCAGGGAGTGCGTCGTCAATACAAACGGGATACCGTACAGCTTTTTCGCCAGAAACCCGGCCATCGACACGTACCAGGTGTGCGTGTG
The DNA here is from genome assembly GCA_964242585.1 of uncultured Bryocella sp. Taxonomy (GTDB): domain Bacteria; phylum Acidobacteriota; class Terriglobia; order Terriglobales; family Acidobacteriaceae; genus Granulicella. The sequence goes on from CAXTBJ010000015.1 coordinate 35,605, forward strand.
GATCACGTCCAGTTTGTCCAGATGCAGATTTTCGAGCAGGTTGAGGGATAACGCCTCGAGCGCTCCCTTGAACTTGGCCTTGGTACCATCGGTGATCGCGCTCCATGGCTGCTCAAAGCGGACCTCCAGATTGGGATTTGCCGGTTCGGTATGCCCCGGCTCGAGATTTCCCGCGGGCTCCAGAGGCGCACCCCACGCATGCACCTCCACCTCGATCTGCCTGGCCAGCTCCCGCGACAGATACTCCACGTGCACGCCCGCGCCGCCATACACATACGGCGGATACTCCCGCGTCATCAGCCCAACCCGCATCGTCAGTCATCTCCCAAAAATCACCAGGTCAGCTGCCTGCACTGGCTATCCGCACATCTTTATGATGCCCGGCTGTCCCCTTCTGCTGTCGTCTGTCACCCATGAAATCAACCGGTAGTGCCGAAACGGGATTCGCCGCTGCCGAGGTTGCCGTTGCGGCTATTGAGGCATATTTTTGCACCTGTCTCGACTGCGCTATCGTCACTGGGAACGCCACGTTTCCCGGAGCCCTTTTGCCTTTCACCTCGCGTTGTATGCTTCCCTTGGCCTTCGCCCTGCCTCTTCTTGCGCCCCTTCCCGCGCAACAGGTTTCGTCCGGCTCCACCGATGGGAAGGACGCCCAACTCCGCACGATCTATACCGCCGACTGGCAATGGCGGCAGCACATGCGCGGGGATGAGAACGACGACGAGACGGCCTCGCGGTTGCGCCGGCAACTGCCCCGCATCGATGCCGCGAGCCAGGCCGAACGCCTTGCGCACCTCAACGCCGTGTTGGCCCAACTGCAATCGGTCGATCCGGCCCGACTTTCCCCGCCCGAGCGGCTGAATTTTGAGGTCTTCCGCGCCCAAATCGTCACCCTGCTCAATGCGCAGCGCTTTCGTGAGTACGAAAAGCCCGTCAACTCCGACTCCTCGTTCTGGGCCGATGAGGCCGGTGCCCCGCAGCAGCCCCTGCGCTCCGCCGAGGAGTACGAAAGCTACCTCGCTCGCCTGCGCGATACGCCCCGCTTCTTCACGGAGGAGGAGGCCAACATGCGTGCCGGCCTCGCCCGTGGCTTTACCCCACCCCGAGTCACGCTACAAGGCCGCGATCAGTCCATCGCCGCCACAGCCGCAGCGAAACTGCCGGAAGACACCCCCTACTGGAAGCCCTTCGCCGCCATGCCGGCCTCGATCCCCGCCGCGCAGCAGGAGGGTCTGCGCGCTGAAGGGCGTCATGCCATTGCTGCCGCCGTTATACCCGCTTACCAGCAGCTCCTGCGTTTTTGGAATGAGGAATACGTCCCGCACGCCACGGCAACCCTGGCCGCCGAGGCTCTCCCGGACGGCAGAGCCTACTATCAGTCCAAGATCCTCGAATATGCCACCGTGACGCTCACCCCGGCGCAGATCCATCAGATCGGCCTCGACGAGATGGCGCAGATCCACACGGAAATGCTCACGGCCATGCACGATGCCCATTTCAAGGGCGATCTGCCCGCCTTTCTTAGCTTTCTTCGCACCGACCCCCAATTTTATGCCAAAACTCCTGAAGAACTCCTGATGCGCGCCGCCCTGATCGCCAAGGAGTTCGACGGTGTCGCCAGCCGGTTTTTCGGCTACGAGCCGCGTAACCGTTTTGCGATCGTCCCCGTGCCCCCGGCCATCGCGCCTTTTTATACCTCCGCGCGCGGCGGCCGAAGCGTCTATCTCGTCAATACCTATGACCTATCCTCCCGCGGCCTGTACTCGCTGCCCGCGCTGACGCTGCATGAGTCCGCCCCCGGCCACTCCTGGCAGCTTTCAATCGCCGCCGAGCACAAGGACCTACCGAAGTTCCGCAATACCTACATCTCGGCGTACGGTGAGGGCTGGGCACTCTACTGTGAGCGTCTCGGCACCGAGATGGGCCTGTATCACACCCCATATGAGCGTTTCGGGATGCTCAGCTACCAGGCTTGGCGTGCCGCCCGCCTGGTCGTCGATACCGGCATTCATTCCGGGGGCTGGACCCGCGAACGGGGCCAACAGTACCTTCGCGACAACACCGCCCTCTCCGAGCATGAGATTGAAACCGAGGTCGATCGTTACATCAGCTGGCCGGGCCAGGCGCTGAGCTACTACCTCGGCGAGATGAGCATTCGGAGCGAGCGAGCCAAGGCAGAAGCCGCGCTCGGGCCAAAGTTCAACTTGCGCGCGTTTCACGATGCGGTTCTCGAAACCGGTGCCGTGCCGTTGCCCGTGCTCGAAGAGCACCTCAATACTTGGATTGCCGGCGGCGGCATCGGCCCCTACCCGGAGATGGAAAGGTAGAAGCCGACGGGACAGTCAGGGGAGAGCCGTTCAGGCAGCTGCCTGCGTCAGGGGACGCCGGCGACGAGCCAGAACCACAATTCCTGCCATGCCGGTCAGCATCAGTATCCAGCTGGCCACCTCCGGCGTGGCGGCCACGCCGGCAGGGCTGGCCGTGACCGCGCTCGTAGTCAAAACGCTCGCCAAGGTCAGGCTGCCCGAGGTCGCAGTATCCGCGAGCCCCATCATGCTCAGCTCTGAAGCCGAGCCGGTCCCCAGGCTGTCGATGGCTCCGCCACCGTAGCCTACCAGGGACGAGACTGGCAGATTCAGGTCGAACGCGTTCGAAGCGTTACTCGCGGAGGTGAGCACGATGCTGTACAGTCCGCTGCCGGGTACCTGCGACGATACGGTTCCAAAACCAAATCGTGATAACCCATTGTTTGCCGAAATGCTGCCGCTATTCACCGTGCCCGTCGTTGTGTCGATGGTCAAGGTGCCGGTAGCGGAACCGGACGCAAGAGACGCTCCGAAGGTAAAGGTTGAGATCGTATCGGCTTTCGCACGGTTACCCACAGCAAATACAGCGAAGAATATGGGCAAGAAGAATCGAGAAATACGTAAGGACTTAGACATCGCAATCACCTCCCTTGCATTGTGATTTTGTCGCTCGCCTCTGCAAATAACACTCCGCGCGGCCACTGTCCGGCGCTGACACGAATCGGCCGAACTCTGCTTGGGAGTCCCCGAAACGTTGTAGAGGATTAGCCTTCCGCCAGATCGGATCGCGCGGCAGAGGTCGGCCTCTCCGTGGCCGGATCTCTGCCGACGCGAAATCAGGAGGACGATTTTGCGCGCCCGATTCGATCCGCGTCCCCCATTTGTGTGAGCGCCTCTGTTGACCTCCCATGGCACCATGGTCGGCAAGGGTGCGTCGGGTGGGGACAACGAATCAGGCAGCTTGGGGTGCACTCGCCATACAGCGAACGTTTACCACGGCTCTAACCTGGTTGCTGGTTTTTTCCGCCCTGATCCTGGCAGGCCTTGGGATCTATAACCTTCGCCGTAATAGCGATTGGGCGGTCGCGGATTGGCTTATCAACTATTCCGGTGGCTTCGTCCGCCGGGGTTTTCTCGGCAGTCTCGCGCTTTTCGCAGGTCCGTTCCACCTGTCGCCGGCGATCTCCATCCTCGTGCTGCAGTGCGCGCTTTATGCGGTGATCCTTCTTTCGGTGTGGCGCCTGCTGGACCGTGTGCAGTGGACCTTCCCGCTGGCCGCCCTTGTGTTTTCCCCGGCAACGCTGCAATTTCCCCTGATGGACCCAAACTTCGCCTTTCGCAAGGAGATTCTGTTCTTCGCCCTGCTCTCCGTGTCTCTTCTGCTGCTGCGGAACGGTGCAGACAAGGCCGTCCTCATCGCGCTGCTCACCGGCGGTTGTGCCGTCTGCGTGCTCTCGCATGAGGCTCTTATTGTCTTTTTCCCATATCTGCTGGGGGCGCTGCTGCTGCACCTTCCCCGGGCGCGGCAGGCCTTCACCTGGGCCTCGCTGCCGGGCGTCACCGCGGGGGCGCTTTTTGTCGCCGTCTCGCGGCATCCCGGCAACGCGGTGCTCAGCTCTGCGGTGTGCTCTTCGCTCGGAGGCACGCTCACCGATCCTCCCTCTGGCCTGTGCGGCGGGGCCATCGCCTACCTGGCACGGCCCGCGGCGTACGCCCGGGGCGAGGTACAGCGCGTGGCCCATGCGGAGCACTACAGCCGGGTCATGCCGCCCTTGATCGCGCTAACCCTTTGCCCTATATTGCTGCAGCTGCGCTCGCTTTGGCGCGATGGCAGGCACCGCGAGGTCTGCATCATTGCGGCTGCCGGCCTGACTGCCGCCGCGGCCTCGGTCAGCCTCTTCCTCTACGGCACGGACTGGACGCGCTGGATCTATATCCATGCCTTCAGCCTCATGCTCTTGCTGATTTCGATGGCACAGCATCGCCAGGAACCTGATTCTGCTTACGATCCTGCCCAGGTTGGGCGCAACCCGCTTCGTTTACGACTCGCCACGGCCGTTCTGCTGCTATATATTTTCGCGTGGAACTTATCTCTCTACCAGCCCAAACTTCCCTTCGGCGGCCTGATTCATTTTCTCTACAAAGCCCATGCAAATCGGCCCGTTTAGGCACCGCCTCACCCTGGACGAAGTGCAGTCAAACGGCTCATACCCGCTTCGGGTAGAGCTGAACAATGAGATTGATTGAAGGGCTTATCAAAGCGGTTGTGGCCTTAGCCGGCGGCGACGAAGCCGAAGCTGGCGCGGACGCGTTGGGCTTCGTCGGCGGGTGGGGCGCCGAAGAGGCGTTTGAACTCGCGGCTGAACTGGGAGGGGCTGTCGTAGCCGACACGCTCGGCGGCGAGCGAGGCGCCGAGCGCGTCCTGCACCATGAGCATGCGGGCCTTGTGCAGGCGAATGGTTTTCAGGTACTGCATGGGTGAGGTCGCGGTAACGGCCTTGAAGTGGGCGTGCAGCGCGGAGACGCTCATCGCGGCTCCCTGCGCCAGCCCGGGGATGTCGAGCGGGGCGGCGAATTCCGTGTGCATACGGTGCAGGATGCGATGAATCTGGGCCTGCGTGCCGTGGGCGAGCAGGAGATTTTGCAGCGCGCCGCCCTCTTCGCCGCACAGTACGCGATAGGTGAGCTCGCGCACCAGCTGCGGGCCGAGCACCTTAACGTCCAACGGTGAACGAAGGCACTCCAGCAGGCGCACGGTGACGTTGCTGAGCGCGGCGGTCATCGCCGGGGCGCTGACCCAGTCGTCCGCTCGAGGGAGACGTTTCGCCTTGGGGGTGAGCTCCGCGCCCTGGAGGCCGAGCAGCAGATCGCCGAGCAGCGCGAGGTCGATACGGACGCAGACGGCAAGAAAGGGACCTGCGGTATCGATCAGGGTTTCGCAGTCCGCGGGCACGGGCACGGTGAGCACGAGGTAGTTGCGGGCGTCGTAGCCGATCACGCGGTCGGGGAGGTGAAAGCGCTTCAAACCCTGCGCGACGATCACGATGCAGGGCTCATACAGCACGGGGACAGGCACGGTGGCGCGGCTGGTGCGAAGCAGCGTCACGCCGGGTAGCGCGGACGGCCTTGCGCCCTCAGGGGAGCCCAATGCTTCGAGCAGCTCGACCATGCGTTGTCGGTCGGCTTCCACCTGTTCCCCGCAGCTGAGTTTCATAGATACAGTGTAAGCGTCTTGCCGCTTCGTGTCGTCCGGTGCTGGAGGATTGTGCAAGAGCTTCGGAGTTCTATGTATTGAGCCCGTCACGCGTGTCTGTCATTGTCAAAGGGTCGGGCCTGCCTTTGTGGAGAAATCGGCAAAGGCCTTTGGTGGACAAGCCATCACACACGGCGCGGCTTCAAGGAGACCATCATGCAGGTACAGGCGTATGCGGCGAAGGCCGCCAAGGAAAGTTTGCAGCCCTTCGCGTTCGACCTCGGGGAGCTTGGGCCCGAAGAGGTGGATGTGCGGGTGACGCACTGCGGCATCTGCCATACGGATGTGGCGATGGTCGACAACGAGTGGGGTATGTCGATATACCCCGTGGTGCCCGGGCATGAGATTGTGGGCACGGTGGCCGCGGTGGGGTCGAACGTGACGCGGCTGAAGGTGGGCCAGCGCGTGGGTGTGGGCGCGCTGTGCGGCTCGTGCATGCAGTGCGAGTGGTGCGAAGGCGGCAAGCAGCACGTATGCGCGCAGGTAGCCGGTACGGTAATGGGCGCGCATAAGGGCGGCTTCGGCACCGCCGTGCGTGTGAATAACTGGCGCTTTGCCCATCCGATACCGGATGCCATTGCCTCAGAACATGCCGGGCCGCTGATGTGCGCGGGCACCACAGTATTCACGCCGTTGCTTCGTTATCACGTGCGGGCGACGGATCGCGTCGCGGTGGTCGGCATCGGCGGCTTGGGGCATCTGGCGGTGCAGTACCTGGCGAGGATGGGATGCGAGGTGACGGCGATCAGCTCCACCCACGATAAAGACGAGCAGGCGCACGGCTTTGGCGCGAAGCACTTTATAGCCACGCGCGGCACGGAGGAGTTGGGCAAGGCGGCGCGCTCGTTCGACTTCATTCTGTCCACCGTCACAGCCGATATGCCATGGGATCTGTACATGGCGGCGCTGCGGCCAGGGGGCAAGCTGTGCATGGTCGGCATTCCGGACAAGGCGATCAGCCTGTCGCCGTGGAGCGTGATCGCGGGGGAGAAGTCGCTGGTCGGCGGCCAGCCCGGGTCGCTGGACGAGACACAGGCGATGCTCGCATTCACGGCGCTGCATGGCATCAAGCCGATGATTGAGACCTTCCCGATGGCGGACGCGAATGCAGCGTTGGAGCACACGCGGCAGGGCAGGGCAAGGTATCGGGCGGTGCTGGTGGCCTAGGCGGAGGGTGCAGCGCTGCAGGAATCGTCTTTGAACTGCGAGGCTTGCCTATATTGAAGCCGAGGGGATCAGGGCTGTTTCGGCGGCGGTGCGAGGCCGTTCAAGCCGTGCGAGGCCAGCAACGCCGTTCGAGGCGAGCGACAGCCTTTGCCTTTGATTTTGATTAGGACGTGGAAGCACCTGGTTTTTCCTCGGTCAATTCCTCAAGGACGATGGATTGGTTGGAGTAAATGCAGATATCGCCGGCGATCTTCATTGCGCGTTCGGCGATCTCGCGGGCGGTGAGCTGCGTGTTTTCGATCAGCGCCGTCGCGGCCGCGAGCGCATAGGTTCCGCCTGAGCCGATGGTGGCGAGGGTGCCGTCGGCGGTGGGGTCGGGCTCAATGACATCGCCGTCGCCGGAGAGCACGTAGATGTGCTCGGTATCGGCCAAAAGCAGCAGGGCTTCGAGCTGGCGCAGGAGCTTGTCGGTGCGCCAGTCCTTGGCGAGCTCGACGGCAGCACGGCCGAGCTGGCCGGAATACTGCTCGAGCTTGGCCTCAAACCGGGTGATCAGGGCAAAAGCGTCGGCGGTGGAGCCCGCGAAGCCGGCCAGCACCTTGCCGTTGCCGAGCCGGCGCAGCTTCCTGGCCGAGGATTTCATCACGGTAGCACCGAGGGTGACCTGGCCGTCGGCGGCCATGATCACGGAGCCGCCGCGGCGCACGCAGAGCACGGTGGTGGAGCGGATGCGGCGGCCCCCCGCAAGGTCGAGCGGGTGGGCCGCGGGGGTGCGTTGCGGACGGGCGGAGTAGCGGGAGGGAAACGACATAGCCACGTCGCAGTATAAGCGTTCGGTGAGGCGGCGAGCGGTTCGGCTCGGACTGACGGTCTATGAAGTCCACCATCGGAGTCCACCATGGTGAAGTGGATTGGGGAAGTGGACCGGGGAAGTGGACCGGGAAACGGACTTATGTGGGATGGCTCGCGGCTGCCTGTTGCACTTCGACGCAGAGTGGCACATGGCCTACCACCAAACTGCCAGCAAAGGCGTGGACGGTATACCGGGAATGCCCGCTAGAATGAGCCTGGGTCGGCGTGCGGGGATGAGGGAGGCTGGATCGCGTGGTCAGGTCAGGGCAGACCGGAGGGCCGAAGGGAGCGGGGCGGCCGACGGTTGCGCACATGCTGCCGTGGCCCTCCATCGGCGGCGTGGAGGTGGCGACGTTTCGGCTGATCGAAGCCACCCGCGAGGAGTTCCGTCATGTTGCCTTCTGCATGCCGGGCACCGCGGCGTTGCAGGCCGCTTGCGCGGGCGCAGGCGCCGAGGTGACCACCTATGTGCCGCCTGAGCCCAGTTTGCGCCATTTTCCCCGCTTTTTGGGAGAGTCGCGCCTGGTGGCGCGCGAACTGACGCGGCAGCGCACGGATTTGGTGCACTGCTCGGAGACCAAGGCAGCCTACCACAACAGCCTGGCGGTTCTGCTGGCCGGTCTGCCGCTCATGTCGCATGTGCGCTCGCGCTACAGCAAGATCGGCGTGCGCGACCGGTTGAGCTTTCTTCCGATTCATCGCTTCGTGTTTGTGTCGAAGGATTCGCGTCGCCAGTTCGGTTTGAAGGTGAGCGATCGCAAGGCGAGGGTGCTCTATGACGGCATCGACTTCCCCGAGACTGGCCTTCAGCTCGGCTCCCAGGCCGATGGCGATGCCGCCGCGATTCGTGCGCAGCTGGGTGTGCCGGCGGGCGCGCCCCTGATCGGCATGGTGGCCCGGGTCAATCCACAAAAAGATTACGATACGCTGGCGGACGCGGCGGCTCTTGTGCTCGCGCAATGTCCGCAGGCCCGGTTTGCGGTGATCGGCGACAACTCGGTTGTGGAACTGAACCGGCGGCATTACGGGCATGTGCGCAGCCGTTTGCAGGCACTCGGGATCGAGGACCGCTTCGTCTTTACCGGCTTTCGGGCGGATGTGCCGGAGATCGTCGCGGCGCTGGACGTATTCGTTTTGTGCACCCACCGCGAGGGCCTTCCACTTTCCGTGCTGGAAGCGATGGCGCAGGGCAAACCCGTGATCGCGACCGCCGTGGACGGTATTCCCGAGCTGATTGTGCATGGAGAGGTGGGTCTGCTGCACGCGCATGGCGATAGCGCCGAACTGGCCGAGCTGATTCTGCGATGTATCCGAGATCCTGAGATGGCATGCAAGATGGGGCTCGCCGCGCGCGCGCACTGCCGCCTGCACTTCAACCAGGCAACGTTCGCCAGCAATGCCGCCACCCTGTATCGAGAGATGCTGCCGGCTTGATCTTCTGCCGGTTTGGCTGAAGTGGACAGAAAGGGACGACCATGACCTCCGCGGTTCCAAATACCGACACGCCGGCTCCGGACGTTCTGCTGCGCGACCGTACCCCCGCGCACGCCGCTGATCCGTTGGTAAGTGTGGTGATCCCGAGTTACAACGTGGGTGCCTGGCTGAAGCAGACGGTGGACAGTGTTCTGGCGCAGCGCACCTCGTTTGCGGTCGAGGTGGTGATCTCGGATGATGCGTCGCGCGACGATTCGGTGGCCATCGCGCGGAGTTACAAGGAGGCGTACCCGCACCTCGTTCACCTGCTGCTGCGCGAGAAAAATGTGGGGATGCAGCGTAACTATTACGGCGCCTTTGAGCAGGCACGCGGCAAATACATCGCCTGGCTGGATGGGGACGACTATTGGACCGATCCGTTGAAGTTGGAGCTGCAGGTGCAGGCACTTGAGGCGGACCCCGGGATTTCGATGTGCGGCCACTATGTGCGCTGGGTCTCGCGCGGACCCACGGGTAAGGTGGAGCGGGAACGGTACCCGCGGCTGCCGCCCGGCCGCTATGGGTTGGAGACCATTCTGCGCAGCAATTTTCTTCCTTCGCCCTCGGTGGTGTTTCGCAACGGGCTGCAGCGCGACCTGCCGGAGTTTTATTTCGACCTGGCTCCCATAGGCGACTGGCCCGTGCACATCATGGCCGCGCACAAGGGGGACATTCTGCTGCTGGATCGCATCATGGCCGATTACACCTTGAATGCGACCAGCAATTATTGGAGCGAAGGGGCGCAGTTCTGGTACCAAAACGATATCCGCTTTTATGACGCCTTTGAAGGCATACTCTCTCCGGAACTGAAGAGGCTTGTGCGCGCGGAAAAAGGAAGACGCTATGAGAGCCTGTCCTACAGCCTGCGGCAAAAGGGCGAGTACACAGCCTCGCGCCGTGCGGCCGTGGGAGCGTTTCGGTCGCCGCGTCTCGCCGACAACATCCCGAGTAAGTGCAAGACGCTGCTGGCTTCGCTTGTGCGCGAGGCGCAGTGGCGAATCTCAGGTTCCGGGGGCGCTGGACCGCTTCGGAGGGCGCGCTAGGATGACGAAGCCGCTCGATATCGTTACAGGTCTCCATCGAGGTTCTTATGGGTAATCCTATCGGTTTTGTTCTGGTCACTTATAATCGTCCCGAACAGACGTTCCGGCTGGTGCAACGACTGAACGAGATGTTCGGCGATCCCCCGATTGCGCTTCACCATGACTTCGGCAAATCTCCGCTGGATGTTAAAGCCTTACCCAGAAATGTGCTTGTGGTAAAGCAATGGAGCGATACCGGATGGGGCGTCATTCAGGTGGTCGACGGTAACTTGAAGGCGTTGCGTTTACTTTACGAGCACGCGGACCCGGATTGGGTCGTCAGCCTAAGCAATGCGTGTTACCCGATCAAGACGGCGGAGCAGATCCTGACGTACCTTGCCGCAAGCAAGGCCGACGGCTATATGGAGCATCTATTAGTCAGATATGACAGTGTTCGCGACCGCTCCGATCCCGGTACCCTAAGCAGGGCGGACCGTTGGCTGTATAACGCCATGGAACGTTATGTCGGCGTGCGTCTCTCGTCCTATAAAGTGATGGCGCTTTTCGGCAAGCCGCATAGCGCAATTTATGCAAAGCACCCGGCGGTGACCTCGCGGCTTACCCCCTTCCGGGGCCGGTTCGTCTGTTACGGCGGCGAGGCCTGGTACAGCGTTCGGAGGCCGGCGGCGCAGGCGCTTTTGCGGGAGACGCACTTTTCGCGTGCGCTGCGCAGGCACTATCAACACCGGTTTGTTCCGGAGGAGAGCTACTACCATACGATCGTGTGCAATGAGCCGGATCTTCGTGTGGAGAATTTCTCCTTGACCTATACCGACTGGAGCAACGAGAAGAGCGCCCATCCCAAGACGCTGGGGTACGAAGATTTTCCCAGAATGCTCAATTCGGATCGCCTGTTTGCGCGCAAATTCGCCGGTGACCTGGCGATGCTGAGCGCGCTGGATGGAGAGGTAAGTTTCCATGCTCGAAGAGCTACTGTTTCGAGCTGATTGTTTGCTGTGCGCAGGGTCCGAGATACCTATGTTGCGGGCTTTCAGCCCTTGCAACGGGTGACCTATGGCGGTTCCCGACAGGTGTGGAGCAGCTGCGAGCAGAATACAGAGATCCTTCGCTACGCTCAGGATGACGGCAGACTACCCGACGGTGGTTAGGCCGTTGCGCAGGATGATGGCAGACTGCCCCACCTGCACGAGAACGGCTCTAAAGGGGAGATAGTTGGAAGGGCAAGGGCAACCGCGGATTCCCTTCAGGAATGACAACAAAGGGTGAAATGCCTCTACAACATCACACCTCCAGGAGAGCCGCTTAGAACGGTGAAGCAAGTCGCTGCGGTGAGCGGATTTTTTTTGCCGCTCTCAAGGAGCGATTACTTTAACTTACGATCCAGATAGGTATAGGTTAGGGCATTGGTGCCGGCCTGTTGTTTCAGGTCGGCGCCGGAGCCGTGGCCGCCCTCGGTGATCTCTTCGAAGTAGAAGGGTTCGTGATATTCCTCCATCTTCGCGGCAAATTTGCGGGCGTGCTGCGGGCCCACGCGATCGTCCTTGGTGGTGGTCCAGATGAGCGGTTCGGGGTACTGCACGTCCGATTTGAGTTGGTTGTAAGGGGAGATGCCGGCGAGAAAGGCGCGTTGGGCCGGGTCGGCCACCGAGCCATACTCGCCCACCCAGCTGGCGCCGGCGGCGATGTGCTCGAAGCCGAGCATATCGAGCAGTGGCACGGCGATGACCACGGCGTGCCAGAGCGTGGGGTGCTGTTCCATCTCCACGCCCATGAGCAGGCCGCCGTTGGAGCCGCCCTCGATGCCGAGATGCGGTGTGGAGGTGATACCGCGCGTGATCAGATCCTGGCCGACGGCGGCGAAGTCGTCGTAGATTCGTTGACGATGGACGTTCAGCCCGGCCTCATGCCAGGCGGGGCCGAACTCGCCGCCGCCGCGGATGTTAGCCAGCACATAGACATTGCCCTGCTCGAGCCACAGCCGGCCGACGGTGGCCGAGTAGTTGGGCGTTTCGGAGACCTCGAAGCCGCCGTAAGCCGTCAGCAGCGTGGGATGCGAGCCGTCCATGGCCATGCCCTTGGGATGCACGACGAAATAGGGCACCTTGGTGCCGTCGGTGGAGGTGGCCTCGAACTGGTCGACGGTATCCTTGGAGGCGTCGAAGAGGGCGGGTTGGCTTTTGGTTTCAGCAATCGTGGCCTGAGCCGCATCGCCGAGCCAGACGGCAGGCGGGGTCAGGAAGCCGTTGATATCCAGAAAGAAGCGGTTGTCGAGATCGCCCGTGGAGACGATGCCGACAGAAGTATTCGCGGGTACCGGCAATGGGCGCTTGGTCCAGCCACGGGGACCCGGCGTGTAGACATAAGCGCGGCCCTGCACGTGCTCCAGTGTGGTGATCACGAGCTGGTCGCGCGTGCTGGCGGACTGTTGCAGGAATTCCTGGGCGGTGGGAGTGAAGACGGGTGCGGGATGGAGATGCGCGGGGTCTTTGAGAACGTCGCTCAGGTTCAGCTCAACGAGCGAGCCCTGCGCGAAGGTCTTGCCGCCGGCGACGGGCCAGTCGGCGTGCAGATGGACCAGGAGGCGGCCGTCCAACAGGTCTTCCACGTCGGATTTGGGCGGCAGCGTCAGGCGTTCTACGCCTTTATCGGTGCGTATGAAGGTTTGGAAGTCAAAGAAGGTGACGCCGCGGCGGATCAGCACCGCGGCGTGGCCCTGGGCGTCGTGCAGCACCACCGGTTCGGTGGAGAGCTGGTCGCCAGTTGCGCCGCGAGCGATCTCCTTCGCGGATTCGAGCGGCGTGCCGCGTTTCCACTCCTTGACAACGAAGGGATAGCCGGAGTTGGTGGCCGTGCCTGGGCCCCAGTCACGGCTGACGAGCAGGGTGTCTTTATCGACCCAGGCAACCTCCTGCTTGGAGTGCGGCAGGGTGAAGCCGCCGGCGACGAACTGGCCGGATTGCAGATCGAACTCGCGGTCGGTGACGGCGTCCTCGCCGCCGGCGGAGAGCGAGACCATGCAGAAGCGATCGTTGGGGTACAGGCAGGAGGTGCCGCGGGGGACCCAGCCCACGCCTTCCGCTTTGCCCAGCGCGTCGTAGTCGATCACGGTGCGCCAGTGCGGCGCGGCGGCGGCGTAGTCGGACAGGGTGGTCTTGCGCAGCAGGCCGCGGGGGTTTTGGGCATCGCGCCAGAGATTGTAGACGTCGTCCCCGCGCAGCTGCGGCACGGGCAGGCGATGCGGGTCGGAGGCTACGGCGTAGGCGATGTCGTAGTTGGCCTGATAACGCGGATCGGCCTTGAGCACGGCATCGGTTTTGGCGTCTTCGGCTCTGACCCAGGCCATCGAACGCGAACCGTTCGCGTCCTCCAGCCAGGCGTACTTGTCCTCAGCCTGGCCAAGGGTCGTACTGGACGGGCCGCCCTGGATGGCGGTCTGACCCTGGCTGAGATACGACAGCGTTCCGGCCGCAAGCGCGAGCCCGGCCCCCACGTGAAAAAGCCTCATGCGCATATCCGCTCCGGCAATGGTGTATTGACGCCACTGTATCAAGCCGGAGCGGAGGCGATGCGGTATTTCACGAGATTATTGCCCGGAGGCGGGCAGAGGCGTGCCAACCTTGCGTATGGCGGCATCGACGACCGCAAACAGCAGCTGCCCGGTATCGGCTTTGGAGGCGAGTTTGATCTGCTCACCTACCCTGCGTCCGGCGTCGGCGGTCTCCGGAAGCTGCAGGTTGCGGTTCTTGGCGGAAATCTCGGCTAGCTGCGTCACCATTTCAAAGAAGGTGGCCTCACTTTTGCCGCTGAGCAGCCAGGCCTGATGCACCGTGGCGGTCAGCAGTTGGTCGGTGGTCCAGTTCGGGGCTGCCGCTGTTTGCCGAACCGCGGACGGCGGGGCGATGGCGGGCTGCTGCGCCCCTAGAAAGGGAGCGGAAGAGAGAGTCAGGGCGGCGGCGAGGGCTAGGCTGGTGAGCGGCTTGCGCATGAGATCGATCCTTACAGTTGTTGCCGACTTGAGATGGCCGGCGTGCGGGGCCCGAGAAGGAGTTGCTTGGACGGGAAGATCTAGCGTCCGTAATAACCGTCGCTGCGGTAGTAGTTTCGCTTCATATTCTGCTGGTGCTCGTGGCCGGCGACCGCGCCGATGCCGGCGCCTGCACCGCCGCCGATCAATGCGCCTTTCAGGCCACCGCCGAAGATGGCGCCCGCGGCGGCTCCCACCCCGCCGCCGATCAGCGCGCCCCGGCCGGCGCCGACGCCGTGCCCCTGATAACGATCGTCGTAGCCGTTGCCGTGGTCGTCATGGTGATCGTAGTTGCCGCTTTGGCCGCCGTTTCGCGCCCCGTTGTAGAAATTGTCGTGCTGATGGTCATACTGGGCGCGTGCCGCGGGCGCGAGCAGAAGGGGTAGGGCAAAGGACCAGACCAGAGGTATCTTGACGCGCTTCAACATATCGTTCCTTTCAGCGGCGAGTCCGCGCAGGGTGCATCGTCCCCAGGCATCTCTCCGGCGGCGTGCCGACAGCCCACGCCAAATGCTTCGATGCCTTTTTCACAAGTCGGAGAGGCTTTCTGTATGCCACATTCGGGCCACCCCGTGCCGGCACGTGTCGCAGAACGGGACAGCGGCGTCTTATGGCACGGGAGATCTGACCTGATGAATTACGTTCCGCTTGGCACGACCGGTATCCGTGTTTCGCCCCTTTGCCTGGGGATGATGACCTACGGCTCGAAGAAATGGCGCGAGTGGGTTCTCGATGAGGCTGAGTCCCGGCCCTTTGTGCAGCGCTCGATCGAGGCCGGCATCAACTTCTTCGACACAGCCGATGTGTATTCCTTGGGCGAAAGTGAGGCGGTTACCGGCAAGCTCTTACGCGAGTTTCAGCCGCACCGGGAAGAACTCGTGATTGCGACCAAGGTGTACAACCCGATGAGCGAGGCACCCAACGATCGCGGGCTTTCGCGCAAGCACATCATGGCCTCCATCGACAGGAGCCTGAAGCGGCTCGGGGTGGACTATGTGGATCTGTACCAGATCCATCGTTTCGACAAGAACACGCCGATCGAGGAGACCTGCGAGGCGCTGCACGATGTGGTGAAGGCGGGTAAGGCGCTGTATCTGGGCGCGTCGAGCATGTACGCTTGGCAATTCCTCAAGATGCTGAACTTTCAGAAAGCGAACGGACTGGCTCGTTTTGAGACAATGCAGAATCACTACAACCTGGTGTATCGCGAGGAAGAACGGGAGATGATTCCGCTATGCCTGGACCAGGGCGTGGGCTGCATTCCGTGGAGCCCGCTGGCGCGCGGCTTTCTGACCGGTACCCGCAAGCGCGATGACGGCAAGAGCGAGACCACACGGGCGCGCACGGATGACTTCGGCCATAGCCTGTACTACCGCGCCACCGATTTCGATGTGGTGGACCGCGTGGTGGAGATCGCCGGGCGGCGTGGGGTGAAGCCCGCGCAGGTGGCGCTGGCGTGGATGATGGCGAAGCCGGGTATCAGTTCGCCGATCATCGGCGCAAGCAAGATGTACCAGCTGGAGGAGGCGCTCGGCGCACTCGAGCTGAGGCTGACGGAGGATGAAACCAAGCAGTTGGAGGCGCCGTACGAGCCGCATCCGGTGCTGGGACACAGCTGAGCCGGAGGGCTTACCTGGCACGAAGGTAATACCACGGCGCGGGGTGGGCGTGATACGGGCGGGGGAGTGACGGGCGCGAGGGCGCCGCATAGGCTCGGCAAAGTCTTTGAGTGCAGCCTGGGCCAGTAATGGCGGGCTGGCCGAAGAGGTCTCCCCGTCCTGGCCGGATACAAAAGATCCGGTTTCCACGTCCTTGCCTAACCTTTTCAGGATCGCGCTTGCCGCCGAGTCATTTAGCGAGCTTTGCCCCAGGCCGGTTACCAAGGCCCCCACGGATCGCGAGCTTTCGCGTTGCCGTGTGGGTACGCCGGCTGTTTTTTCTGCTGGGCCTGCTCGCTTTGGGGTGCGTGCTGGGCACGGTCGCGACCGCGCAGGAACCCCTGAAGGGGTACAGCCATGGGAGCGTCCTGGGTGATGCGGCGGCGGCACGGGCGCGGGCTCAACGCTTTCTTGCGGGCCGCGGTGTGGCTCCAACGCCAGGGCAGAAGACCTCCTCTGCCGCCGAGGCGCTTCGCAACGCGCATCGGGGGAACCTGGCGAGGAACCTGGCGGCTTCCGCTGCCGTGCGGCCCCGGGCTCAGGCGAGTGCAGGAGGGGACACTGCCGATTTGACCGCCTCCTGGCAGCCGCTGGGGCCTATGTCGGTCAACTCCTTGTCCTATGGGCAGATCAGCGGCCGCATCACGGCGATCGCGGTTGATCCGAATGACAATACCGGTAATACGGTGTACCTGGGCACCACCGGCGGCGGTGTCTGGAAGAGCACAAACGCGGCGGGTGCGCTCGGCAGTGTGACCTTTGCACCGCTTACGGACACGCTGCCGGTGTTTTCGATCAGCGAGGGTGCGACGACGGTGGCTTCGCTCTCGATCGGCGCGGTGGCCGTGCAGCCGAGCCTGACAGGGGTCGTGCTGGCGGGTACGGGCGACGCGAACGACGCGACGGACTCCTATTACGGTGAGGGCCTTCTGCGCTCGGCCGATGGCGGTCAGACCTGGACGCTGGCGATCGGCTCCCGGGACGGCGCGAACGGCAACCATTCATTTGCGGGGCTGGCCACGGCGGGGCTGGCCTGGAGCGGCGCGACACCCACCCTGGCAGTGGCGGCGATGACGGTTTCCACGGAGGGCGAAGCCGTGGAAGCGACAAACGCGTCCTCTGTGCCGGGACTTTACTACTCCACCGATGCGGGCGTGACCTGGCAGATGGCCACCGTGTACGACGGGGTACAGATTGTGCAGACTCCGGTCCCTGTCGGGGCGGCCCAGGCCCAAACTCGCGCGACGGCGGTGGTATGGGATTCGCAGCGCGCCCTGTTCTTCGCCGCTTTAGGGGTGCATGGCTACTACAGCTCGCCCGATGGGCAGACCTGGCAACGTTTAACCCATCAGCCGGGCACGGGGTTGACCTCCGCGAATTGTCCTGTGGGCGTTGCCGGCAGCGGAAGCCCGAACTGTCCGATACTGCGCGGCGTGCTGGCCGTACAACCGGTGAGCGGCGATCTGTACGCCTTGACGGTGGACGCCAGCGGCAACGATCAAGGGCTTTGGCAGGATCTTTGCAATGCGGGAACGGATGGTGTGTGCGCGGGGGCGAGTCCGGTGTTTGCGAACCGCATCGATAACGGTCAGTTGGAGGCCGGCGGGGGGCTGCAGGGTGGCTCTATCGAGATCGTTCAGGGTAGCTACGATCTGGCGCTGGCCGCCGCTCCTGTCTCGGGCGGCGGCACCGTGCTCTTTGCGGGTACGGTGGATCTGTACCGGTGCGTGCTGGCGGCCGGCGCGAGCACCTGTGCGCTGCTCAACACGACAAACGCGGGCGATGGCTGCAATGCGCCGGCGACCGTGGCTCCTGCCCAGCACGCGCTTGCGGCCGTGGCGCAGGAAAACGGCGATCCGCTGCTGTTTCTGGGCAACGACGGCGGTCTTTGGCGTTCGACGGACGGCGTCGCCGAGACAGGCCCCGTGTGCTCCGCTTCGGATGCGAGCCACTTCGACAATTTGAATGGAGCCATTGCCAAGGGCGGATCGCTCGCCGAGATCGTCGGGTTTGCGCAGGATGCGCAGTTGGCGGGCACATTACTGGCGGGGTTGGGCGGCGATGGGTCAGTCGCCACGACGACCGCCTTGGCCTCCGCGGCGACCCCGTCCGCGTGGCCGCAGCTTTCCGCAGGCGAGGGCGGCTATCCGCAGTTGGACCCGACAAACTCGTCAAATTGGTATCTAGCCGTCGGCGCCGGGGTGAATCTGCAGTTCTGCGCCGGGGGTGGCTCCTGCGGTGTCGCGGATTTTCTGCCGCCCGTGGCCGTGGGTGAGCCGCAGGTGTCGAACGATGCCGCGCTGCTGGATGCGCCGACGCTGCTGGACCCCCAGAATACGGCCAATCTGCTGGTCGGTACCTGCCGTGTTTGGCGCGGACCGGCGCAATCGGGTGCGGCCTGGAGTGCAGCCGATGCCCTGAGCCCGGCGATGGATGGTAGCGCCTCCCCTTGCAGCCCAACCAGTGCGCTGATTCGCTCCGTGGGGGCCGGTGGGCCGATGGTGACGGCAGCCGATGCGGCCGGGACCGGATCGCAGGTGGTATATGCGGGTATGGCAGGGGCCTTCGATGGCGGTGGATCGCTCGGCGGGCACGTCTTTGTCACAAAAACGGCTGACACGGCCAGCGCGCGGATGCCCTGGACCGACACGGCCTACGGCCCGGTGGTCAACGGCTATACGGCGTTTAACCCGACAGGCGCGGATGTGTCCTCCGTTGTGGCGGACCCGCATGATGCGACCGGCGCCACGGTGTACGCGACGGTGATGGGCTTCGGCGGCTCCGGTGTGGATACGCCGCATGTGTACCGGTCTACCGATTTCGGCGCGCATTGGACCGATGTGAGCGCCAACCTGCCGAATGCGCCGGCAAACAGCCTGGTCGTGGACCCGAATGATGCCAATACGATTTACGTGGCGCTGGATATTGGGGTGTACGTTACCCAGGCCGTCACGAGCTGCGCCACGGCCAACTGCTGGAGCCCGCTGGGAACAGGTCTGCCGAACGCTCCGGTAACGCAACTGGAAGCAGGGGCGCAGCTGGCTACCGGCGATGGCCGCATAGGCATGCTGCGCGCCGGTACGTATGGCCGCGGTCTCTGGCAAACGCCGCTCTTGAGCGCGATCTCTATTTTGACGCCAGGGCTGCGTGCCGGTGTCAGCAGCCTCGCCTTCGGTACACAGCAGCAGGGAACGCAAAGTGCGGCGCAAACGGTGACGTTGACCAGCACGGGCAATTCGCCCGTGACTATCAGCTCGCTTGCTACTACCGGTGATTTTGTGGAGGCCGACTCATGCAGCGGGCAGACGCTCGCAGTCGGAGCGAGCTGCACGGTATCGGTCAGCTTTGCCCCCACCGCGACAGGCGCCCGAACGGGTCTTCTTACCGCTTATGCGGACATCGCGGGCGGCCAGGTAACGGTGTCGCTGACCGGGACAGCAACAGCTCCCGCGGCGGTGGTGTTGACACCCCTGTTTCTCACGTTTCCGAGCACGATCGTGAATCAAACGGCCCCCACGGAGATCGTGACCATCTCGAATACGGGGGGAAATCCGGCAACACTGCAAACGCCCGCGATCAGCGGCGATTTCGCGATCGAGCAAAGCACGTGCGGTGCTTCATTACCGGCGCAGACGGGGTGCTCCGTGGTGATCGCTTTCACGCCCACGGCGAGCGGTTTGCGGACGGGCGTGCTGACCGTGGTGGACAGCGCCGGCACGCAGACCGCGCAGCTCAGCGGCACAGGGGAGAGCCCGGCGACGGATACGCTGAGTCCGCCTTCACTTACCTTCGGCACACAGGAGGTCGGCACGACGAGCGCGGCGCAGCAGGTCACGTTGACCAACACGGGCGATGTGCCGCTGCTGCTGGTGGCGGCCTCGATTACGAGTGGAGATTTTACGGCGACCAACGGCTGCGGAAGTTCGCTCGCGGCGCACAGTATCTGCGCGATCAACGTGAATTTTGTACCCACGGCCACCGGTACGCGCACGGGCGTGCTGAGCGTGACCGACCAGGTGCGGGTGCAGACCGTGCCGTTGGGGGGAACGGGTATCGCGCCCCCGGGCGTCTCGCTGACGCCGCTGAATGTGAACTTCGGGGCGTGGGGCGTGGGGTTGAACTCGCCGGTGCAGACGGTCACGCTGACCAACAACGGTGGGCTGCCGTTGACGATTTCCACAACGACGATCACCGGCGATTTTGCCGTGGGTTCGACGAGCTGTGAAGCGACACTGGGGGTAGGTGCCGCCTGCAACTTCGTGCTGTTCTTTGCACCCTCGGCCGCCGGTGCGCGAACGGGTGTGCTGACATTGACGGATAACGCCGCCAAGGGCTCGCAGGGTGTGAGCCTGAGCGGTGTGGGCGTCGATTTCACGCTGACGCCGGCTGGGGCCACCACGGCCACGGTGAGCAGTGGAACGTCGGCGACCTTTCCCCTCTCGCTGAGTTCGCTCAGCGGCTTAAGCGGCAATGTGGCGCTGAGCTGCGCGGGTGCGCCGGCGCACAGTATATGCACGGTGAGCCCGGCTACCGCCCTGCTGGGCGGCAACGTGCAGGTGAGCGTGGTGGTGCAGACGGGCATGGCTACCGCAGAGAATCGACCGTGGCCCCTTCGGCGAGGGGCGGATGGGGATGGTCTGGTCTTTGCAGGTTTGCCGATGGCCTATATGCGGCTACGCAGGCGACGGCTGGGAGGTCGTGGAATGAAGCGCGCGGCGACATGGAACGCCCTATGTTTGGCAGGCACGATCGGGATTCTGCTCGCGGTCCTGGCAGGTCTGGGTGGATGCGGTGCCGGCAGAGTGATTCCCCTGGGAGCCGGCCCCGGCGGTGGAGGGACCACTTTGGCCACACCCACACCCTCAGGCACGTATCAGCTGACCGTCACTGGGGCTGCCGCGGGTGTAACTCATGCAGTTGAGATGACCTTGGTTGTTCAATGATGGGTTGAGAACGGGGGGAGCCGTTCTGTCTTCTTGCATTTCTAGGTGTAAGCAAGGCTTCGTAGCGAGTCTTATGGAGGTGTAGCGGAGCCTTACGGCAGATGCCTTTTCATTATCAGCGAGTAAACTCGCCGGGATGCGGCTCGGAAACGACGAAACAGGATATTCCACAACACAGCAATGGCTGTTATCGCGAATTACCCATGGCTAAAGCCAGATAGCTGATGCTATGGGGGCATTTCGCCCTTTGTTGTCATTCCGAAGGGAATCCTCGATTGTTCTTGCTTCTAGCTGTTTTTAGCCTCTGCTAATCCGTCCTAGATAGCAACGCAAACCGCAGATTCCCTGCGGGAATGACAGAAAAGATCGAAATACTGCATATTCTCAGGGTATGGTTCTATAGCGGTTTTCCCTAAGGGTGTAGAGCAGCTACGGCAGAGTACAGAGATCCTTCGCTACGCTCAGGATGACGGCAAAGTTTAGACCTGGCGAACTTTAGACCTAGCAGACTTCACATCTTGCAGTCTTTAGACCTGGCAGAATTTACACCTGCACGAGAACGGCTCTAGAGTCACAAAAACTAGTTACAATTTCGGCCACAGGCCGCGGCGCTGGCCCAGGCCCATTGAAAGTTATAACCGCCGAGCCAGCCGGTGACGTCGACGACCTCGCCGATGAAGTGCAGGCCGGGTATTCGCAGGCTTTCGAGCGAGCGCGCGTCGAGCTCTCGCGTATCGACGCCGCCGGCGGTGACCTCGGCTTTGGCAAAGCCCTCGGTGCCGGCCGGTTTCACGCGCCATCGGTGCAGGGCGGCTTCGGTGCGATCGAGTCCGGCGTTGCTCCAGTCGGGGCTTTGCCTTAGGTGGAGATCGACCCAACGCTCGGCCAGGCGCGACGGCAGAGCGCCCCCCAGCGCCTTCAGCAGGGCGCCGCGGTCCCGGCCGGCGCTGCGAATCTTCAGGCCGCTCAGCAGGGTACGCCCCGGAGCCAGATCGAGGTGCACGGGCGTGCCCGGCTGCCAGTAAGAGGAGACCTGCAGGATCGCCGGACCGCTGAGGCCGCGATGGGTGATCAGCAGCTTTTCCCGAAAGGCGTGCGGCTCGGGTGTGCGGGTACGCGATGCGGTTCCGGCGGCGGTCTGGCCGGCGTTGTAGGGGCCCACAGCCTGGGCAACAACCTCCACCGAGACACCGGCGAGATCGCTCCAGTCGGCGAGATCGCCGGGGGCAAGGGTGAACGGCACCAGCGCCGGGCGCGGTTCAATGACGCGGTGGCCGAACTGTCTTGCGACCCCGTAACCGAAGCCGGTTGCGCCCAGCTTTGGGATCGACAGGCCGCCGGTGGCGATGACCAGACTGCGGCAGGTGAACGCGCCTGCGCTGGTTTCGAGTTGGAAGCGGGACGCCGCGCCGGTGCCCATTGGGCTGCGATTCTGGGCGGGGGAGCGCACCTCCGTGACATGTACACCGCAGCGGATTTCCACACCGGCCTCGGCGCATTCGCGCTCCAGCAGCGTGACGACCCGCTGCGCGGCGTCGTCGCAGAACAACTGGCCGAGGGTCTTCTCGTGGTAACGGACGCCGTGCTTTTCTACCAGGGCCACCATCTCCGCGGGCGTGTAGCGGGCCAGCGCGGAGCGAGCGAAGTGAGGATTTTCGCTGAGGAAGTTTTCGGCGCGCGTGCCGGTGTTGGTGAAATTGCAGCGGCCGCCGCCGGAGATGAGGATCTTGCGGCCGG
>CAXTBJ010000016.1:0-7568 GCA_964242585.1 uncultured Bryocella sp.
TCTGTCCGAGCCCGCGCAGTCCCTGCGGGTGCTGGACTTCGGCAGCACGTCGCCGCACAACATCAATCTGCTGACTTCGCTGGGCCACAGCGTGTACATGGCCAACATCGTCGGCGAGGCGCAAAAGCCGGAGTGGCTGCTGCCGGCGGCAGCCGGAGCGCGCGCCGACACGCCGGCGGTCTATGACGGCGACCGATTTGCCGCCGGCAATCTGGATTTCTCCGGTCGCGACTTCGATGTCATTCTGTTGTGGGACACTGCGGACTACCTGCCGCCCCCGCTGGTGCCCACCCTTTTTTCAAGGTTGCGGGCGGTGATGCGCCCCGGGGGACGCCTGCTCGGCTTCTTTCACGGCAAAACGGACGGCCCGAACAATGGCTATGCGCGCTATCAGCTGACCGATACCGACGAACTGCGCTTGCTGGGCAGCGAACCGCTGCCGGTGCGGCAGGTCATCAGCAACCGGCAGATTGAGAAATACCTGGAAGGCTTCGGGACGATCCGCTTCTTTCAAGGGGTGGATAACGTACGCGAGGTCATCGCGACGCGATGAGGTTGAGCGCATGGCGCCATTAAACCTAGCAGTCGTCTCGTCTGTACCGTTTCGGCTTCGCGGAAGGAGCTAAACCTGCTTTGCTGGCGGGTTTTATGCATGCTGCCGGGAGCTTTTCGGCTCGATCGTTATACTGACTCAACGCTGACTCACCTACCAAGCTATTTCGGAATGAGGAGTTAGAGTAACGAAGATCGAAGCCTAGCAGAGCTAGATTATGCAAGCGTAACCGCAGAGGAACAGCGTTTCCTTGGCTGGCTCCTTTCGGCTTTGATCGAGGCGCTTCACCAACGCATACCGACATATGCCGTCATCCCGCCGTATCGCGAAAAATGAGAGGGGAGGCTGCCAGTGGGCGTTCTAAGCTGGTTCCGTTTGCGCTTCTCGTCTATCGCTCGGCGAGCCCCTGCCGCGGACGGCGGCGATCCGCATACTTGGAATTTACCGGTCTTGCTTACACGAGCGAAGACTCGATGCTTTGCCAGCCGGATATCACAGCCGCTGAGATACAGTCCCGGCTCCGCCGTTTCTACAAAAGTGTGAAGGCGAGTTTTGGAAGCATCAGCTGCCTTCAGTGCGGTTATCAGGGTATGATGCGGGTCGGCAATCAAACATCTAATCGGAAGAGTTATGTGGGGGAATTCTGTGGAGACCACGTACCTTGCCGGCAAGCTGCACCAGCTTGCCGGCAAGGCTGACTACCAGAATTAGGAGCAACCTTCATGCAGCAATAGCCGCAGCGAATAGCTGCCCAGCCATTCGCTCTCCCTATGTGCAGGCTTCGGGCTGGGATCTTTGGGTAGGGTTGGCTTTAAGTTGAGTACCTGCTCAAAAAAAGGTCCTGAGTGTTGCCAAACCAAGTCCTACGATTCCAAGAAGGCATACAAAGCTCTAGTTCGCGGCATCCTTCGGCGAGCTCTTGCGGCGGTCGGCCCAGCGGCGCTGCATGGCCTCCTGGATGCGCTTGCGGCCTTCCGGACTTAGATTGCGCTTACGCTTGCGGGGAGCGGCAGCGGCCTCCGGCTGGGCGGCGGCGCTGGCCTTCGGGCGACCCCGGCGAGGCGCCTGTGGTATTGGGCTCGCTCCATCCAGAGCCGCCACAGCCTGACGTGCCTGCTGTAAACGCGAAATCTCCGCATCGATCGCGGAGAGAATCTGACTTACATCCATGTAACTCCTCATTTCCTGGCGCATTTGTGGGTGAGTGCTGCATCAGCTATCGTAACTCTACGTGGCATTGCAGTTGCTTGCAAGCAACGGATACATTCTTTCGCTTAAAAAAATAAGTATAAGGACGCCCATGCCCCGCATGGAGGCGTTTCTGTTCCGGGCGAAACGGCGAAAGTTAGTCTCCGCCAGGGCTAAGTCGGCCAGTCGGCATTCCCAGGCCGGAGCGGCCCGTCCCCGGGGTGCTAGACTCGACGCGATGCGATCGGTTCCAGCGCGGCTCTTCGGCTTGGCCCTCCTCTCCGCGCTGCTGCAGTTACTTCCCTTTCCAATTGCCGGGCCGGTACCGGAGTGGAGACGGCTGATAAGTTGGTTTTGTCTCGTGCCGTTGCTCTACGGTTTGGCCGCGGAGCCTGAAGGCCGCCCACTGACGGCGTGGCAAAGCGGATCGCTCGCCTATCTGTGCGGCGTTTGCTGGTTCGCGGGCAACTGCTATTGGATTTATCAGACCATGTATCTGTACGGTGGCCTGCCGGGACCCGTGTCGCTGGGAATCCTGGTTCTCTTCTCTTTGTATTTGGGAATGTACTTCGCCCTGTTCGGCGTTTGTTTTGCCTTCATTCGCCGCTGGATGGGAACTGCCGGCGCATTGATCTTTTCCCCTGTGCTTTGGGTGGCGGTGGAGTTTGCGCGCGCCCGCATCACGGGCTTTCCGTGGGATCTGCTGGGCTACACGCAGATCGAGAACAGCTCCCTGACGCCGCTCGCCGCCTGGACCGGAGCGATGGGTCTATCGCTGGTGGTCGCCGCGGGCAATGCGCTCTGGCTATGGCGTCCCCGGCTGGCGGGGGTGAGGCAAGGCTGGGTGGGACCGGTTTGCGGCCTCGCGCTGATCGTCGTCAGTTACGCCGGCACGGCCCATCGCAGAGCCGTCCTAGAGGCCGCCGACGCACAGGCGATTCTGGTGCAGGACAATCTGAGTGTGGGCGCGCAGGCCGGTCCACCGCAGAGCCAAGCCGGTCCACCGGAGAGCCAGGCCGCGCTGCTGGCGAGCCTGACCGACCACACCCTGCACCCCAGGCTGGCGGTGCCCCCGCATTCCGTGGGGCAAATGCCCCCGCAACTGGTCGTCTGGCCGGAGGCGCCCACGCCGTTTGCCAGTGCGGACCCGAACTTCCGTGTGGCGATGGCGCAGGTTGCGCGCGCGACGCACGCCCCGGTGGTGGTGGATGCCGTTGCCGTGGGAGACCGGCCCAACAGACTCGGGCGTTTTGACGAGTATGTCTCCGCGAGCTTCTTTCTCCCGGACGGCACCTACGCCGGCCGTTACGACAAGATGCACCTGGTGCCCTTCGGCGAGTACACGCCCTACAAGCCGCTTTTTTTCTTCGCCGGTCACCTGCTCGATCAGCTTGCCTTTGTCCCGGGGAGCGAGCGTCGGCTGTTCAGCGTCGGCGGGCTGCGTTACGGGGTGTTTCTCTGCTACGAGTCCATCTTCGGCGACGAGGTGCGGCAGTTCGCGCTTGGTGGGGCGCAGGTGCTCGTGAATTTGACCGACGACGGCTGGTACGGCGATACCAGCGCGCCGTGGGAGCACCTCGACATGGCCCGTATGCGGGCGATTGAAAATCACCGCTGGCTGCTGCGCGCCACCAATACCGGGCTGACAGCCTCGATCGACCCCGAGGGCCGGGTAGTGGCGAGCCTGCCGCGGCACATCCGCGGCGCAATCGAGGTGCCCTTTGCCTACAACCGGCGGCTCACCTTCTATACAAGGTATGGCGACTGGATCGGCTCGTTGTGCGCCGTGGCGATCGCGGGATTGCTGGCGGGCGGGTATCTGCAGCGGCGGTATCCGTACCGCCCGGCCGCAGCGGTCAGGGATTAAACCCGCTAAACTGAAAGCATGTTGGATGAACTGGAGTTTGCCTACTCCCCGGTTCGCGAAAAAGTACGCGAGCTGCGGGAGTATCTTTGACCCGGCCCGCCTGAAGACCGAACTGGCCCGCGTGGAAACCAAGATTGCCGATCCCGCCGTGTGGGCCGATGCCGCCAGATCGCAGCCCCTGATGCGGGAACGCAAGCGGCTGGAGGCTCAACTCGGCTACGATGCCGAGCTCGGCCGCCGCACCGGCGATATCGATGCCTATTTCGACTTGATGCGTGAAGGGGAGGCCTCGGTTGAGGAGGACCTGAAGCGCGAGATGGATTCGCTCAGCACCTACACCGATCAGCTTGAGGCGCGGACGATGCTCTCCGAGGAGCATGATGCGCTCAATGCCATCCTGACCGTGCATCCCGGCGCCGGCGGCACCGAATCGCAGGACTGGGCCGAGATGCTGATGCGCATGTACCTGCGCTGGGCCGAGCGCGAGGGATTCAAGACCGACATCAACGAGATCCAGGACGGCGACGAGGCCGGCATCAAATCGGCGACCTTTACGATCAGCGGCGACAACGCCTTCGGCCTGTTGCAAGGGGAAACCGGCGTTCACCGGCTGGTGCGGATCTCGCCGTTCGATCAGGCGAAACGCCGGCAGACGAGCTTTGCGGCGGTGTATGCCTCGCCCGAGATCGACGACTCGATCGTGATCGACATCAAGCCGGACGATCTGCGGATTGACACCTACCGCTCGGGCGGCAAGGGCGGCCAGCATGTAAACACGACCGATTCCGCCGTTCGCATCACGCATCTGCCGACGGGCATCGTGGCCGGCTGCCAGAACGAGCGTTCGCAGCACAAGAACAAAGACCGGGCGATGAAGATGCTGCGATCGCGGCTGTATGAGCATGAGCTTGAAAAGCAGCGGGCGGTAACGAAGAAGGTCGAGGACTCGAAGCTGGGGATTAATTTCGGCTCGCAGATCCGCTCCTATGTGCTGCAGCCGTACCGGATGGCCAAGGACCTGCGCACGCGGGTGGAGGTCGGCGATGTGGACAAGGTGCTCGACGGTGGGCTGGACCCGTTTATTCGCGGCTACCTGAAGATGCGGCGCGAGGGCGGGGTACCCGCGGCGGCGGTTGACGAGGAGTAGGTTCGGGTGGGTAAACGTAGTGCGTACGGTAACCGTAAGTGCATGGGGAGGACGCGATGGCTGCTTTGCCGATAGCTTTGTCCGAGTGGAGGATGTCCGAGCAGGAGTATTTGCGAACAGACTTTGAACCCGATGCCGATTTCGTGGACGGCGTGATCGAAGAGCGGCCCACGGGCGAGTACGACCACAGCACTTGGCAGGACGCGTTACAGGCTTGGTTTCGGGACCACGCTCCGGAGTGACGCCTGCGAGCCCGTCCCGAGCTGCGGATTCAAATGAGTCCTACCCGCTACCGCATCCCGGATGTGGCCGTGACCGCGATGGATCTGCCCATCGAGCAGGTGCTGGTGACGCCGCCGATTGCCGTCTTCGAGTTGCTTTCGCCTGAAGACACCCTGCGGCGCATGGTGATTCAGCTGCAGGGTTATGAGCGCATGGGCATACGGAACATCTTCTTGATCGATCCGGAGGGTCCGGCGTTCTCCTGTTTCGAGGAGGGGCAGGCTGGGTCCCGCCGAGGCCCGGCCGCAGCTGCAGGGCGAGGCCGGCAATCTGGACTGGAAGCTATCCAGCAGCTGTTTTAGTGATAGCCGGAAGACCTTTCCCTGATGTCGCGTCGTGCAGGGAGAGACTCGCCCGCAGGTGGAACGCCCTTCCCGAGCTGCCGTCCCGAAGCGCAGCGAAAGGAATTTCGGGATCACGAAAGCTGCTTTCCGGTGTGCCTTCAGAATGGCGAAGACAAGCAGATCCCTACGGGATCACAAGCAGAAATACATTCTTTTCCAAAGGAGCAGACGATACATTCTTTGCGAAATCAGCAAACTACCTACTCTTTTGAATTTTTGTGCATCCCGAGCGGGGCAAGGCGGCGTATGGTTCGGTAACGCACCGTGCGGGCCCTTGTAACCGTTCTCTGGAACCGGTCGACGACCGGTTGCGTATAGGACGGCAGTATCCCAGCTTCCTCCGATGCAGGACCTTAGGAGCTTTCCCATGCCCACGCTCATGCCCAGAGCCTTTTTTTCCCTCCTTGCCGCGCCGTTGCTCGCCGCCTCTCTGGCCGGAGCGCAGGGGTTCACTACCGGCCCATGCCCCGGCGGCACGGATCATTCCGGGAGCTCGAATTGGCTCTTCGGCAGGCAGGAACACGCCTGTGAGGTGCGCAAGATGACGCTTCCGCTCGAAGGCGGCCAGGTGCGGGTGCAGGGAGAAAACGGCGGCATCGAGGTCATCGGCGAGGACCGCCGCGACATTTACCTGGAGGCCCGCGTGAATACCCAGGGGGGCACGGCTGAGGAGGCCCAACAGCTGCTGCACCAGGTGGACATCGTGACCCATGGAACGATCGAGGCCAAGGGCCCCGACACGAGCGGCTGGCACGGGCGCGGCTGGTCAGTCAGCTTTGCCCTGCGGGTGCCGCGGCAGCTCCAGGCGGCCAGCTTTGAGACCTCCAACGGCGGCGTCGCCGTGACGGATCTTGAGGGCAGGGTCGAGGTCGGTTCCACCAATGGGGCGCTCAGCCTGCGCTCCGTGGCCGGGGAGGTGCGCGCCCACACGACCAACGGCGGGATCAGCATCGGACTCTCCGGCAACCGGCTGCGCGGGCAGGGGCTGGATGCCCGGACCACCAATGGCGGCATCAACGTGAAGGCCTCGCCGAACCTCTCAGCCCACCTTGTCGCCGAAACCACCAACGGCGGCATTCATGTGGGCTATCCGATCGCGGAAGGGTCCTCTCATACCAGCGTGGATACCAATATCGGCGGGGGCGGCGGTACGCTGCATCTGGAAACCACCAATGGCGGCATCAACGTCAACCCGGACTGATGCCCCGGCTAATCATTCCTACCCGCTAGTCGTTCCTGCCGCTGGAGCGGATTAGCCGACGGTATAGAGAACAGGTAAAAGCAAAAACAATCGTAGATTCCCTTCGGGAATGACAGCAAAGGGCGAAATACCCTTCATACCATCGGCTATTTTGCTCTAGTCTGTTTTGCCCTAGTCGTTCCTGCCTTCCAGCCAGCGGTGCAGGGCGCTGATGTGCAGATCGAGCGCGACGGAGGTATAGCTGAGCATCTCGTGGCCGACGCGCTGGGCCCTGTCCAGGTCGTCCAGGTGGCCGAGCGTGGCACGTGGCGAGGTGTAGACCGTGAGCCCGGCACGGCGGCACAGTAACTCGATGCGGAGCAGGTGAGTTCCGTCCGAGACCACGTCCAGGGTATTGAAGTCATTGGCGCGGGCGATGGTGGCCAGGTGCTCCACCTGCTGCTCGGTATCGACGGAGGTGGTTTCGGCGATGATGTCGTCGGGCGGCACGCCGTTGGCGAGCAGGTAATCGCGGCCGGCGGCGCCTTCGGTGTTGCCCTCGTCCTTCTCGGAGCCGCCGCCGAGGGTGATGATCCTCGGTGCCAGGTGTCGCTGGTAGAGCGACAGGGCCTTGTCCAGTCGCGCGTGGAGCACCGGGGAGGGCCGGCCGCCGTACTCCGCCGCTCCAAAGACCGCGATGGCGTCCGCCGGTTGTGCTTCGTCGATCCCGGCGGTCCGGGCGATCTGGCGGTAGAGCCAGACAAACCACAGGACGGCCCCCACCAGCACCAGTCCCAGGATCGTCAGGAACACGTGCCGCGAGAAGCGCTCATGGGCTCTTTCGGAGTATCGGCGTGTCGGGCGGCTCGGGCTTCGCGTGTTCATCGGCGGTGTACTCAGTATGCCGTGACAGGACAGGTGCTGTGACGGGCACGGTCCGGGTCGAAGGAGATCCGTGCCTTACAGGCCCGGAGATGCACATCCTCGTGGAAAGGGACAACGCGGAA
>CAXTBJ010000016.1:7668-15519 GCA_964242585.1 uncultured Bryocella sp.
AAGGACAACAGAGCGGGTGCATCACACACCTGCATCTGGAATCGCCCTAGCGATTGAGCGTCAGAGCGATCTCGTGAGTCGGAATCGCTCCCTCACGCAGGATCATCCATGAGTTTTCACCCCCACTCAGGTCGACGATGGTCGTGGCGACGGAACGCGCGGTCGGGCCGCCGTCGACGATCAGCGGAATTTTGTCGCCGAACTGCGCCTGCACGCAGCCGGCCCAGGTGCACTCCGGCAGCCCGCGCAGGTTGGCGGAGGTCGCGGTGATGGGCAACCCGAGCTCCCTGACGACTGCCCGGCAGATAGGCGCTTCGGGCACGCGGAGCGCCACGTTGCCGGTATTGGCGGTCACGCGCAGAGGCAGCTTGGAGCCGGCGCGGACGATGATGGTCAGCGGCCCCGGCCAGAACCGCTCGGCGAGCCGGTCAAAGCCCGCGTCGATACCCCGGGCGAGCTGGTAGGCCTGCGCGACATCCGAGATCAGCAGCGATAACGGCTTGTGCCGTGCGCGGGTCTTCAGGTCATAAATGCGCTCCACCGCGCGAAGATTGACCGGATCGACGGCGAGACCATAAAAGGTATCGGTCGGCAGGGCGACCACAGCGCCCGTATCCAGCGCCTTCGCGACGCGGCTGACGTATTCCGGCTCCGGCTCGTCCGGGTGAATGCGAAGAACCTCTGCGTCCAACGTGTCCGTGTACTCCTTCATTCCTCCTTGCACTTTACCGCATATGGAGGGGCTTTCGCCCACCGGAAGTGGAGCGCCGCGCCGCATGGGGCGGGTAGACTGAATCCCATGCCTGCCCTGCCGCCACCCATCACCAGCCGCACCAACGCGCGGGTAAAGGCGCTGCGGGCGTCCTTGAGCGGGGAAGTGCGGAAACCGGGCGATCTGCTGGGGTTGGAAGGGCAGAATCTGATCTTTGAAGCGCATGGCGCAGGGTATGCCTTTGACGAGCTCTTTCTCCGGGAGGGAAGTGAGGCGCTTCTCCGGGAAAGTCCCTGGTTGAGCGAGCTTCGCGTCGGGCACCGGGTTGTGCTGAGCCGCGACGTCTTCGACAGCACCGTGACGACGCGATCCCCGCAGGGCGTGGCCGCCACGTGCATCCTGCGTGAGCTCCCGTCTCGCGCCCTGGAGCCGACCAATACGCTGGTCCTTGAGAAGATTCAGGACCCCGGCAATCTGGGTACCCTGCTGCGTTCCGCCGAGGCGTTCGGTGTGCCGAGAGTTATGGTTACCCCAGACACCGCGAGCCAGTGGAACGGCAAGGTGGTGCGCGCCGGTGCGGGGGCGGTGCTGCGAACACCCGTGCAGCGGGCGCCGATTGAGGAACTGCTTGCGCAGCTGCGGGCGGAAGATACGCGCATCTTCGCGGCGGTCGCGCATTTTTCGCTGCCGGTCAATAGAGCCGCTCCGCACGGTGTACTGACGGGAAGGCGGTCCATCGCGGATGCGCCGGAGCACGAGCGCCAACTATTTTCCTCCTTCAATCAAGGCTTGGCGGCGTCCGTCTCTTACGACACAGACTTTGAGCATCCGTGCGCCATCCTAATCGGCAACGAAGGCTCAGGGCTTTCGGAGAAGGCGCTTTCGATGGCCGATGAGCAGGTGGTTATACCGGCGGGCGTCTCCGAATCGCTGAACGCCGCCGTGGCGGGATCGATTCTTATGTACGAATCCATGCGCCAGGTGACGCTGCGCCTCTGGGCACGCAAACAGGGATTGCGCCCATGAGTCTCTTCGACACGGCACCGTTGCAGGGTACCGAAGCCAGGCCACGCCAGGCCGCGCCGCTCGCCGAGCGTATGCGGCCGCGCTCGCTTGATGAATTCTTCGGCCAGGGACATCTGCTCGGGCCGGGCAAGCCGCTGCGTTTGCAGATCGAACGCGATGACGCGGCGTCCTTGATCTTCTGGGGGCCGCCGGGTGTGGGCAAGACCACGCTTGCCAAGATCATCGCGCGCTCCACCGAGGCCAGCTTCATCGAGTTTTCGGCGGTGCTGAGTGGGATCAAAGAGATCAAGCAGGTGATGGTGGAGGCCGAAAAGGCCGCGGGCTTCGGCTCGCGCACCGTGCTGTTTGTGGACGAGATTCACCGCTTCAACAAGGCACAGCAGGACGCGTTTCTGCCCTATGTGGAGCGCGGCTCGATTCGGCTGATCGGCGCAACCACCGAAAATCCGTCGTTCGAAATCAACGCCGCGCTGCTGAGCCGCTGCCGCGTGTACACGCTGCGCGGCCTTGAGCAGGACGATGTACTCAAGCTGATTTCGCGGGCGCTGCTTGACGAGGAGCGCGGCTTGGGAGCCCTGCATTTGTTGGCTGAGGCGACGGCACTTGAAGCAATCGCCAGCTATGCCTCCGGGGATGCGCGCTCCTCACTCAATGCGCTCGAAGTCGCCGCGCAACTCGCTGTGGGGCGTGCCGAATTAACGATCACGCGTGAACTCGCCGCCGAAGCGCTGCAGCAGCGCGTGCTGCTGTACGACAAGAAGGGCGAGCAGCACTACGACCTGATCTCCGCGCTGCACAAGAGCGTGCGCAACTCCGATGCGGATGCGGCGCTGTATTGGCTGGGCCGTATGCTGCGCGCGGGCGAGGACCCCATGTATGTGGCGCGGCGTGTGGTACGCATGGCGGTGGAGGACATCGGCCTGGCCGCGCCCGAGGCGCTGAACCTATGTCTTTCCGCACGCGATGCCATGCACTTTCTGGGCTCGCCGGAGGGCGATTTGGCGCTGGCACAGGCGGTGGTGTACCTGGCGCTCGCACCCAAATCGAACGCGGTGTACACAGCTTATGCGGCGGCGCTCGCCGACATCGAATCGCGCCCCGCCGAGCCGGTTCCGCTACACCTGCGCAATGCGCCGACAAAGCTGATGAAGGAACTAGATTACGGCAAGGACTACCAGTACGCGCATGATGTCGAGGGCAAGGTGGCCGCGATGGCGTGCCTGCCGCCGTCGTTGGTAGACCGGCGTTACTACCAGCCGACGAACGAGGGCCGGGAGCGGCTGCTGGCGCAGCGCATGGAGGAGATCGCGAAGCTGCGCCGAAGCGAATGAGTCGAAAAGGCAAAGTCCAGCCTGAATTGCCTTACCTGGGTCATGGCATCAGGAACGCGTTTTACTTGCGTGGCACACGGGGCGGCTTCGGAAGCTGCTCAAAGCTGTTCGGCATCGCCCGGCCCACCGCAGCCATCACGGGGCCAAGTTAATTTCCAACGTGGGGCGATGCGGGGTACCCAACACAATCAAAGCTATCTTTCGGTCTTTAAGGTTCTGCTGATAAGCCAGATTTCTGTCGCCCGTAATCATCAATTCGAACCCTGGCGTCCGCCGCTGCCTTCAGCAAAATCCATTCGACAATTCATCTCAGCCCACTTATCTAGCCGTCGTCACCTTATGCCCCACAACATGACGACGCAGTTGAGCGGGAACATTGTTATCAAAGAAGATGTTCATCGCCGAAGAATGTCCGGGTTCCGGGCGACCGCTTCGGCTATCAAAGATCGCACCCCCTCCTTCGATAGCTCGAACGACTCGGCAATTTCATCGGCGGTTTAACCGAGCATATAGTTTTCAATGATGAATTGGGCGGGCATCCTCGACCCTTTTAGGATCGGCGTCCCGCTCAGCTTTATGGGATTGCTCTCCACCATCGAATAGCCGGTCCCACTCTATAAGGTATTCGGCATCAGCATGATTCAGGTCGATCATTGAGGTCCCCTTGATCAGTCATTATGACTAATCCTATGCGTCTGGTTTATCACCATGCATCGGATACTGAAATATTGAGATATCAAGTTCAAAACGCGGACTCGGCTTCATCGCCGTTGCGCTCAGGATAAGGCTCTGTACCGCATGTCATGGTCAGCCGTCTAGACCAGCCAATAGCACGCGCTTATCCGCACTTGGACGCGTTGCTAGGAGGCTGCTTTCAACTGAATTTCGATATCATGGAGCAATAGAAAAGGCCTACATCGCTCTCGTTCGCCACCTAATGCATGTTGGACGCGGTACCCATCAACAGGTCCTTTTCTATGGCCTTGGAGACGAGGTCGCGTGTGAGCAGTTCGGGCAGGACGTCGGCGTTCGAGGCCCGGCCGGCGGGGTAGATGATGTAGGTAGGCACGCCGGAGCGGTTGACGCTGGCGAGCTCGGCGGTGATCTTGGGATCGTATTGGGTCCAGTCGGCCTCGAGCAGCTTGAAATGGCCCTTGGCGAGCCGGGATTCGATGTCGCCGGAGCGGAGCACGGCGGCCTCGTTGACTTTGCAGCTCAAGCACCAGGCGGCGGTGAAGTCCACGAAGACGGGGTCGCCGGAGGCGCGGGCGGCACTGAAGGCCTCCGGCGACCAGGGCTGCCAGGCCTCCGCCTGAACCGTTTGCGGGCGAAGCGGAAGGGTCAACGCCACGACGATGAGCAGCGCCGCCGCAATTCCTGAACCCCAACGCGCCGGCCACCGGCCCAGCGCCCAGCCGGCCACTGCCAGCACGAGAAAACTCAGTAGAAGCAGAGCCATGCGGTTCAGGCCGTCCGTGCCGGGCTGGCCCGTGTAGAGCTGGCCGTATACCCACGTCAGCCAGATGGCGGTGGCAAACAGCGGAACGGCGGTCAACTGCTTCAGCACCTCCATCCAGGCACCCGGTTTGGGGAGGATGGCGATCCATGCGGGCTGCAGGGTCAGCAGCAGGTAGGGCATGGCCAGCCCCAGCGCGAGCAGGGTAAACACCAGAAACGTGAGCGCCGCAGGCTGGGAAAGCGCAAAACCCACGGCTGCGCCCAGCATCGGCGCCATGCAGGGCGTGGCCACCACGGTGGCCAGAACCCCGGTGAAGAAGCTGCCCGCGAGTCCCCGCTTTTGCGCCAGTCCGCCGCCCGCACTCGTCAGCGAAAGGCCAATCTCAAATTGGCCGGCGAGCGAAAGTCCAAGGAAGAAGACCAGCGTCGCCAAGACCGCGACAAAGCCAGGCGACTGC
Organism: uncultured Bryocella sp.; assembly: GCA_964242585.1. Classification (GTDB taxonomy): domain Bacteria; phylum Acidobacteriota; class Terriglobia; order Terriglobales; family Acidobacteriaceae; genus Granulicella. The sequence continues at coordinate 12,654 of CAXTBJ010000016.1, forward strand.
AGCTGAAACCCCCAGCCGACCTGCCGGCCCCCCGCCCGCAGGGCGAGCAGCACGCCCACGATAACCCAGAAGGAGAGCAGAATGCCCAGCGTGTAGGCAAGCCCATGCAGGCGTTGATGCTGCCTTTCCTCGCCCGAGGCGTTCACCAGCGACAGACCCTTGAGAAACAGCACGGGGAAGACGCAGGGCATGAGATTCAGCAGCAGACCGCCGCCGAAGGCCAGCGCCAGTACGCCGAGCAGGGTGACACTGGGTGAGGCAGAGGCTCCTGTAGATCCTGCAAATCCGATAGCCGCGCTGCCGGGTGTGGAGACGGGCACCGGGGCGACTGTGCCGGGTGTTACCGGAACCGTGAGATCATAGGACTCGCCGCCGGCCAGTTCGATCAGGCCGTGCAGTGTTTTCGGAAGATTCGTGGCGTCTGAAGCGCGGGCAAGCACCACGCGCGCGCCGTCCTTCAGCGGCTCGATGCCTTGCGGAGCGGGGTTTTCGATCTGATCGGGGTCGAAGGGGTAGAACTGGATCTGCTTCTGCTCGGCCCCGGTGTGCACGATCACGGCGATGGACTTCGCGTCGCCCATGGCACTCGCATGCATGGCCGCAGGCAGCGGCTTGGGCAGGCTGTTGATCGCCGCGCCCAGCGCGCCCACCAGCGGCGGGTCAGGCAGCGGGCCGGGAACCACGTCCAGGTCCAGGCCGAGGTGCGCCTTGCCGGGCAGGCACTGCCCCGCGCACACCAGCCAGCTCACCTCCGCATTCAGATGAACCTTGCCGGGCTTCAGACCGGACGCGGCGTGCAGCACAAAGGGGAACGCAACCTGCGTTTCATAGCCGAAGTCCATCAAGGGCCCGAGCGGCAGGCGCTGCGGCGGCGGAAACTGGATCGGGTCCGCAGTGATACCGGCAGGCAGCGTCCAGGTGATCCGGGGCGGTTCGCCCGAATCCCCCGCGTTGGACCAGTAGACATGCCAGTGCTCCTCCAGGGCGAGCACGAGACCCGCCTGCAGGGTGCCGCCGGAGGCAATCCGGCCCGTTGTGCCTGCGGAACGCAACGTGCTCAGCTCCGCGGTGAGGTGCTCCGCCTTGACCGGTCCGGGACCGCCGTCGCCGACCTCTACCAGCTGCGCCCCGCTGCGCAGCGGTGGCGCGAGCAGAACCACCAGCGCATACAGAACGCCTGCCAAGATGCGCACAACGCGCACGGCGCGTGCTGAACCGAGCTTGCGTCCCTGCGAGCGGGGGGAGATCTGCGAAAGCGTGTAAAGACGTCGGCCGGTCATAGGGATAAGACTCACGTAAGGATTTCTGGGCGCAAAAAGCTGATCGGTCCCGTCAAATGCCCAGCTCCGCACGGATGGCGGCGGCGATGGCCTCGGCGTGGTGGCGCATGCGGCTTTCATCCTCAGCCTCGATCATTACGCGCGCGAGCGCCTCGGTGCCGCTGTAGCGAATTACAACGCGGCCGGTGCCTTTAAGCTCATCTTCGGCGGCGCGAATGGCCTCCACCACCGCCGGAACGGTGTCCAGAGGCCGTTTTTCGCGAACGCGGACGTTGAGGATCACCTGCGGGAAGTTCTGGAGATCGGCGACCAGCTCACCCAGGGTTTTGCCGGAGCGATGCATGACGTCCAGCACCATCAGCGCGGTCAGCAGACCATCGCCCGTGGTGGCCTTGCCCGGGAACAGGATGTGGCCGGACTGCTCGCCGCCGAGCGCCGCGCCGGAACGCCCCATCTCCTCCAGCACGTACTTGTCGCCGACCTGGGCGCGCAGCATGCGGATGCCGGAGCGGCCCAGCGCCGCCTCAAACCCCATGTTGCTCATGGTGGTGGCGACGAGGAGCGCCCCGGGAAGCGCACCGCGGGCATGGAGATCGCGGGCGCAGGCCAGCATGACGGCGTCGCCGTTGACGACGCGGCCGCCCTCGTCTGCAAACAATGCGCGGTCGGCATCCCCGTCGAAGGTGAAGCCCATCCCCGCGCCAAGCCGTTTTACCTCGGCCGCGACGATCTCCGGATGCAGCGCGCCGCAGTCGGCGTTGATGTTACGGCCGTTGGGTGAGGCGTGGGTGACCTCGACCGTGCCCCGCAGGGTGGCGAAGAGCTGCGGCGCCACGGCGGAGGCTGCGCCGTTGGCGCAGTCGATGACGACACAACGATTATCAAGCGAGACGCCGGGCACCGCCTCGCGCAGGAACTGCACGTACTCGTGGCGCAGACTTTCGTCGACAGGGGGAAGGGCCGTGGGATGGGCCGGCTCGGTGCGGGTTCCGGCGCCCGCCGCGAGTTCGGCTTCAATCAGGCCTTCGAGCGCCAGCTCCACCGCATCGGGCAGCTTGTAGCCGTCGCCCCCAAAGATCTTGATCCCGTTATCCTGCCACGGGTTATGCGAGGCGGAGATGACCACGCCCGCCGCGAAGCCGTGCTTACGGGCCAGATAGGCAATGGCCGGCGTCGTCAGCACACCGCCAAAGACGACCTCGGCCCTGGCAGATTCAGCCGAGCGCAGACCGGCGATCAGCGTAGCGGCGATCCAGGGCCCGGACTCACGGGTGTCCATGCCCAGGACGATGTGCGCTCGGCGACCTTCCGCGGTCAGCTTCTTGGCCAGCGCCGCACCGACGGCAAAGATGGTGCGGGCATCAAGCGGGGCCTCTCCCGCGACGGCGCGGATGCCGTCGGTTCCAAACAACTTGCGCATGTGCAGCGATCTCCGCCGCTAGTTTACCGAAGCTCCTTCAAGGAAGCGCTGCAGTTAGGTCTGCGGGTGCTCCGGCTCGGTACGCCATGCAGTAAAGGTCCGTCCAGGGCGTATGCCCCGGACGGACCTGATCGAGCAGTGCGAGAACGGCCTAGCGCCGGCCGCC
>CAXTBJ010000016.1:15619-19317 GCA_964242585.1 uncultured Bryocella sp.
CCGTAGCCATAGCCATAGCCGCCGCGGAACCAGGGGCCTGCGCCGATGAAGATGCCCTCCGAAAACCAGCTGGGACCGTAGTAGCCGTACGGCGCGCAGGCGTACGGGGCGTAGTTGTAGTAGCCGTAGGTGCAGGCCGGCGGGCCGTAGGCATAGCCCGGGCCGCCGTATCCGTAACCATACCCGCCGCCGATCCCGACCCCGACGGAGACCTGGGCATGGGCGAACGCCGCCGGAACACATAGAGCGCAGAGCAATAGCAAATAACGAAGAGACCGCATGATCTTTCCTCCAAAACCGGTGACCGGCTTGGGGACCCATCCACCATGGGTGAGTCCTACATACAGTGGGAACCCGATACCGTCCGAAATGTTGCTCGGGGGGCAAGGATGAGCGTATTGGGTGAGGCTTGAACTCTGGCCAAAGTAGCCACTCCCCCCCCCCCCCGGGACTTTTTGCCTAAAGTCTTCCATTCAGAGACTTTGCCGATTGTTTTTAGGAACCTGCTGTGTAGCTCTCCCTTGGAGGGAGATATTCCTGATTCAGCTTAGGGTAAAAGACCGTAACTTTATGCAGACGTATCGTGAGCGGAGGTTGGGGCGTCCGCGGTGGGTGAGTATGGTCATGGGTCCGTGTCGTGCCTATCCGGGCCTTGTTTTTCTTTTTGTCTTGGCCTAACAGGAGGTGTATCGCGGGCTTTGCGGCGGCAGAGAGGAAGACAAGTCCGTCGTTCCGGCTGCGCCTGCACTCCGGCCTGCGGCAGCTTGTCAGCGGCGCACCGTGGCGGCTTCGACTCACTCGGTCCATTGATCTTCCGTTATTTCGCTTGCTGCGACTCGAAGCACCATCGTGATCTGTTCCGCTTCGGAGCGTTCGAGCTTATATCCGTTCAGGTCGAGAAATACCACTAGCCTTGCAAGGCCGACCCTCTTGTTTCCGTCCAGGAATGCATGGTTGTTGATCAGGCTCCAAGCGAGTGACGCCCCAACTGTTCCCGCGCTTACCTGGGGTTCGTATAGAGATTTGTGTTCGGCCCGGAGCGCGGCGGACTGGAGCAGGCCTTCGTCCCGGATACTGTTGCACCGCCGAACCGCCGGATGAGTTGCTCCTGCAGCGCCTTGACCGAAAAGACATCCAGAAAACCGAAGCTTATTTTGCGAGTTCGCGATAGGCGGCTTTGTGTTACGGCAAGGTTCGCTCAAAGGCGGAGAGGGCATCCTGTGGGGAGGCGTACCTGGTCAGGGTTTCGGGTGCGACGGGCAGGATGTCGACCTCGGTGCCCTCGGTCAGGGCGAGAGAGGCGGCCATCTCCTCGGTGACGCGGATAACTAGGTCTTCATCCGTTTTTGAACTCGTCCGAGCATGTGGTGAGTGTACTGCGCGAGGCTCTTGGGGCGGCAGGCAGGAAGGCGAGTCAGTCGTTCCGGCTTCGCCTGCACTCCGGCCTGCGACAGCGTGGAACCCACCCATCGAACGGTAAGGCTGTGCGATGGATGGGGCACCCGGCAGAGAAACGGAGGCCACCTGCGCTCACAGGTGGCCGGAAAGGAGACTTGCTATGCCGTCCGTGACGATCCGCATAGAGACCCGTCGTGTCGTAATTACCATCGGAAGTGTAACGAGACCGTTGTGGTCATCGTTCCCAAAATCTAGACTAGTCGAACCCGGCCCCAAAGGTCCATAACCGCAGTCGAGCCGCCTACCTTGGCCGGCCTTCTGCTGTCTGGTATGGTGCTGTCATGCTTACAATCCTGTCTAGCCCAACGCCATGCGGACATGCTTCTCTGGCGGATGCTGCTCTTTGGTTGGTCCTAGGTGGATTGATGACGGAAAGCGTTCGTAGACTCGGCAAGCGCATCCTCAAGTAGGCGTGGGTTAGTCAGCGTATTTGTTGCCAGATTTAGCTACAGATTCCGATGTAACGAGCCAAACTGCAATGGTCACAAACTCATGTGTACCGATTGGGAGATGGGGCAGGCATATAGGAGTTGGCGAAAGAAGTACGGAGTTCTCTGGGAGGCTAAGTTCCGAGAGAAGTTCGAGTTGGATTTGGTTCGGAAGGCGGATCTGCATTTCTTCGTGGGAACGGTTCATGCTCATCCTGACGCATAGATCATTGTGGGGCTCTACTACCCTCCTATAAGACAAGTGCAAAGTGGACCTTTGCAGCTCCCATTTGATTTTTAGCTGGTGGGCAGGTAGTCATTTCTGTCCAGCGTTAGAGATGCGATGAGCATGAGTCGGGGTGGGCGGTCCGCAAACCGTCATTGTCCTTCGCTTATGGGTAAATATGATTCAACGTTCTAGCGAAGGGGATCGTTTCCCGGACGTGTTCGAGGCCGCAGATCCAGGCTACGCAGCGTTCTATGCCCATGCCGACGATGTTCACGGTTGATCCGAAGTTGGCGTAGAAAGCGGCCTTTCGGTAAGTGGCAGTAGGCGTAGGCGGCTCTTTGCAGAGCTTAAGGTAATGAGCGCGCCAGCTTCGAGTTCTGTGGGTAGTTGTTGCAGGGCGGCTATGACTTGCGGGGCCATGATTTCAGGGCGGATGTCGGCGGCGCGCAGTTGGATGACGCTTGGTTTGCGTCCGCCGGTGGCGGCGAGGATGGCGCTGAAATCGAGGTCATGGGTGAGGACGATGTGGCCGTGCTCGCGGGCGTAGTGCATGATGTCGCGGTCGGGCGCGGCGGGTGCACCTATTTGCGACCAGTGGATAGCTTCGATGCCCGCTGCCGCCAGAACTGCTATCCAGCGCGGCGACAGGTTCATGTCGAGCAGCAGCGTCATCCGGCGGCTAGAAAGACTTCGCGCTCTTCCGAGAGCCAGGCGGCGTATTGCAGGGCTTGTAGAATGTCTTCGCGTTCGAGGTAGGGGTAGTCGGCCAGTAGCTGGTCTACGGTGAGACCGGAGCCTATCTGGCCGACGAGGGTGCCGACGGTGACGCGCAGGCCGCGAATGCAGGGTTTGCCGCCCATGATCTCGGGAGTGTGGATGATGCGGTCGAGATGGCGCATGGTAGCTCCTCGAGTGTCACGAGCTTGCTGGCTAATGGTATCTCGTTATGGGTAGATACGGTTCAAAGTTCTGGCGAACGGGATGGTTTCTCGGACGTGTTCCAGGCCGCAGATCCAGGCTACGCAGCGTTCTATGCCCATGCCGAAACCGGAGTGGGGGACGCTGCCGTATTTGCGGAGGTCCAGGTACCACTGGAAGGCGGAGAGCGGGAGGTTGTGGGCTTCTATGCGGGATTTTAGTAGGTCGTAGTCGTCTACGCGCTGGGAGCCGCCTATGATTTCGCCGTAGCCTTCGGGGGCTAGGACGTCTACGCAGAGGGCCTTGGTGGGGTCGTGCGGGTCGGGCTGCATGTAGAAGGCTTTGACGGCGGCGGGGTAGCGGTGGACCATGACGGGTTTGTCGAACTGGGAGCTGATGTAGGTTTCGTCGGGGGAGCCGAAGTCGTCGCCGTAGGTGTGGGGGTGCTCGATTTTGCCGGCTTTGTAGGCCTCTTCGAGCATGTTGTGGGCTTCGTCGTAGGTGAGGCGCGGGAACGGGGCGCTGGTGTGGGGGTGGTGTGCGGCGTGGTCGGCGGGGGTGGGCAGGCTCGTGCCTTCGGCCCTCGCGCCGGGTGATACAGGGGTCTCTCCGCTGCGGCCTTCGGCCTCCGGTCGAGATGACAGGGTTTGTGGGGCTGGGGCCAG
>CAXTBJ010000016.1:19417-23603 GCA_964242585.1 uncultured Bryocella sp.
GCTTCGCTCAGGATGACGGCTGAGGAAGCGGTGGCGGTGGCGTTTGGGGCCGGGGCGATGACGGCTTCCAGTTTGGCGATGTCTTTGCCGATGACGGCGAGGTCGGCGCGGTGGGTTTCGAGCACGCGGCGGACGATGTGGATGAGGAAGCTTTCGGCGAGGGTCATGAGGCCGTCCAGGTCGAGGTAGGTGACCTCGGGCTCGATCATCCAGAATTCTGTGAGGTGACGGCGGGTTTTGGATTTTTCGGCGCGGAAGGTGGGGCCGAAGCTGTAGACCTTGCCGAGCGCCATGGCGGTGGCTTCGAGATAGAGCTGGCCGGACTGGGTGAGGTAGGCCTTTTCGTCTTCGAAGTAGTCCATCTCGAAGAGTTCGGAGGTGCCTTCGCAGGCGTTGGGAGTCAGGACCGGCGGGTCGGTGCGGGTGAAGGCGTGGATATCAAAATACTCAGCAGCCGCGCGCATGATGGTGGCGCGGACGCGAAGGATGGCGGCCTGGCGCGGGGTGCGGAGCCAGAGGTGGCGATGCTCCATGAGGAAGTCGACGCCGTGCTCTTTGCGGGTTATGGGGTAGGGGCTGTCGTCGGGGATGCGCTGGGTGACGGTGACGCCGATGACGTCGAGCTCGACGCCGGAGGGGGCGCGTTGGTCGGCGCGGACCTGGCCGGTGACGACGAGGGAGGACTCGAGCGAGAGGCCTTTGAGGGTGGCGAAGGTTTCTTCCGACACCTCCGCCTTGGGGACGATGCCCTGGACGGTGCCGGAGCCGTCGCGGAAGGTGGGGAAGAGGAGCTTGCCGGAGGAGCGGAGGTTGTAGAGCCAGCCGCGCAAGGTGACGGTTTCGCCGATGTGTTGGGGGAGCTCGGCGACGGTGCGGAGCGGGGCTTGCTGGCCGGGCGTTTGGGTCGGGGCGTCGGGGTTCGGCTGGGTGCTGGGTGTGGTGCTCATGTCGAGGTTGATTTTAGTCCGGTGTAGCGGTTGGGGTTCTGCGGCGCGAGGGGGGCATGGTGGCATCGGAAGGGTTGTGGAGGATGCATGACGTTTGAGGAGTTCCATGACGCTGGGGAAGGCGATCTGCGCGGGGCGTTGCTGGCGCTCTGGTTCGATGGGCGGGGCGATTGGGAGCGGGCGCATGAGGTGGCCCAGGCGATGGATGGGCGCGAGGGGGCGTGGGTTCATGCCTATCTGCACCGCAAGGAGGGCGATGGGGCGAATGCGGGGTATTGGTATCGCCGGGCCGGGCAGCCGGTGGCTGGAGGCCTGCCGGAGGCGGAGCGGGAGGCAATCCTTCGGGCGTTACTCGACAAATAACGGGCTGCGAGCGGGAGATGGAACGATAATGAGATCGTGGGTGGTGTGCACGCCACGCCAGAGGTACACGTGAGCGCAGAAGTAGGAGACTGTACACCCGCGGCGACGTCGTTTCTGCGGCGTACCTTTCGGGCTTTTCGGCACCGGGATTTTCGGATCATGTGGATCGGGGCGTGCGTTTCGACCACGGGGACGTTTATCCAGCAGTTTGCGCAGAGCTGGCTGGTGTATGACCTGACCAAGCGGCCGTTCTATCTGGGCCTGGATCTTTTTCTGGGACAGCTGCCGATCATGCTGTTTTCGCTGTTCGGCGGCGTCTTTGCGGACCGTCTGGACCGCCGCAAGATGCTGCTGATGTCGCAGTACATCCAGATGATCTGTGCGTTCCTGCTGGCGGCGCTGTTTTTTACGCACCGGGTGAAGATCTGGGAGATTCTGGCGCTTTCATTTTTTGTGGGCGTGGGGCAGTCCTTCGGCGGCCCGGCCTATTCGGCGCTGCTGCCGACGCTGGTCGAGGGGGAGGACCTTTCAAACGCGATTGCGATGAATTCGATCCAGTTCAACCTGGCCCGCGTGCTGGGTCCGGCGCTGGGCGGCCTGGCCTACACGGCCTTGGGGGCGACTTGGTGTTTTTCGCTGAACGGGGTTTCATATCTGGCGGTGATTGTCTCGCTGTATGCCATCCGGGTAAAGTTCGTCGCGCCCAAGGCGCAGGGGTCGGTGCTGACGAGCATGGGGGAGGGCTTCCGGTTCATCCGCGAGCGCGAAGGGCTGACCCCCCTGGTGGTGCTTGCCTTCTGCACGACCCTGCTTGGCTTTTCGCTCACCGGCTTTCTGCCGGTGTTTGTGCAGACGGTGTTTCATGGCGGCCCGGCGACCTATGAGGTGCTGCTGGTGTGTTCGGGTGTCGGCTCGGTTACCGGTGGTTTCGCGGTAGCCGCCGCCGAGCGCGTCAAGGGCCTGGGCCATGCCGCGCTATTGACCCTGGTGGTGCTCGGTTTAGCGACGGTCGGCTTTGCCGTTTCACGGTTTCTGCCCCTTGCCTGCGCGCTGATCTTTGTGGGCGGCGCAGCCATCATGGCGTCGGCCTCTCTGATGCTGACGCTGGTGCAGCTGATTGTGACCGACGGCATGCGGGGCCGCGTCATGAGCGTCTACAACCTGGCCTTCCGCGCCGGCATTCCGCTGGGAAGTCTGGCTTTGGGCAAGCTCATTCCGTCAGTGGGCGCTTCACGTGCCTTGGCCGGCTCCGGCGGGCTGCTGGCCTTGCTGGCACTGGCCTTTCTTGTTGCGAGGAGGAAAGATGCAACCTTCCAGCGGGTGATTGAGGCGGGCTAATAGGCGGATGCATCTGCGTAGAGCGAGTTTTCTGTCCTCCCCCGAAGGGGGTCTGCGGTGTCCGCGAGACGATTGCCGGAGCTGTTCTGGGTAGCGGAAGTATCGGCTTAGCGAAAGGTATTTGCCGTGGGCTGAAGGACTTTGAAGTTCGTCGGTTGCCGCAGTAAAGCCAGATTTCTTCAGGGATGACGAGCTTAAAAGGGGGGAACCATGGCTTACGCTCTGCCGGCGAAGCTCCGGTCTTCGGTGACGATTCTTATTCTTTCGCCCTCTTTGACGAAGAGCGGCACGCGTACCTCCGCGCCGGTTTCGAGCTCGGCGGCCTTGGTGACGGAGCCCGAGGAGGTATCGCCGCGGACGGCGGGTTCGGTGTACTTGACCGTGAGCTCGACCTGCAAGGGCAGCTCCAGCCCGATCGGGTTGCCGTTGTACTTCTGCACCTGGACGATCAGGCCTTCGAGCATGAGATCGAGCGCGTCGGCGACCTTGGCGGGGTCCAGCTGCAGGGTTTCAAAGTTGGACTGGTCGAGAAAGTAGGAGCCGTCGGCGTCGGAGTAGAGGTAGGAGGCGTCCACGGATTCGAGATCCGGCTCTTTGAACTTGTCTTCGGCCTTGAAGGTCTTGTCCAGCACCGCGCCGTTGAGCATGTTGCGCATCTTGATGCGAACCAGGGTTTGGCCCCCACGCGCGGTGGGGGTGGAGATGTCCTTTTCGAGACAGCGATAGGGTGCGCCTTCGAACTCGAAGAAGATCTTGCGTTTCAGGTTGATGGCGTCCATCAATGCGGCCATGGGTCGGGGTCCTTCGTGGGGGAGATCGCGGAATGCGCTACGACTCCAGTGTAGTCAAACCGCTGAGTGGAACGCTGACGGCGATACCGGCATGAGGCCGCGGCGCGGCCGGTGCGGAGGGATGGCCGTTGCCGGTTCGGCTTACCAGGCTGGTGCGGGCCGAAGCGACAGCGGTGAAGAGGGCAGTGAAGCGGCAGTGCAAGCCTTCGGTCTTGGCCTGTTGCTGTTTTTGTTCCTGTTTCGGTTCTGGAACTCAAACGATACCAAGCGTCGTACCGGCCTTACCGGGATCAGAGCCTGCCGGCAGCGGTCAGCGCCGAGAGCTCTTCGGGGGTGAAGAGGCGGGAGCGGATGTGGAAGCGGAGGCCTTCGGGGCCTTCGAGGGAGAACATGCCGCCGCGGCCGGGGACGACGTCGAGGGTGAGTTCGGTGTGCTTCCAGTATTCGAACTGGGGGCGGCTGATGAAGAAGGGCGTGGGGTTGGCGGGGTCGCCTACGGTGCCTAGCTGGACGTCGTTGTCGCCGGTGAGGAACTCGGCGCGCCCATAGCACATGGGGGAGCTGCCGTCGCAGCAGCCACCGCTTTGGTGGAACATGAGCGGGCCGTGTTCGGCCTGGAGCTTGGCGATGAGGGTGGCGGCGGCTGGGGTTTGCTGGACTTGCGGTGGGGTTTCGGTTTCAGTGGTCATTGGGTACTCGCGAGGGTTTTGGACTGGAACAGCAGGTTCCCTTCGGGAATGACAGAAA
>CAXTBJ010000016.1:23703-52538 GCA_964242585.1 uncultured Bryocella sp.
ACTAGAAAAGCGACAACCGCGAATCGCCCTAGAAGAAGCCGAGCTTGTCCGGGCTGTAGCTTACGAGGACGTTTTTGGTTTGCTGGTAGTGGTCGAGCATCATGCGGTGGTTCTCTCGGCCTATGCCGGATTGCTTGTAGCCGCCGAAGGCGGCGTGGGCGGGGTAGAGGTGGTAGCAGTTGGTCCAGACGCGGCCCGCTTCGATGCCGCGGCCGAAGCGGTAGGCGCGGTTCATGTCGCGGGTCCAGACGCCGGCGCCTAGGCCGTAGAGGGTGTCGTTGGCCAGGGCCAAGGCTTCGTCTTCGTCCTTGAAGGTGGTGACGGAGACGACGGGGCCGAAGATTTCTTCCTGGAAGACGCGCATGCGGTTGGTGCCTTCGAAGACCGTGGGCTGCATGTAGAAGCCGCCCTTGAGCTGCTCGCCCACGTCGGCACGGCTGCCGCCGGTGAGGATTTTGGCGCCTTCCTGTTTGCCGATGTCGATGTAGCTGAGGATCTTTTCTAACTGCTCGCTGGAAGCCTGCGCGCCGATCATGGTGGATTTGTCGAGCGGATTGCCCTGCTTGATGGCCTGGACGCGCTTGATGGCGGCTTCCATGAAGCGGTCGTAGATGGATTGCTGCACGAGGGCGCGGGAGGGGCAGGTGCAGACCTCGCCCTGGTTGAGGGCGAACATGGCGAAACCTTCCAGGGCTTTGTCGAAGAAGGCGTCGTCTTCGCGGAGGACGTCGTCGAAGAAGATGTTGGGGCTTTTGCCGCCGAGTTCGAGCGTGACGGGGATGAGGTTCTGCGAGGCGTACTGCATGATGAGACGGCCGGTGGTGGTTTCGCCGGTAAACGCGATTTTTTTGATGCGGGGGCTGGAGGCGAGCGGTTTGCCGGCCTCGAGACCGAAGCCGTTGACGATGTTGAGGACGCCGGCGGGGAGGATGTCCTCGATGAGGCCCATGAGGACGAGGATGGAGAGCGGGGTCTGCTCGGCGGGTTTCAACACGACGCAGTTGCCGGCGGCGAGCGCGGGGGCGAGCTTCCACGTGGCCATCAGGATGGGGAAGTTCCACGGGATGATCTGGCCGACGACGCCGAGGGGCTCATGGTAGTGGTAGGCGACGGTGGTGTCGTCAAGCTGCGAGATGCCGCCTTCCTGGGCGCGGATGCAGCCGGCGAAGTAGCGGAAGTGATCGATGGCGAGCGGGAGATCGGCGGCCACCGTTTCGCGCAGGGGCTTGCCGTTGTCGAGGGTTTCGACCGTGGCGAGGAGTTCCAGGTTGTCCTCGAGGCGCTGTGCGATGCGATTCAGCATGTTGGCGCGCTCGGCGGGGCTGGTGCGGCCCCAGGCGGCGCGGGCGGCGTGCGCGGCGTCGAGAGCGGCTTCGACGTCGGCGGCCTTGGAGCGGGCGACCTGGCAGAGAACCTCGCCGGTGATGGGCGTGACGTTGTCAAAGTATTCGCCGGCGAGGGGGGCGATCCAGCGGCCGCCGATGTAGTTGTCGTACTGCTTGCGGAGGGCGATGGGATGTTCGCTGGCGGGGTTCAGGGCGGGGATGGTGGCCATGGGAGGGCTCCTGTGAAGCTGCGCGTGAGGTTGGGGGCTCGGGGAGGAGCCTGCGGCGCGGCGCGGGAATTATAGGCCTCGTCCGGGAGCGGTGTCAGTTGGCGGAACTTCGCTGGTTTTTGAGTTCGCAGCTGCCCGCGCGTGCGTAGCATGGGTTTGGAGGTTCGACTTGCGCAAGGTGGGGAGTTGGGTTGGGGTGGCGATGTTGGGTGCTGGGTTGGTGATGTCGGGTGGGGCTGTGGGTCAGACCGCGTTTGGACCTTCGAATCCGTTTTATGCGGCTAGTCCTTTGCCGTATCAGGCCCCGCCGTTCGATCGAATCAAGGATGCGGACTACCAGCCGGCGATTGAGGCGGGGATGGCGCAGCAGCGGGTGGAGATCGACGCGATCGCGAACAATGCGGAGGCTCCCACGTTTGAGAACACGCTGGTGGCGATGGAGCGGAGTGGGCAGTTGCTGGGGCGGGTGACGCAGGTGTTTGGGGCGGTGGCGCAGGCGAATACGAACCCGGTGCTCGAGAAGGTGCAGGAGGCGGAGGCGCCGAAGCTGGCGGCGCAGAATGATTACATTTACCTGAACCCGAAGCTCTTTGCGCGGGTGCAGGCGGTGTATGACCAACGGGCATCGTTGGGGCTGGACCCGGAGAGTCAGCGGCTGCTGGATTGGGATTACCTGCAATTTGTGAAGGCCGGCGCGAAGCTGAATGAGGCGGACAAGGCCAAGCTGAAAAAGCTGAATGAGGAAGAGTCGGTGCTTTCTACGGCGTTCGGGACGAAGCTGCTGGCGGCGACCAAGGCGGCGGCGTACTCGACGACGGACAAGGCGAAGCTGGCGGGGTTGACGGCGGCGCAGGTGGGGGGCGCGGCCGATATGGGCAAGGAGCGCAAGGTGGCGGGCTACGTGGTTCCGCTGCAGAACACGACGCAGCAGCCGGATCTGGCGGAGATGACGGACCGCTCGGCGCGGGAGGCGTTGTTCAACGACGGATGGACGCGGGCGGAGCGAGGCGGCGACAACGATACGCGCGCGACGATCAGCCGGCTGGCGCAGGTGCGGGCGGGGAAGGCGGCGCTGCTGGGATTTCCGAACTATGCGAGTTGGGCGCTGCAGGACCAGATGGCGAAGACGCCCAAGACGGCGCTGGACTTTATGAATGCGCTGGTGCCGGCTTCCATCGCGAAAGCGCGTGGCGAGGCGGAGGATATTCAGAAGCTGATTGATTCGCAGCATGGCGGATTTCAACTGGAGCCGTGGGATTGGAACTTCTACTCCGAGCAGGTACGCAAGGCGCGGTATGACCTGAATATGGCGGAGTTGAAACCCTACTTTGAGATGAACAAGGTTCTGCAGGATGGCTTGTTTTATGCGGCGAACCAGCTGTATGGCGTGACGTTCAAGGAGCGGCATGATCTGCCGGTGTATCAGCCGGATGTGCGAACGTTTGAGTGCTTCGACGCGGATGGCAAGCCGCTGGCGCTGGTGTACTTCGACTACTGGAAGCGCGATAACAAGGACGGCGGCGCGTGGATGAGTAACTTCGTAAACCAGTCCACGCTGCTGAAGCAGCTGCCGGTGATTTATAACGTGGGGAACTTCCAGAAGCCTGCGCCGGGGCAGCCCGCGCTGATCAGCTTTGAGGACGTAACGACGATGTTTCATGAGTTCGGCCATGGGCTGAACGGCATCTTTGCGGACACGATCTACCCGAGCCTCTCAGGACCGGCTCCGGCACGGGACTTCGTAGAGTTTCCTTCGCAGTTCAACGAGCACTGGGCCACAGACCCGAAGGTGTTTCACCATTACGCGGTGAACTACAAGACCGGCGAGCCCATGCCGGGAGAGCTGTACGACAAGCTGAAGCGGGCGGCTACGTTCAACATGGGGTATCACTCGACCGAGGCGCTGGCGGCGCAGGAGTTGGACATGCAATGGCATCTGCTGCCCGCGGATGCGCCTTTGCAGGATGTCGACGCGTTTGAGAAAGCCGCGCTCGAGAAGACCGGGACGGCAATGAAGACGGTGCCGCCGCGGTACCGATCGAGCTATTTCCTGCATATCTGGGGCAACGGCTATGCGGCGGGGTATTACGCCTATGCGTGGGCGGAGATGCTGGATGACGATGCGTTCCAGTACTTCGAGGACCACGGCGGGTTGACGCGGGAGAACGGCGACCGCTTCCGCAAGATGGTGCTTTCGCGCGGCAACACGGAGGATCTGGAGACGATGTATGAAAAGTGGCTGGGGGCCAAGCCGAGTGTGGGGCCGTTGCTGAAGAATCGGGGGCTGGCGGCGGATTCAGCGGCCAAGTAAGGCTTGGCCGTCACATACGCGGGGTGAGGGGACCTGTTTATTCGCTTGCTTCGTTTCTGCGCGAGGAGGGGCAGCTTCACGCAGCAAGACTTCGGCGGTACTTATACTGGGGACCTGCAACGGATCGGGGTTGGCGTGATGGGGAGGCAGCTATGGAGTCGTCGTCAGGTTGTTCGGCAAGGATCACTTGCGGCTGCCGGAGCCCTCACCCACACGGCTGTCCCTCAGCAGCTGCCGCCGCCCGCGCCGCTGAAGGACGACCGTCTTTCCCTGGTGACCACCACGGCTGACACTGCCTGGCGAGACGGCCAGCTTGGCAAGCCGACATTTCAGTGGGACATGCTCAATCTGAATGTCAGCAAGGAGGATCTTGCCAAGGCCGCGCAATCAGCTCACACCATGCAGGGCTTTGGCGCCTGTTTCAATGAACTCGGCTGGGTTGCGTTGCGTAAGCTCTCTGCGGCGGATCGGGAGTCGGTTATGCGCGAACTCTTTGACCCATCCAGCGGTGCCCGGTTCTCCTATTGCCGCATGCCGCTTGGAGCCAACGATTTTTCCACCGAGGCGTACAGCTACGACGAAACCGCCGAAGACTTCGAGCTGAAGCACTTCTCGATCGAGCACGACCGCACGACCCTGATCCCGTTCCTCCACAGCGCGCAGCGGCACAACCCTGCCCTTCGCCTCTGGGCATCTCCGTGGACGCCGCCGAGCTGGATGAAGCGAAATGGCTTTTATGCCGAAGCCGAGGCGCGTCGCGGATGGACGCCCAACGGCATCCGTCCAGACCAGGTAGGTCACGAAGGCCAGGACTTTTTTATCCTTGAACCTCGCTACCTAGAGAGCTACGCACGCTACTTCGCGAAGTTCATCGAAGCCTACCGCGCGGAAGGGATACGCGTCGGCATGGTCATGCCGCAGAACGAGTTTAACTCTGCGCAGAACTTTCCAAGCTGCACCTGGACGCCGAACGGCCTCACCGGGTTCGTGCGGGCGCTTGGCCCGGAGATGCAAAAGCTGGGGGTTCAGGTCTTTTTCGGAACCCTGGAGCGTGGCGATCCCGCTCTCTTTGAGGCCGTGCAAGCCGACCCGATCGCCGGGCCTTTCCTAGAGGGTCTGGGCGTTCAATGGGCCGGCAAGAACGCGCTGCCCGCGCTTGCCCAACGCTTCCCCGATCTACCCATTTACGGCTCCGAACAGGAGTGTGGCGACGGTACCAATACGTGGACCTACACGGGCTATTGCTGGAATTTGATGAAGACCTACTTCCGCAACGGCGCACGCGGTTATATGTACTGGAACATCGCGCTGGAGCAGGGTGGAAAGAGTACGTGGGGATGGTCGCAGAATTCACTCGTGCTCGTGGACGCCGCGAAGGGTTCTTTTCGGTACACTTCCGACTTCTATCTGTTGAAGCACCTGACTCACTTCGTGGAGGTCGGCGCGGCGTTGCTGCCCACCACAGGCACCTGCGATGACGCGCTTGCCTTTCGGAACCCAGATGGAAGCGCCGTGCTGCTGTTGCGTAATGAACTTCCGCATGCTCAGAGTGTCCAGGTGCAAATCGCTGAGCTTGTGTTTTCGCTGGAACTGTCGCCGGATTCCATCAGCACGGTCGTTGTCCGGAGCTAAGCCTGCTTCCAATGATCCTGGAGGGTGATCGCCGCGACTTCGGAGACTCGAGACGATAAGGGGCAGCCGTGGGGAGGCCGACTCTCACGCGGTCTCCAGAAGGCGGCGGGCGGTTCCGGCTTTGCGATTGATTTCCCGTAGAGGCGTAGCCGGGTCATAGGCGATTTCTAGCATGCCGAGTACGGGATGCTTGATCCTGCTGATGCTTTCACGGACGACCCCCCAGTCGATGCCTTTGGTCTGTGCACCTTGGGTTTGGGTGCCTTCGCCGGGCCAGCCGTGTTCGTCGCGGGTGCCGTTGTTGTCGTGCAGGTGAATTTCCGCTAGCCGCGCCCCGAAGATGCCGAAGGATTCGGGGAGGGCGTCTTTGAGGGCGGCATCGCCGAAGTCTTCGCGGAGCTGTTCGCGGGCGGCGCGGTTGAAGTGCGGGTCGTCGGCGGCGAGGGGCGGTGCGATGTGGGCGTGGCCGGTATCGAGGCAGAAGCCCATGGTGTCGAAGTGGCCGATGCGGGCGATTTCGACCAAGTGCGCCGGGGTGGCGAGGTCGTTGTTGAGGTTTTCGAGCAGGAGCTGGACGCCGAGCGGGGTGGCGAAGGCCTTGAGGTGTTCTATGGCGGTGAGCGAGAGGTCGAGAGTTTCGGTGGACCAGCGGTCGTCCTTGAGGCCGAGGTGGAGGACGCAGGAGCGGAAGGGGACCTGTTCGGCGGCTTCGAGCGCGCGTTTGACCTCGTCCATGGCGGTGATGCGTTCGCCCTTGGCGCGGCTGATGAGGTTGAGCGTGGGTTGGGTGTGACGGCTCCAGCGGGACTCCTCCTCGTCGGTGAAGAGGGGCATGTGCATGGTGGCCGCGACGGGGTTGGCGCGAAACCAGGTGGCGACTTCGTGGACGACCGCGCGGTCGGTGTAGTCGAAGTGATGACGGGCGGCGAAGACCTCGATGGCCTCGGCGCCGGCGTCGCGAAGGAGATCGAGCGTGCCGGGTGAGAGACGGTCTGCGAAGAAGAGGTGGCTGGAGATGCCAAAGGCCATCTTCCTACGCTATCGCATTGTGCGGCTTGGGGTCGGGGCTTGGTCTGCCGAGGTCGAGAAGCGGAACGCAGAGGGCGCGGAGTGGGGCGCAGAGTTCGCAGAGGGAGAGTTTGCAGAGGAGATGCTATGGTTCGAGATTTGTCGGATAGCACGTTCAGCAACCACCGGAGGCGCTAACCATCGGGTCATGAAGTTGTTCGAGTAACTTGCGTCATCGGCCGATCAGTCGCCGGCGGCTTTGCCGAAGGTGTGCCGCCCGTCGTGACCGGCGGTGAGCAGGCCGGTTTTGGGGTCGCGGGCGATCAGTTCGCTGTCGCCCCAGGTGGCGGCGCCGGCGTTTTCGTCCTTGGCGCCGGCGTGGCGTACGGGGTAGCCGGTCGCGGCGACCGCATCGACGGTGGCCTGCGGGAAGCGGCGCTCGAACTCGAGCACGTCCGGCAGGTACTGATGGTGAAAGCGCGGTGCGTCCGCGGCGGCCTGCACGTCCAGGCCGTTGTCAACGATCGAGATGAGGTCGTTGGCCACGGTGGTGATGATGGTCGATCCGCCCGGGGAGCCGAGCACGAGGCGGAGCTTGCCGGGATGACAGGGTTTTGGGCTCGGGGCGGCGCCGGCGGCGGTGAGCGGCGTGCAGTCGTCGGGTTCGGCGACGATGGTGGGCGTCATGGAGCTGAGCGGGCGTTTGCCGGGACCGATCGCGTTGGCCGGGCCTTGGATCAGGCCGAAGCCGTTGGGCACGCCGGGTTTGGAGGCGAAGTCGTCCATCTCGTCATTGAGCAGGAAGCCGAGCGGGTCCACGGTGACGCCGGAGCCGAAGTAGAAGTTCAGCGTGTAGGTCATGGCGACAGCGTTGCCCTCGCGGTCGACGATGGAAAAATGCGTGGTCTGCGGCGACTCGTGCGGCGTGGGCTGGGCGGCTGGTGGCGGCGGCAGGAAGCCGGCCGGGCGCGTCAGGGTGGCGGACGGGGTTGGGGCCGTGGGGTCGATGCCCTTGCGCCAGGCGTCGGCGTAGGCGGGCGAGGCCATCTGCGCGAGCGGCAAGGGGGTGAAGTCCGGGTCACCGAGATAGTCCGCGCGATCCATGTAGGCGCGGCGGAAGGCTTCGGTGAGGAGATGGATCTGCGCGGGCGAGCGGTCGGGGCCGGCCTTGGCGAGATCGTAGCCCCCGAGGATGTTCAGGGCTTCAATCAGCGCGATGCCGCCGGAACTGGGCGGCGGCGAGGTAATGACTTCCAGCCCGCGATAGCGGCCGGTGAGCGGTGTGCGGTCCTTCACCTGGTAGGCGGCCAGGTCTTTGGCGGTGATCAGGCCGCCGTTTTCGGCCTCGAAGCCGGCGATCTGCTGCGCCATCACGCCGCGGTAGAAGTCGTCGGGGTTGCCGGCAATGTGTTCGAGGGTGCGCGCGAGCTCGGGCTGTTTGAAGAGCTCACCGGCGGCATAGAAGTTGCCGTTGCGTTGGAAGATGCGGGCCGAGGCGGGCGAGATCTTAAGGCGATCGGCGTGGAGAACGGTGGCCTCCTCCGGCGAGAGCACAAAACCCTCCGTCGCGAGGCGGATGGCGGGCTGCATCACGCGTGCGAGCGAGAGTTTGCCGAAGTGCTGCTCGGCGTAGACCAGACCGGCCACGGTGCCGGGGACGCCCGAGGCGTGGGCTCCCACGGTGCTGAGCTTCGGTATGACGTTGCCCTGGGCGTCGAGGTACATGTCGCGCGTGGCGGCGGCGGGAGCGGTTTCGCGGAAGTCGAGAAAGTGCGGATGACCGCCGGCGAGCTTCGCCGTCCCCGGGCGCACGAGCAGAAAACCGCCGCCGCCGAGGTTGCCGGCCGCGGGGAAGGTGACAGCCAGCGCGAAGCCGACGGCCACGGCGGCGTCCACGGCATTGCCGCCGTCGTGCAGGATGGCCAGACCGGCGTCGGTGGCGTCGTGCTGGTAGGTGGTGACCATCTCATGGCGCGCCTCGACGGGGGCCAGGGCGGGCAGGGGGGCATTGGGATCGGACGGAAGAGTTGTTGGGGTAAAGGGCACAGTTTGGGCCGCGGCGTGGCCGGCCACCAGCGTGGCGCTGAGAAGAACGAGCAAAGACGAGGATGCGCGACGCATGGCTGGCTCCAGAGGAGTGGATACCCCATCATAGAGAGTTCGGCACCCACCCGCTTGCGCAGTTGGGTTTTCAGGCCGCTTCTTCAGACCGACTGCGAAGCCTCCGAACCGCCCCGGGTAAGAACGGCGCACCCGGTTATATGCCGAGGAAGGCCTTGTAGCGGGTCTGCACGAGCCCGAGGTTGCGTGCCAGGCCGACCTTGGCCGTGTTGTATTGGAAGAGCGCGGAGACAAGCTGAGCCTGGGCACCCGTCACGTCCGCCAGCGCGTCCACGACCTCCAGATTGTCGGCAACGCCCGAGGTGAAGCGGTCACGGGCGTCGGAGAGCTCCTGCTGTGCGAGCTGGGCGTTGCTCTGGGCGACCTTGACCAGCTGGTCGGACGAGTTGATGTCCAGCATACCCGTGAGAATCTGCGCGTCAATGGAGCCGCGAAGATCGTTCTGCTGCTCCTGCAGGGTTTGCAGCTGGGCGGCGGCGATGCCTTCCTCCCCGCGCTGCGCGGCCTCACGGAAGATCGGGAAGCGCAGCGTGCCTTCCGCGGTAAACACCCCATGGTAGGGTCCGCTGTCCAGACCCAGGATGCCGTAGAAGCCGTTGAAGGCCACGGTCGGTACCCGCTGGTATTTGATGGCGCGCAGCTCGTGGATGGCGACCTCGATGGAGGAGTTGATGGAGAGCAGATCGCCGCGATGGGTGTAGGCGGTGCCCCGGGCCTGCTCGAAGGTGAGGTCCGCGATCTCGGCGTAGGGTGTGTCGTCGGTGAGATCGAGCTGCTGGCCGGCGGGGATGCCCATGATGCGATTGAGCTGAATACCGTCTTTGTCGAGCTGCGCGTCGGCGGAGACGTGCTGCTGCTGACGCTGCTGGTACTCCACCTGCGCGCGCAGGGTGTCCAGCCGAATGCCGACACCGGCGCCCTCGCGCGCGGAGGCCTGCTCGAAGAGCACGCGTGCGGCGTTCTCCTGCGCGATCGTGTTCTGCAGACCGGCCTGGTCGGCGAGCACCTGCAGGTACGCGGTGGAGACGGCCTGCACTACCTGATCGCTGTCGTCCTGAATGGTCTGCGCAATCGACCGCTCCTCGGGCTTGATCGCGCGGTACAGCTCAAGGTCGGGCAGATTGAATAGGACCTGGTCGAGCGAGACCTGGACGGAGGTGGTGTTCACCTTCACAATCGTTGGAAAGCCGGCGGCGCTCAGGCCAAGCTGGGCGAACAGGGGAGCGACCAAGGCGGGCTTGAAGCCCAGGGCGATCAGATCGATCTCCTGCGCGCTGGAGGCGGCATGGAAGTTCAGATTGGGGATGAGCGCGTTGGTGACCTGCCCCGTGTAGCCGCGCACCAGCTGCTGGTTGGCACGACCGTACCGAAGACGGATGTTGCGTTCGAGGCCTAACGAGATCGCATCGTCGAGCGACAGGGCCAGCGGTCCGGCGAGGGGCTGCTCGACCGGAAAGCCCCCCGGCCCCGGCCGGGTGGAGGCAGGCACATAGCGCGCGCCGGGTGCGGAGGGGCGAACTAGACCCTTGCCGGAGGCATCAACTGCCCCGCCGCCGAGCAGGGCGCTGGGGTCCTGCGGAAAGGGGCTTTGCGGCGTGAGGTTTTGCGGCGTGAGCGTTTGCGGCGTAGAAATTTGGGCCGGCGTAGCCGTTTGCTGGGCCGCGGCGGCGGCGGAGGGCGCTTGCCGCACGACAGTCTGCGCGGGCGCCGGGGCGGGTTCGCTGCCCGTTTGGGCGCTCGCGCTTGCCCAGGGGAGAGCTGCCGCGATGGCCGCGGCGAAGAGCTTGGAGCGGATTTGCACGATCTTTAGAGTGCCATGAACCGGCCGGGGATGCGAAAGAGCTTCACGTGGCACGTGCAACGAAGGAACCATAGGGGTTCCGTGCGTGTTCCGATTCAATCCACCGGGACAGGAGTTCGCACATTATGAAGGGATGACCTGGAGCTACTCCAAGCGCCCAGGTGACGGAATTCAGCGCGCGATCTGCTCTTCCGCGACCTGGAGATTGGGCGCGGTGGAGGGTTTGAACTCGTCCTTCACCTCATCTTCCTGCTGGCCGATGGTCTTGAACAGCAGCGCGCGGCCGCCGATGTGGACGTGCGTTTCGGTGATCTGCCAATGGCCGGCGACGATTTCGCGGCGCTCCACGTCGAAGGTGCCGCCTTCGTCGATCCTGCCGAGCAGGCCGAACCCGATGCGCACCTCCTGCGTCAGGGTGCCGCGCAGGGTCTTGATGCGGTCGCCGTCGCGGGCGATTACCAGTTCACCGGCCATCACGCCCATCACGCGCGCTTGCATGTCGGGCGGATGAAAGGCCGGATTCGGCTTGTAGTGCAGAAGTATCTCCTCGGCATTCTGGCCGGCCACCGTCCAGAGAAAGGCGTCCGGCAGCATTGTCAACAGCTCATGTGCCTGGGCGGCGTCATGGGCACCATCCTGCTTTTTCTTGGCCTGGGCCTCCGGATCGTTCACGAAGTCGTGCAGGCGCTCCAGCTCCGCCTGCGCGGGGGCGCCCGTGAGCGGGTGGCCGTTCAACTCGATCATGCGCTTCAGGTCGCCTTTGGGCGTCTCGACAATTCGGTACACCGCATCCTTGCCGGGCTGAATATCGTGATCGCGGTAGTTCCAGGGCCGGTGATCGGATTTGGCGGCGTTCAATTCCGTGTTCACCGCCGCACGCAGGGCGGCGAGGGCGGCAGGCTCCGAACCTTGCGTGACCGCCTGGGCAAAGACGCACGGAACGGCCAGGGTGCTGAGCGCCAGCACCGTCGCAGCGGCTCGGAACATCGCTTTGTAGGGCGGCGGGGTACGGTGACGCGATAAGGCGATCCATATCATGGCGGGCCCTCGAGGACTCCCTTCATGGCTGAGACGTGATTACTCGGGAACAATCTTCACGAAGGTTCCTTCGGGCAGCCGCGCGCCGCCCAGGGGATGAATCACGCCGTCGCGCACAAAACCGCGTACCACCCTGGACTCCATGCGGTCAGGAGCCGGCATCCGATCCGGCGTTCGCGGGGCCTCGGCAACCTGAAGTCCGCCGAAGCTGGCCGGTGCGGGGGGTGTGCCGCCGGGTGTGGGATAGGGTGTGGCGCGGGCGACGGCGGGTGGGGTGGAAGAGATGGCCGCAGGGCGATTCTTGCCCATGCCGCGGTCCATGGCCTCGTTGGCCAGGCGGTCGGCATTCTTATTCTTGTGCCGCAGGGCGTGCAGGATCTGAAAGCCCTCCAACCGCGCGATGCGGCGGCGGGCCTCCTCGTGCAGGGGCTTCAGGTCGGGTGAGTTCACCTTGTACTTGCCCTGAATCTGCTTGACCATCAGCTCGGAGTCGGCGACCACACGCAGTTTGGGGATGTTGTGGTCGAGCGCGTACTGCAGGGAGGCGAGCAGGCCGGCGTACTCGGCATAGTTATTGGTGCGCATGCCCAGAAATTCGCTCAACTCGGCAATCTCTTCGCCTTCGGCATCGGAGAGCACGGCCCCGAAGCCGGCCGGGCCGGGGTTGCCGCGCGAGCCGCCGTCGCAGTGCGCCAGCACCCAGCCGGGCTGCAGGGGCGGCAGTTCGGCGTCGGTCACCTTGGGACGGGATTTGGTGGCAAATTTGCGAAAGACCGGGCCGGTTGCCGAACGCGGGGCGGAGGGGCGGTCAGCTGGGCGATCAGTTGGGAGATCATCGGGGAACAACGAAGCCATCGCTGCCTAGTGTAGACGCAGAGGGCCGCCGGGCCGTTTTCCTCGGCTAATTTATACGAGCTCCATTGATACAAGCCTTAAAGTAGAGGTCAGAATGAAAGCTACGCCTGTGGATTGAGGATGTTGACCCTTCCGTCAGGCGACTTGCTGAAGACGTGAAGCTGCTTCCCGTTGGCGTCGATGTGCCGGATCAGCACCTTGCCATCCGCCAGTTCCAGGTCGGAGAAGCCGAGCACCTTGGCGCCGAACGGGCCGCGCTGGGCCGGATCGGTCGTCCAGTCGACCAGCTCCGCGCCGCCGCCGCCGGAGATGACGAAACTCGTGGGATGGCCGGCAAACTCCAGATGCTGCAGGTCATGGTCGTGCCCCGTCATCCAGAAATCGACCTTGGCCTGCCGGATCAGGGCGTCCCAGCGCTTGATCAGCAGCGTGTTGTCCCTGTGGACGCCGTTGGTATAGAGCGGATGATGGCACAGTACGGCGACAAAGGGGGTCGTACGGGGCTTGGCCAACTCGGCGCGGAACCAGGCGTCCTGCTCGTTCATGTGGTCCTTGCTCATGGTGAAGCTCCACGGGAAGGGGTCGTCCTTGGTGCCGGGCAGGTTGCTGTCCAGGCAGAGGAAGGTGATCTGCGGATTCACCGCCGGCCATTGGAAACTGTACCAGCGCGCCGGCATGGTCCAGCGAGTCTTGACATGCTTCGGATAGGCGAGCTGCAGCTCGACCTTGCTGTCGATACGGTGCTCGTAGTCATGGTTGCCGAGCACGGCGTAGCAGGGGCCCGGAAAGTGCGAGGTGGGGTACATCTGCTCGAAGTCGCGCTGCCAGCGCGGGCAGCTCAAGCCGCCGAGCATATTGCCGTACCAGTTGTCGCCGAGCAGAAGCATGCCCTGCGGATGCACCTGCCGGTCGTCCACATAGGCTTTCATTGCGGCGGCGACCGCACCCTGTTGCTGCGGATAGCGGTCGGCGCCCCAGTCGCCCAGCAGCAGCAGATGCGGGTTGCCCGGGGCGGGTGCGGGGGCGCGCCCGGAGAAGTTTTGAGCCAGGAGCTCGCCCGGGCGCATGGCCGCGAGCGCCGAGAAGGCGACGGTCTGCCGCAAGAAGGCTCGGCGATTCAGCGCGAAACGCTCAGGGATAGCGAAAGGGGGCAATCGGAGCTCCTGCCGTGGACCGGAGCCTCGGTAGCCCCACAACGGCGTATTCAAATTTGACGCGGCGAGCGGGGCGATGGTCGCGTCCGCTGTACAGGAGACGCAATCCCCCGCCTCTTCCGTGCTGCCGGATCAAGAAAGCAGCGGTGCGGCCGCGCGCGGCGGCCTCACGAAGAACGGCAGGACCGCCGCGCAAAGGACGACGACCGCCAGGATGTGCAGGCCGCTGGCGTAATGGCCGGTCGCCTGGCGCGTATGCGCGATCAGCAAGGGGCCGAAGGCGCTGGCAAAACCCCAGGCCGTGAGCATCAGCCCATAGATGGAGCCGACGTATCTGGGCCCGAAGTAGTCTGCCGCAAAGGCCGGCATGGTGCCGAAGCCGCCGCCGTAGCAGAGCAGGATGATAAACGCCACGACCGTCAGCGTCCCCTGGCTGTTGATGCCGGGCAGCAGCCAGAACAACGCGGCCTGCAGCAGAAACATGATGAGAAAGACGAACCGGCGCGGAATGAGATCGGAGAACCAGGCCCAGAAGACGCGGCCGAGCGCGTTGCCGAAGGCGACGATGCCGACCATACCCGCGGCGACCACGGCCGTCACGCCGGCGAGCTCCTGAAACAGCGGCGACTCCTGCGAGATGATCGAGATGCCCGCCGAGGTGTTCAGGAACAGCAGCAGCCAGAGTGCCCACCACTGCCAGCTGCGCAGCGCCTCCCCCAGCGTGAAGTCGCGCGCGGCCTCGGTCTTTATGAGGGCCGCCGGCGGCGTCCAGCCTTCCGGGACGTAGCCGGCCGGCGGGTTCACCATGAACGAGCCCGCCGCCACGCCGACCACCAGAAACGCCAGCCCGAGGTAAAGAAAGGTCGTCAGCACGCCGACGGTTTTGATGAGGTGCGTGGCCACCGGGGCTGTCACCAGCGCGCCCGCGCCGAAGCCGCCGACGGCGATGCCGGTCATCAGGCCGCGCCTGTCCGGAAACCATTTGACCAACACGGAGATGGGAATGATGTAGGCAAAACCCAGGCCAATGCCGCCGAGGACGCCGTAGCTGAGATAAAGCCACGGCAACCCGCGGCCCGACAGGCTAGCCAGCGCGACGCCCGCGCCATAGAGCAGGCCGCCCGTCATCGCCACCACGCGCGGGCCGCTGCGATTGGCCCAAAGGCCACCGAAGAAGGCGGAAAAACCCAGCACGAAGATGGCGATGGTGAAGGTAAGGGTGACCTGCTCGATGCTCCAGCCGAAGCGGGCGGTCAGCGGTTTGCGAAAGACGCTCCAGGCATACACCGCACCGAGCGCGATCTGCAGGACCACGGCGGCAAAAGCAATTCCCCAACGCTTGTTCATGCAATCCCTTTTGGCGCCTGCCATCAAGCAGGGGCACCAGGATGGATCAGATGCCGAACGCGGGAGCGTTGTCCAGCGGAAATCGAGAAGCGTTGGGATGGTGGAGGTCTTAAGGAGATCACCAGATACGGCGAACGCCGAAACAGTCCAATGCGGAATCCGCGCTGATCACCGGGATGTCCTCGGCAAGGGCGTGGGCGGCAATCATGCGATCGAAGGGATCACGGTGCTTGCCTTCCAGGCGGCCCGCGCGCAGCGCAATCTCAGGAGTCAGGGAAACCAGGGTGTAGCCGGCCTTCACTATATTCGCGACGAAATGCTTCTCCAGGCGCATAGCGATGTCCAGCTTGCCGATTCTCACCTTGGTCGCGATCTCCCAGGCGCTGGCCGCCGAGACGAGGAGGGTATTGGCTTCATCCTCCAGCACGGCCGTTGCTGCCCGGGTGAGAAGACGCGGGTCCAGCGTGGCCCACAGCACCACATTCGTATCCAGAAGAGCCCTCAATGTGTTTCCGCGCCATAGGGGGCATCCTGAGGATTGCCTTCCTCCCACGCACGCAGCTCCTCATCCGGGAACTCCCAAATCGTCTCAGGAAAGGTCACGTTCGGATCGTACAAGAGCCCAAGCCTCTGCGGCTTCTTCGGTTCAAATGCCCCTAATGTCGCTACGGGCGTCTTTTCCCGCCCGGAGGTGATCACGACCGTCTCGCCTGCCTGCACCTGCTTGATGAGCTCGGAAAGATTGGTCTTGGCTTCGAAGATGGTGGCGGTCACCATGGGGCTACCCTCCTGCAGTTGCTAGGTTAGGTTAGCACGAATGCTTGCATTTCTATACGTCGTCATCCCTTGCTCACCTTCACCCGTTCTGGCGCGTCTACGATGTAGCAGTACGTTGACTCCGGAGTCAGCCCTCGGCATGAGCATCTCTTCCGCGATCGTCCTTCCCGGCGAGCCCCCTCGCCGGCGCCCCAGTCCCTTCGCCCTCGGTTTGCAGGAGACCCTGCGCGAGAACGCAACGCCGGGCGTGACGGTAGAATCAGTCGCAGCCGCGATGCCTAAATCGGGAACCAGATTGGAAGCCGGGCGGGAGTCGGGCCCCCATACAAGTCATGAAGCGAGTCAGTCGGCCCGCGTTCCCTCCTCGTCCGGCCACACCAAGCTGACGCCGCGGGAGCTCGAGGCCCGCGCCCAGCAGCGTGCCGAAGACGATGAGCTGATCCGGGCCGCGCAAAAGGGCGACCGCTCGGCCTTCGACTCGCTGGTTCGACGGTATGACCGGAGCGTGCTGCGTTTGGCGCTGCACATGCTGACCAACGAGGAAGACGCGCAGGATGTGCATCAGGAGGCCTTCATCAAGGCGTACCGGCACCTGTCGAACTTCCGGTTCGAGTGCTCGTTTTATACCTGGCTGTACCGGATCGTGACCAATCTTTGCCTGGATCAGCTGCGCCGCCGCAAGAGCCGGCGTGAGGACCCGGGGACCGTCACCGATGCTTCGGGTGAAGAGATGGATCTGATGGCAAACGTGCAGGATGACCGGGCGGGGGCCAATCCCGGCAGGGAGCTCGAGCGCAAGACGCAATACGCAGCCATCCAGGATGCCCTGGGTGAGCTGACGCCGCGCGAACGCATGGTCTTTGAGCTGAAGCACTATCAGGGCCTGAAGCTGCGGACCATCGGCGAGATGCTTTCGACGACTGAAGAGACGGCCAAGAACACATTGTTTCGCGCCACGCGCAAGTTGCGCGCGCGTCTAGCCGAGGTGCGGTAGGCAGGGAGCAGGGCATAGGGATCAGGGCACAGACTTCGGGATCACGGACTAGGGATTGAAAGAACGGCAAGATTGATGCAGAACAAAGCGGGCAGCAGGATACAAGTTCCGCACAGGCAGCACCTTTTTGGAGAGGCAAGGAAGGAAACGCAACCATGCAGGGTGACACCATGCGATGTGAAGAGGCACAACAGGGCATTGTGCTGGCCCAGTACGGGGAGCTCGCGGACGGGCAGCAGCTGCCGCTGGAGCAGCACCTGCGCGGCTGCGAGGCCTGCCGCCGCGAATGGAACGCATATCTGGCCCTAGGGGAGCGCCTGGCGCTCGACCCGGTTGAAGAGCCTTCGCCAAATCTGCTGGCGGCCTCGCGCATGCGGCTGGATGAGGCACTCGACGCGATGCCGGCACGCTCCTTCGGGCAGCAGTTCTGGGCCAACAGCTTTCGTTGGCTGGGCTTTGTGCAGGGGGCGCCCGCGCTTACCACGCTGCTGCTGGGTATGGGTTTTTTGGGCGGGCATCTTGTGGCCCGGTACCAGTCGGTGCACGGCCAGCAGTTGCCGGGGATGGTCCTCCTGTCGCACCCGGCGCAGGGCACCGTGGCGAGCGTCTCCGGTATCGTGCAGACGCCGAACTCCGATCTGGTGCAGGTGAACTACAACAAGCTGGTGCCGGAGACGCTGCAGGGCTCGCTGGACGACCCCGAGGTGCGCAAGTTGCTGATGCTGGGAACGCAGTTGGCCACCAGCAGCCAGGCCCATGTCGACTCCGTTGCGCTGCTGGCACAGGAGTGCCGTGACGGTCGCCATTGCGATGAGGCCGGGGGAGGCACGGTCGATGGGGGGATTCGGGCCGCCCTGCTGGCCAGCCTGCGCTCGGACAAGAGCGCCGCCGTACGTTTGCAGGCGCTTGACGGTTTGCAGCCCTATGTAGCCCAGGACGAGCGTGTGCGCGATGCCGTGCTGGCCGCCCTGATGCACGACCGCAGCGCGGAGGTGCGCACGCAGGCGATCGCGCTGCTGTCTCCCGTGGAGGCGGACTCGAGCGTGCGCCAGGCGCTGCGCACGGTTTCGTCGCAGGACACCAATCCGGCGATCCGCAATGCCAGCTATCAGGCTCTGCAGAGCGCCTCGGACATCGAGTAGAGGGCAAGCGATGTCGTCCCATTTGCACCATCCAGACACCCCGGGGACTCCGCCCCCACTTTCTTGCAGGGTGTTTCGCCCGGCGTACCGTCCGGGCCGCGGCCGTCGGGTGGAGCTTGCGGCCGTGCTGGGCTTTGCCTGCCTGGCAGCCAGCGCGGGAGCCCATACGGCAGCGCCGCGCGGTGCTATCCTGCTCGGTGCGGCCGCTATCAATCATGCGCCGGGCTATCTCGGCATCGAGTTTCACGATGCACCGGATGATGGGGGGGCCGGACTGCACACCCGGACCGCACGCGGCGTCGAGGTGGTGATGGTGGACCACGATGGGCCGGCCGGCAAGGCTGGTTTGCAATCCCATGACATCATTACGACCATGAACGGCCAGGCCATTGCCGGCGCGGATGCGCTGCGGCGCATGATTCACGATGCCGGCTCGGGGGTGCAGATCGTCTTGCAGGTGATGCGCGGCGGCAAGCCGATGACGCTTTCCGCACAGCTGGCGGACCGGGATCAGGTGGCACGCGCCGCCATGGCGCGGCTGGCCGCCCAGACCTCACCGGACCCCTCGCCCCCGCCGCCCGCCATGGAGACGGCAGACCTTGGGGCCAACTTTCTGGAAGGTCGCTCCACAGCCGATGCGTCAGCGACTGTGCAGCCCGCAGGCCCGGTGCATGGATCGGGGCTTTCGCACAGCCAGGGGTTCCCGCACAGCCAGGGCTTTCTCAGCTCCATGCTGCATGGCCCGTTCACGGGCATTGTGATGGAGACCATGGAGCCGCAGCTGGCCAGCTTCTTCGGCGTACCGCAGGGCATGGGGCTGCTGGTGCATTCGGTAGCTGAAAACAGCCCGGCCGCGCAGTGCGGCTTGCGCGCCGGGGACGTGGTGCTGCGGGCCGATATGTACACGCTGCGCACCCAGGCCGATTGGACGCGTCGGCTGCACGCGGCCAAGGGCGGGCCCATGAACCTTGCGGTTTTGCGCGAACGGCGGGAGTTTACCGTGACCCTGCAGCCGGATCTGAAGCATCACTCGCTGCTGGAATGGCCGCTGCACGTGGGCTGAATGGGCTGTGGGGAGGTGACTAGCGGCTCCGGCCAGATTTGATATTGAGGCATGGTGGCGATATGAGTCTGAGGATGCTCGCGGATGCTACCCCGGATCAGCTTCATCTGCTCGATGCCATAGCTGAAAGGCAGTCGACCTCTCACGCGGAGATCATACGACGCGCTATCTCCACCTACGTGGAGGGTCAACGGCCTTTTGTCTTCCTACTTCGGCGCTTGGCGCACAGAAGGGGCAAGAGCCCGAGGACGGGCTGGGATTTCAGGATCGGCTGAGGTGAGAGTGGTAAGCGGTCCCTTGCTGCTTGACACCAACGTGCCCATCTATGCGCTGAACGAGGCAAGAGAATCGTCGAGGCGTGAATCGAGGCTCCGGGAAGCTGGCGTTCTCCCTTTCACTGATTTTTGGTCAGCTACTTTGCAACCGGCTTGCCTTCCTGCACATAGTTTTTATTCCACGCGGGAACCTCGACCAAGTAGGTACCGGGCTTTTCGATGACGGCCTGGCAGCCCAGCCTTGAATTCAGTTGCAATCCGGGGGCCAGGTCCAGGCGGTCAAGTTCCTTTTCCTCGGCTTCGTTCAGAGCATTGGACCCTTCGAGCACATGGATGTGGCAGGTGGTGCAGGCGCAGACGCCGCCGCAGGCGTGGTCGAGGAAGATGTCGTAATTTTCGGCGACATCCAGAAAGCTCATGGGCTCGCCATGGCCTTCATAGGGCAGGGTGCCGAAAGGGAATTCGACCGTCTTGTTTTCCGGCTTAAAGGTCACGCGCACCATGTTGGGCGCGGGCGGCAGGTTCAGGTCGATCTCGGGAAGCAATTTGGAGGCGTGTTCGGACATGGCAGATTCGATTGTAGCGGGTCAGTTCAGGCGCATCAGCCCGCGGACGGAGATGTCTTCGTCCAACTCCTCCCAATGAATGCCATACCCGCCGCCGATGAGTTTCCACTGGGAGCGCTGTTCCTTCGTAGCATCCCGCAAACGAGGGAAAAATTCCAAGGGCGCAGCGATCTCCCGCCCGTCCGCCAAGCGAATGCGGAGCATCTCGTCATCGAGCAGCACATCAATGGCGGAAGCATTGAACTCAATCGACCGATCTTTTGAAGTAATCATGCCAGCCCTTTTCTAAGAGATCGCGATGTTCCTGCACCGGGAGTCTGATGCGTCTGGCCTCCTGATGAGGGTAATCGTGGTTGTAGGCCATGCTGACAGGGTTAACCAGAACTTGATTAAACTTCTGTCGCGCCGTACATGGATGTGAGGCGGTTCGTTTCCTTCAAGGCTGTAATAGAAGAATGTATAGGGGCCGATACGCAGGATAACTGGCAAGGTTAATCCTCCACAGATTCGCCTGCCGTCTCCGAATTTTGCTCTGCCTTGACGATCACGTCGGTGGACGAAGATAGGTTGAGCGTGGTTTGCGTGGTCTCGATCTGGGCTGGGGCGAAGGGGTGGGGTGCGGTGGGACCGTCGCCCAGGCTCTCGCCGGCGGCCTGCATGGTTTTGCCGCCGAGCGCGCCCGTGACCGCGGTGTCCATCATAATCTCGGCTAGGCGGCGGGTCTTTTTATCCACCTGCTCTATGGCGTTACGGATCACGCGGTGATCGTCGCCCTGCATGGAGGCCTTCAGCTCCAGCATGGCGGACCGAATCCCCTCGTGTTCCTCGGACGTGAGCTGCTGCCAGACCGGCTGTTTTTCGGCTTTTTCCACGGCGTCGTGAATGGTTTGGCCTTCGTTTTTTGCCTCAATGACCTGCCGCTCGTGGATATCCTCTTCCGCCATGTCGAAGCTCTCCAAAATCATGGCTTCCACCTGCTCGTCGGTGAGGCCGTAGGTGGGTTTTACCTCCACCTGGGCCTCGGTGCCGGAGCGCTGCTCGCGAGCCGAGACCTGGAGGATGCCGTTGGCATCGATCAGAAACTTGACCTCGATGCGCGGCAGGCCGGCGACCATGGGCGGAATGCCTTTGAGGTCGAACCGGGCGAGCGAGCGGCAGTCTTTGGCAAGTTCGCGCTCACCCTGCAACACGTGAATGGCGACATTGGTCTGGCCGTCGACGCCGGTGGTGAAGTGCTCGGTCGCCGAGGCCGGGACCGTCGAGTTGCGCTGGATGATCTTAGCGACCACGCCGCCGAGCGCCTCGATTCCGAGCGACAGGGGGGTCACATCGAGCAGCAGGAGGTCGTCCGTGGCCCTGTTTTCCGCCCCGGACAGGATCTGCGCCTGCACGGCCGCGCCCAGGGCGACCACCTCATCCGGATTCAGCTCGGTATGCAACTTTTTGCCGCGCGCGTCGAGGTGAAACAGCCCCGCAACCAGCGCCCGCACCGCCGGGATGCGCGTGGAGCCGCCGACCATGACGACCTCGTCGATCTTTTCGGGGGTGAGCTGGGCGTCCTTGAGCGCCTGCCGCACGGGTCCGGCGGTACGCTCGATCACGGCCGCGATCAGGCCCTCAAACTGCGCGCGGGTGATCTCACGGGCATAAAGCTGACCATTGGGCAGGGTGAGGTGGAAGCGGGTGCGGTCCTCGGCGCTGAGGGCGATCTTGGCCTCGATGACGGCCTTCCGCAAACCCTGCAGGCCGGCCGGATCGGTGCTGAGATCGACGCCGAGATCGCCCCTGATGTCATCAAGCGCGACCGCGAGCAGCAGGTTGTCGATGTCGTCGCCGCCGAGGTGCGTGTCGCCGCCGGTGGCGATGACCTCGAATATACCCTCGTGCAGTTTCAGGATGGAGACGTCAAAGGTGCCGCCGCCGAAGTCGTAAACCGCGATGGTGCCGTCGGTGCCCCCATGGAGCTTGTCCAGGCCGTAGGCCAGCGCGGCGGCGGTCGGCTCGTTGACCAGACGCAGCACCTCCAGGCCGGCGATGCGGCCGGCGTCCTTGGTGGCCTGGCGCTGCGCGTCGTTGAAGTAGGCCGGCACGGTGATGACGGCTTTGGTGACGGGTGCGCCGAAGAATCGCTCGGCGTTCTTCTTCAGTTGCAGCAAAATATAGGCGGAGACCTCCGGCGGCGTCAGCGTCAGGCCGCCGATGGTCAGCTTCAGGACCTCACCCGGCTGCAGACCTTCGGCTAACTTGAAGGGAAACAGCTTCAGTTCGGGCTCGACATCAGCCAGATCGCGACCCATGAGGCGCTTGACCGAGTACACGGCATTGCCGGGCTCCGTGAGCAGGACCTCGCGCGCGGCATTGCCGACGGCGTATCCCTCGCCGCCCTGGGCCGTATCGAACTGGAAGGCGACGACCGAGGGCACGATGGGCGAGCCGTCCTCGCCGGGGATGACGGCCGGCTGATCGCCGGCCATGAACGCCACGAGCGAATTGGTGGTGCCCAGATCGATGCCGACGACGCGTTGCTGTTCTGCCACGATTCCGTTCTCCCGCAACGCCATGCGGCGCTTGCTTCCTCTATCGACCTATTTCGGTTCTCCTTTAGAGATGCCTCAAAATGGGACAGTGATGCTGTTCCAAGTGAGGGAGCCTTCCCGGTTTCCCCCGTTTGCCCTCCCCCATGCAGAGAAGGACCTGCTTTTGGCCCCGCTTTCTGGGCGGTATGGGCTAAGCAGGTCCTTGCCGGTGTAGCGAAGGCGTTTAAGCCGTGGTTAGTGGATCGTTACCGACAGATTTACCGTCTGTGTGGCTGCTCCAGTCGCCGTGAAGATGACCGGGACGGTGTAGGTTCCGGCAGCGGCATTGTCCGAGCTTGAACCGCAACCCGCCAAGCCGCCCGCCGAGATGGCCAGAAGCACCGCCAAACCGAGCAGCGAGGGAAGGCCGCGGCGGCGTTTCGCGCTCCAGAAAAGACCGCCAAGGCTGGGAAAGAGCAGGAGGGCGAGCCAGGTCCGAGGCTCCTGCGCTGTGTGTGCTCCGGGCCGCGAACCGGGCCGCGAACTGGGCCAAGAACTGGGCCAAGACCCCGGCCGCGCCGGCAACTCGAGTGCCCCGACCGCGACATTCGTGGCGATCGTGAGATTCGTACTGTAGCCGCCGCTCGCCGAGGTCAGGGCGGAGGTTACGAAGCTGCAGGACAGATGCGCCGGCAGCGTACCGCAGGCTACAGCCACGTTGCTGCTAAAGCCGAAGACCGGTTGCACGCTAACGGTCGTGGAGCCGGAGGAGCCCGCCGTAATGGTGAGCGAGGTGGACGAGGCGGAGGCCGTAAAGCTCGGCGTTCCAACGGTTTCAGTCACGGCTGCCGAGGTGGAACCGGCGAATAGCCCGTTGGCGGCGAAGGTAGCGGTGATGGACTGCGTGCCGGCCGCCAGCGAGGACGTGGTAAAGGTGGCCACGCCGCCGCTCAAGGTACCCGTGCCGAGACTGGCGGTTCCGTTCAGGAAGGTCACCGTGCCGGTTGGCGAGCCGTAGGTAGCGACCGCCGGGGTTACCGTCGCGGTGAACGTCACCGCGGCTCCGGTAGCGGCGGAGGCGTTGTTTGCCGTTAGGCCGGTGGTCGTCGCGACCGCACTGCCAAGCACAGGCACGGATGTCGCCGCCGAGGCACTGACCTTGTAGGTCGTGTCCCCGGCATAGACCGCCGTCACCGCGTAGGGGCCGGCCGTTGCGGCGGCAGGGAAGCTGGTGGTCGCGGTGCCCGTGGCGTCCAGCGCGGCGGAGCCGAGCAGGGCCGTGCCGTTGAAGAAGGAAATAAGCCCTGTGGCGACCGCCGTTGAAGCTGTAGAGGTCACCTTGGCGCTGAGGGTGACGGTCTGGCCGGTGATCAGGGCTGCGGGCGCGGTCAGCGCGGTGCTGCTGGCCACAAGCGGGGTGAACAAATTTGCGGCCAACGCGGCCACGATATGGTGGCCGGTGGTGGTGGGGTGAACGCCGTCCCAGATCAGGTAGGTGTCCGGGCTGGCCGCGATGTTTTGCGCGGCACTGGAGATATTGCTCAGGCCCAGCGCCATGGGGCCGCCGGCGACCGTGGAGAACTGCGTGAACACGTCCGTCTGGTACAGGTTCACCGTAATGCCGGCGGCGGCGGCGGACGTTTTGATGGTTGTGAGGGCCTGGGTCAATGCCTGGGCAAAGGCGGCCGCACCGGTGTCGAGGGCCGTCGCCGTGGAGGTGGTGGCGTAGGAGGGCACCCCACCGAGCGGCGGTACGTTCAGCACCAGGAAGTTGGTCGCGCCGTGCGCGATCAGCTCCTGGAGGTACCCAGCCTCATTGGTTACGGCCGTGGTGGCGGCCGTTGTGGCGGCGGCGGTGGGGTCCGTGCCGGCGGTTACGGCTGCGGAGACGGCTTGGTAGATGTCATTGGAGCCGCCCCAAAGAACGTAGAGCGTCTGGGCCGTGGGCACCGGAGCGGGGCTTTGGCTCAGGTAATCCGTGAGCTGCTGGCCCATGTTG
This sequence comes from uncultured Bryocella sp., assembly GCA_964242585.1. Taxonomy (GTDB): domain Bacteria; phylum Acidobacteriota; class Terriglobia; order Terriglobales; family Acidobacteriaceae; genus Granulicella. The sequence continues at coordinate 47,858 of CAXTBJ010000016.1, forward strand.
TGCAGGGTGATGGAAAGCGGGCCCTCCGAGAGGGTCGTCGTGCCGGGGGCGGTGGTGGCGTCGCCGTAGGCGTAGTTCGTGCCGCCGTCGAGCGAGTTCATTATCGCGGGTTTGGCTGGGAACGAGGCGGCGAGCTGCTCGACCCAGACGCCGAAGTAGGCCTGGGCGGCGGGCTGGGTGTCCTTGCCGTCGGTGAAGCGGCCGTCGGTGTAGTCGAAGCCAAGGGATTGAATATCGGAGGGATAGCGGATCAAGCCGCCGCTGGCTGCCTGCGTGAGGTGCGCGATGTTGCCGGTGTCGGAAAGCGAGTCGCCGAAGACGACGACGGTGCTGAACGTGGTTTGCGCGGCGAGCCGGCCCGTCAGCAGCAGGAGAAAGAAGCAAAGAACGCGGCGGACGGCGAGCGACATGGGACAGCTCCGGAGGCTGAGGTGCGGTTGCGCAAAACTGTATCATTACAGGACAGACTTCCTCCACAGATTCCGTTTTCGGGAAAGTTGGGTCAGGCCGAGCGTATTCGGTCTTTCGCACCGAAACAGTCCGCGTTATCATCGAATGAGACGAGGCAGATCCCATGGCATACAGTGACAAGGTTGTTGACCACTACGAGAACCCGCGGAATGTGGGCACCCTCGACAAGAACTCCGCAGAGGTCGGTACCGGTCTGGTCGGTGCGCCGGAGTGCGGCGACGTGATGCGCCTGCAAATCAAGGTGAATCCCGACACCCAGGTGATCGAGGACGCGAAGTTTAAAACCTTTGGCTGCGGTTCCGCCATCGCCAGCTCGTCGCTCGCGACGGAGTGGGTGAAGGGCAAGACCGTTGCCGAGGCGCTCGCGATCTCCAACACCGATATCGTGAAGGAATTGGCCCTGCCGCCGGTAAAGATTCACTGCTCGGTGCTGGCGGAAGATGCCATTCGCGCCGCCATCGGCGACTGGAAGAAGAAGAACGGCGTGCCGGAAGAGGCTGGGGTGGCTGTCGGAGCGCACTAAGTGCGAAGCCGTGCAGAGTGGGTAGCGATCAGCGAATAAGACTGTGCGTCCGCTCGGTCTAACCCAACTTGCCGTTTCGCTGTTCACCCTTCACTGCCTGTTCAGCTCCGGAGACGTTCCATGTCCACCACGCTTCTACAACCCGGTACCACGGCACCCCGGCCCGGCGCTTCCGCCGAAAATCGTGATCCGCTGGCAGGCATGGTGCTGCTGACCGCCGAAGGTCAGGCACCGCGCGCCAAGCAGGCCGTGGAGATTACCAGGAACGCACTGAAGCGCATTCGTGTCGCCATGGCCAAGGAAGGCATTTCGCCCGCGGCCGGCGGCTTGCGGCTCGGTGTACAGGGTGGAGGGTGTTCCGGGCTGAGCTATAACATCCGCTTCGATACGGAGCCTCGCCAGCGAGACCGTGTCTTTAGCTTCGGTGCCGGGGTGGAAACTCCCAACGATCCGAGCGGCGGCCAACCGGTGCGGCTGTTTGTGGACCCGAAAAGCTACCTTTATCTGGCCGGCATGGTTTTGGACTTCGAGGAAACCCTTATGCGTCAAGGGTTTAACTTCATCAATCCCAACTCCACCAAGAGCTGCGGTTGCGGGTCGAGCTTTTCGGCCTAGTTCCCTTGAAGATCTGGCTACGTCATCTAGGCCGGTCGTGCCTTCCGGCACTTTGGTTTGTTTTCGGTGTGCTGGTCTTCCGGTTTCTCAGACGCAGCCATCTCCCGGGTTGGCGCGATCTGCCCACCTACCTTGAGAGATTCTGCGGCTTTGTCCTGAGCTACGGTACGACCGGTTGGTGGCGTGAGCGGCGTTCCAGTGGGCCGGGATCGCCGTCTCTCTGAGAAGGAGCGCCGGATCGGGTGCGGCCCGAGCCGTATGGGGCCTAAATTGTGTCATTTACGAGCTGCTTTCACCTAGATTCAAACCTCAACCTCGACCGATTCGCGTAGTTCAACTCGGTTCCGGCCGAGCTGTTTGGCCAGGTAGAGCGCCATATCGGCCTCATAGAGCATCTCGCCGGAGCTTTCCCCGAGCTGCGGAATGCGGCTGCACACACCGATCGAGACCGTAACCCACTTGCTTGCGCGGGAGTCGCGGTGCTCCATGTGTTGCGCCTCCACCGAGATACGGATGCTTTCTGCGATGTACTTTGCGCCGGAGGTGTCGGAGCCCGGCAGCAGCACGGCAAACTCCTCACCGCCGTAGCGGGCGACCATGTCATGGCCGCGGCGGGGCTGTTCGTCAAGCACGCGAGCGATTTCGCGCAGGCACTCATCGCCCCGCTGGTGACCGTAGCTGTCGTTCAAGGCCTTAAAGCAGTCCACATCGATCATCAGGAGGGCAAGCGGACGCTGGGTACGCAGTGAGCGCCGCCATTCCGTGGCGAATTGCTCGTCAAAGTGCCGGCGATTGTGGAGCCCGGTCAGGCTGTCGCGAATGGAAAGCTCGCTGAGCCGGGTGTTGGCCTCACGCAGCTGCTCTTCACTGCGCAACAGCTTTTGTTGCGAGGCGGCCAGCGCCGCGTGCAGCTGGCTCAGCTCACGATAACGCCGTTTATCGATCGCGGCTGTGCCGAAGGTGACGAGCAGCACCAGGCCGAAGGTGACCAGCAGCGCCGCTTCCCCCACCTCGCTGCCCCGCATATTGCCGCGCGCCTTGATAAAAGCCGGCAGGGGCGCAAGCGCCAGGGCGCGCAGGCAGAGCACATGCATGACCGCCACAGCCGACCCCATCAAGGCGCTGCCGCCCACGCGCAGCCATTCCATGTTGGCGGGGTTATAGCGCTCGCCGAATACCAGCCAGAGCGAAATAAAGCTGAGCAGGCTGCCGACGGCGGCGGCAAGCACGAGGGGAACCGGCAGGATCTGCACGACCACCGTGGTGCGCTGGGCGTACTCGCCGAGCAGGTGCATACCGCACACCCCCACGCCGAGCACGATGCCGGCTCCGATCAGCCTTTCCTTTGACTCCGGACGCCAGAGCACGAGCCGCAGCGCCGCCCAAGACACACTGATGGCCAGAAGGAGGCAAAGCGCCACCAAACGGAGCTGGTACACCGTATCCTGCGGCGCGGCGTCCTCGAGTGCGCCGAAGAAGTGCATGGACCACATGCCCAGCCCGAGCACGGCCGCCGCGGCCGTCAGCCAAAGACGCTGTTGCCAGAACTTCTCCGTGCGCTCAATCCGTTCCGCTACGGAAAAACCCGCATACGAGGCGAGCATGGACGCCGCAATGGCCATGGCACGCAAGGCATGAAAGTTTTGGAGGCTGAAAGGGTGCATGACGCGGAGCGATGCCTACCTGTGTGAAGTGTGAAACAGACGCGGCGAACGGGATGGCGAGCTGACTCCATCTTCCCCCGTAGAATGAGAACGCGATGAACTATTTTGTTCTTTTCTCCCTCCCACGGCACCTGCGGATCGACCTAGCCGAACTGGAGCGCAGCTTTTACGCGCAGTCGCGACGGTTGCATCCGGACCGCTTCGCTGCGCGGCCCGCGGCGGAGCAGGCCGAGGCGCTCGGGCGCTCCTCCGCGTTGAACGACGCCTACCGCACATTACGCGATCCCATTCTGCGCACGGAATACCTCCTTTCGCTGGAGGGCGTGCAACTGGAGGAGCAGTCCCGGCAGGCCACCGATGCCGCCCGGGCCGCAGGAACGGAGAAAAAGCAGGTGGCGCCGGCGGATCTGCTGGAGGAGGCCTTTGAGTTGAACACGCAGCTGGAGGAGATGCGTTCGGCGCGGCAGGCAGGCGAAATGGACGAGGCGACGGAACGCGATTTACAGGCGGCGCGCACTCGATTTACCGGTATGCTCGCCGAGACGCAGGATGCGCTGCAAGGGCTATGGATTGCATGGGACACCGCCGAGGACAGCGGCGATACAGCGGCGAAAATAAGAGCGAAGGAGGCCATGGTCGCGCTGCTGAACCGCCGAAGCTACCTCCGCAATCTTGTTCGCGATGTGCATGCGGCACTGGAGTAGGGGAACGCGGTGGACCGGTCGTTTCTCCATATTTCTGTTCGCCATGTTCCTGTTTGGAATGCTGCGGGCTGCGGGCAACATGACACGGTTTCGGATAAACGCATTGGGCCTCTGCATGAGATACGCTGCTGCTCCCTGCACGGATTTCCTGCTCGGCTTCATCAGGTCCTCCGGCCTCTGGAATGCGAAGCTAGACCGCGGCGGCTGAGCTTCGTCAGGCTCCGGTCTGGGGATGGGACAGGGGTGGGGAGAAGGAACGCGTCATCTTTTCCAGCCCTGCCAGATGATGCAGGTCGTGACCCGCGGCGATCTCCACGAGGTGCCAAAGCGTGACCGTCCCGAGCTCCGGATGGCGCGCCGAACGCCGCTTATCCTCCTCGGTAAACCCTTCCATCAACGCCAGATTCCACTGGCGCACCGCGTTCCAGGTGGTGCGAGCGGTTGCAGTCGTGTAGCAGGAGCCGTCATAGGCACGCGACCAGGCATCCTGGTCGAAGGTCTGCAGGAGGGCAACCTCCCCGGGGCCGGCCGTTTCCCTGCCATTGGCGCCGTAGACGAGGCGCAGTCGCCAGGACAGGGCGACCTCGCAGTCGGCCAGATGACAGAGAATCTCCCGGATGCTCCATTTGTGGGGGCCGGGTTTGTGTTCGATCGCCTCCTGAGAGACAGGCTTCAGCAGTTCGGCAAAGCGGCCGGGTGTGGCT